>CAYLLY010000148.1:0-5140 GCA_964384595.1 uncultured Nitrospirales bacterium
CTGGTGCAGGCCGCCGACTACGACGTGGAGCGGGCCGAGCGCGGGATCGTCTACATCGATGAGATCGACAAGATCAGCCGCAAGAGCGACAGTCCGTCCATCACGCGGGACGTGTCGGGGGAGGGCGTGCAGCAGGCCCTGCTCAAGCTGATCGAGGGCACCGTCGCCAATGTGCCGCCGCAGGGCGGGCGCAAGCACCCCCACCAGGAGTTCATCCAGGTGGACACGGGGAACATCCTGTTCATCTGCGGCGGCGCGTTCGTGGGGCTGGAGAACATGGTCGAGCAGCGGCTCAACCAGAAATCGATCGGTTTCGGCGCGGAGATCCGCGGCAAGCACGAACGGCGCATGGGCCTCCTGCTGGCGCAGGTGCAGCCGGAAGACCTGCTCAAGTATGGGCTGATCCCCGAGTTCGTCGGCCGGCTGCCGGTGGTCGCCACGCTGGACGAGCTGGACGAGAAGGCGCTCATCCGCATCCTGACGGAACCCAAGAACGCCCTGCTCAAGCAGTACGAGAAGCTGCTGGCCTTCGAGAAGGTGAAACTCAAGTTCACTGAGAACGCCATCGTGGCGGTGGCCCGCAAGGCGCTGAAGCAGAAGACCGGGGCGCGGGGCCTGCGCTCCATCCTCGAGGAGGTCATGCTGGACGTCATGTACGAAATCCCCTCGCAGCGCGAGATCCGCGAATGCGTGGTGACGGAGGACGTGATCGAAGGCAAGGCCACGCCGCTGCTCATCAAGGACCACGAAAAGGGCATGAAATCCGCGTAATCGTCGGTCTGGCTCTCCTGCTGGCCCTGTCCGCGGCCGGCGTCGGTCTCTACTGGTACGCGACGCTCCCCGACGTGTCTGCGCTCGCCCGGACGAATCCGTCCACCACGGCCTTCATCGAGTCCCGAAAGGCGGAGGCGGCCGGGAAGGGCCGTTCCTTCGCGCTGCGCTGGACGTGGGTGCCGCTGACGCGCATCTCACCGCATCTGCAGAAGGCGGTCCTCGCGGCCGAAGACGCATCGTTCTACCGGCATCACGGCTTTGACTGGGAGGGGCTCCGGGAGGCGCTGACCAGGAACTGGGAGAAGGGAAAGTTACAGCGCGGCGGGAGCACGATCACGCAGCAACTGGCGAAGAACCTCTACCTCTCGCCCGAAAAGAGCCTGCTCCGGAAGGCGCATGAAGCGCTGCTCACGTGGCGGCTTGAACTGGCGCTCCCCAAGAAACGTATCCTGGAGCTGTATTTGAACGTGGCGGAATGGGGAGCGGGCGTCTTCGGGGCGGAGGCCGCCGCGCGCCACCACTTCGGCAAGTCGGTCGCTGAACTGACCGAGGAGGAGGCGGCCCTGCTCGCCGCGATCCTGCCGTCCCCCCGCCGGTACGATCCAATCCGGCTTACGCCGTACCTGTCCAGGCGCCAGGAAGATATCCTCTACTGGATGCGCCGCGAGAACTCTTCCTCCAACCACTAACGCCCGGGGATTCTGGCCTTTCCTTCTGGACTGCGCTAGACTGCCGCTTATTGATACCATACCGGAGGCTGCCATGCCGCAAGGGAGGATTTTGCCATGAGCGTCCTGAATCGCTTGAAGGATTATTTGGATAGCAATAAGGTCGGCCACCAGGTCCTCACGCACGGAACGACGTATACCGCTAAGGAACTGGCTCAGGCCCTGCATATCGCCGGCAAAGATCTGGCCAAAGTCGTCATGCTCAAGGCAGGGGAGCGGTTCGTCATGGCCGTGCTGCCGGCCACCTGGAAGGTGGACCTCCACCGGCTGAGAGACATCTTCCAGACGCATGAGGTGAGGTTGGCGACCGAGGAGGAGCTTCGAGGGCTCTTTCCGGATTGCGAACTCGGCGCCATGCCGCCATTCGGCAACCTTTACGGGCTTGAGGTGTATGCGGACCGGTCCCTGGCGGAAGACGAGGAGATCGTCTTTCCAGCCGGCACGTACTCGGAGGCGGTGAAGCTTCGGTACCGGGACTTCGCCGATCTGGTCAAGCCCAAGGTCGCCGAGTTTCACATGCCTTCTCCGTGGCCGAAAACCGGCTCGTGAGTGGGAACGAAGCGGGAGGTGGGACGATGGAGCGGACCCTCACGTGTCTCGTGGCAGGTTGATAAGCCCCGTCGCGATCCTTGCGGCCCTTTGCACATCGCTGGCGTGGAGCGCTGAGCCTGTGCAGGTCGAGATCACGGAGTGGCCGGTCCCTTGGAAGGACACGCGGCCGCGCGATCCCTTCGTGGATCGGCAGCACCGGGTCTGGTTCGTGGGTCAGTTCGGCGACTACGTGGCCCGGCTCGACCCGGCGACCGGCGAATTCACGCGCTTCGAGCTCGAGCCGGGCACGCGGCCGCATAACGTCATCGTGGACGAGCTGGGAATGGCCTGGTACGCGGGGATCGAGTCCGGCCACATCGGCAAACTCGATCCGCGGACCAAACAGATCACCAAGTTCCCGATGCCGGATGCGGCTGCGAAAGATCCCCACACCCTGCTGTTCGACCATCGAGGGGACATCTGGTTCACGGTCATCAGGAGCAATTTCATCGGCAAGCTCGTAATCGCGACGGGCGAGATCCAGGTGATTCGCGTCCCGACCCCGAAGGCCTTCCCCTATGGGATCGTGCTCGATCGCCAGCAGCGGCCGTGGGTCGCGGAGTTCGGTGCCAACCAGCTCGCCACCGTGGAGCCCGCGACCATGACCGTGCGGGAAATTCCCCTGCCGCGCGGCGACACACGATGCCGGCGCCTCGCCGCCACTTCGAACGGCCACATCTGGTACGGGGACTACGCGAGGGGATTTCTTGGCCGGCTGGACCCGGCGACCGGGCAGATCACCGAATGGCCGCTCCCGGGCGGACCTGACGCGCGGCCCTACGCCATGACGGTGGATGATCGCGATCGGCTGTGGTTCGTCGAGACGGGACCGCAGCCCAACCGCCTCGTGGGGTTCGACCCCGCCGCGTCGTCCTTCTTCAGCATCACGGAGATCAAGAGCGGCGGCGGCGCGGTCCGCAACATGGTCTTCTACCCGCCCGCGCGCGAGATCTGGTTCGGCACCGACGCCAGCACCATCGGCCGAGCCAAGGTGCCCTAGGCGTCCAGCAACTGGAGCGTCTCGTCGAGGTGCTTCTTCAGGTAGGTCATGAACGGCGTGCCGCCGGTCCCGACGCCGGTCGGGTTGCTGAGGCTCCGCTGGCTCTGCTGGTGGATGTAGCGGTCGGCGTAGTCGTAGTGCGTTTCGCGGAACCGGGCGAGCCCGCTGATGCACTCGCGGAAGGCGTCCCATAAGGCCGGGTGGTTCCGCTTCCAATGACGGACGTACCCGAAGAGCAGCGGTCGCCCCTGCTCGTCCTTCAGGTCTTCCAGGGTCTGGATGAACGCGCGGTGCCGTGGTGGCATGTACTCGCGCATCTCCAGCAGGTAATGCGTGAGGGGGCCGGCTTCGTGGGTCACGCCGAGCGCGGCGTCCAGGGAAGGAATGATGGAACTCTGCGCGCCGGTCTCGCCCCGGAACTGTTGCGGCTTGTCGTGGAATTCCTCGACGCCCTCGTACACGATCCCCTGCGGCAGCGCCGGGTTGTCCTTCCACCCGTGGATGTAGGGTCGCACGCGGTGGAAATAGACATAGGGGTCGCAACCCTCCGGCATCCGGAGCAGCGTGTTGTACATCCGCTCCTCGGCGGCGGCCGTGTCCCGCAGGCCTCGCGCGGCCGCGTCCGGATCGTCTGCGAGCACCGAGTTGATCGCCTGCACGATCCCTGCAAGGGCCGGGCCGGCGTTGGCTTCGATGTCCACGTGGACCAGCACGAACCACTCCTCATCCAACCCGCCGAAAAAGTTCTGCAACAGGGCGATGTTGCCGAGCGCGATCGGCTTGGAACCATCGAGCCGCCGCCAGTTGTCCAACGCATAGGAGGCGTAGGAGAGCACCGGCGGCCGGCCCAGTTGTTTCATGACATGGCACCAGGGAACGGCGAGAGCGGCGGGGATGCGAGCCACCGGTCGGTGCGGCTCTTCCCAGACATAGCCGTGGCCGGCGAACGAGAGGGTCCGGGCGGCGCAGCCGAGTTCGTCAAGGTCCCGGTTGCCGACGCCACGGGCCCAGTTCTCACGAAAGGTATTGACGGTGCCCCGGAATTGCCGGGCGGCTAGGAGTTTCGGGAGCGTTTGGCCCAGCTGATTCAGGAATGGAGGCCAGGGGGACGGAAGCGTCACCAGGGGATCACGCGGGGACAGGAAGCCGCGATCGGGCGAGATATCGAAGTCAGCCGGCTTGAGAGGAGCGCCTTTCTGGAGCGCCATAGTTCAGTCTAGCACATCGTGGTTTCATCCATTCGCCGCAGCTTCTCGATCCGCACGCCGACGAGGCGGATCAGCTTGCGGTGGGGGTTTTCGCGGCCGTCGAGGAACGGCAGCAGCAGCTTCAAGGCTTCACGTTCGAGGGCCGCCGCGGAGCCGGCGGCGCTTCGCAGCGTGTGGGCGCGCGTATGGGTCTCGAAGTCGGCGAAGCGCACCTTCACGACGACGGTGCGGAAGGTCTCAAAGCCTTCGCGGGTGAATCGCCGCATTACTTCCTGGCAGAGCTTCTTGAGGCACTCGCCGATCAGCATCGCGTTGCGCGTGTCCCGATCGAACGTCTCCTCCTCGCCGATGGACTTCGGCTCATAATGCTCCTCAATCGGTGAATCGTCCCGCCCGCGGACCTCGTCGTAGAAGTCCAGGCCGCGCTTGCCGAACATCTCGTGCAATTCTTCCCGCGAGAAGCGCTTGAGGTCCCGCACGAGTGTGATCCCCTGCTTCGCCAGTTCGGCTTCGGTCTTGGGGCCGATGCCGGGCATCTTGCGGACAGGCAGAGGTTCCAGAAACGCTTCCGCCTCTTTCTCGCGGACGACCGTGAGGCCGTCCGGCTTGTTTTCACCGGAGGCGATTTTCGCGATCATCTTGTTGGGCCCGATGCCGACCGAGGCCGTGAGCCGCTCTTTCTCGCGGATCGTTTGTTTAATGGTGCGGCAGACGTCGTCCGCCTTCTCGGTGGAGCCGGCGAAGCTCAGGTCCGCATAGGCCTCGTCGATCCCCGCTTCCTCCACGACCGGCGCGTGGCTCCGGATGATCGCCATCACCCGCTCCGAGACCGCGGCGTA
>CAYLLY010000149.1:0-5078 GCA_964384595.1 uncultured Nitrospirales bacterium
GAAATGAACGCCGGATTAGCGTAAGCTGGTGTCAACCAAACCGGCAGCAGCCCAGGGGAAGACGAGTCCGTCGCGGATTGCCTCCCGCTCCCGATCGGCGCGGTGAAGCACCGCTCCTCCACGGGCGCGATCGAGGCAAGTCCACGCCAGACTCTGGGGGGAAAGGTGTCGGAAGAGGTTTAGGGGTGGAAGCCGGTGCGGCGGGGAACGGAGACTATGCCTTGTGCGCTTCCATATACGCCCGCAGCAGCGCATTGATGCGCGTTTGGTATCCGCGCCCCTGCGCCTTGAACCAGTCCAGTACTTGGCGATCGAGCCGGATGGTCACTGTCGCTTTCGGTTGCGGGAGCCATAGCACCGCCTTCTTGAAGAAGTCCTTACCCTGCTCTGGGATATCGGAGTAATCAATCTCGTCATCCCGTAGAGCGTCAATTTTGGCCCAATTGGTCCGCGAGACTTTCCTTGAACTGCGCTTTTTCACGATCGTTCGCCTTTCGTGCTGAAATGATGCGAATGGTCTCAGGGTTACGCTTGGTAAAGACGACCGTCACGAGCCGCCGATTAATGAAGCCAAAGCCGATGTGCCGCGTTTCCCCATAATCTTTTCTAGCGTCAGGCACAACCATAATTGGCCCAGTGAACATCTCCGGGACGTCCACGAAGTCTATCCCGTGCTTGGCGATGTTGGCGGAACGCTTGGCTTCGTCCCATTCAAACGTTACCTCCAAATGTCACCTCTGCATTGTAAATACAAAATGTAGTTACGTCAATCCCTATGCAGGTCGTCCAGCCGCGTCCGTAGATGAGAGACGCTTTGTGGAGATAGACACTCACGGAGGAGAAAAGGTTAAAAGGAAGAGCCCGCTTTTATTCACGCGTCCGGCGGAGAGGGGGAGGGGCGGAAGCCGATGCGGCGCACGCCGGGGTAATTACTTCGGCTTGGGTGGGTTCTCGATCGCTCGGAGAATAGGTTTGGCCAGATAGAGGCGTCCCCACGCCCGCCCCGAAATTTCTTCGAGCATGCCGTTTTTTTGAAGCAGCGTCACGGCTTGCCGGGCGGTCGGGTTTGAGACCTTCAGGATACGCTCGGCTCGGGCAACGGTCATGTAAGGGTTCATGAATAGCTGATCAAGCAAGGCCAGCGCCTTGGGCTTGTCATGTAACCGGGCCCGGAATTTTTCGCGCAGATCCATGAGCCGGCCGGCGTGTTGCACCCCTTCTCCTGCGGTTTCTGTGACCCCTGTGATGAAAAAGCGAAGCCATGCCATCCAGTCTCCGTCCGTCCGCACCCGTTGTAGAAGGTCATAATAGTCCTGCCGATGCGCCTCGATGTAGGCGGACAGATAAAGCAGCGGTTGTGAGAGGCGGCCCCGCTCGATCAAGAACAGAGTGATCAGCAGGCGCCCAACGCGCCCGTTTCCGTCCAGAAACGGGTGTATGGCTTCAAATTGCTCGTGGATCAATGCGCATTGAATCAGGTCTGGAAACTTTTCGCGCTCATGCAGGAAATGTTCCCACTCTGCTAATGCTTCCTGCATTGGTTCCGGAGGGGGAGGGACGTAAGGGGCGGTCGCGGGGGTGCTGCCGGACGGACCGATCCAGTTTTGCGACCGCCGAAATTCGCCGGGGGTGGCCCGCTCGCCGCGAACTCCCTTCATCAGCCTTGCATGCAACTCGCGCACGAAGCGTAGCGACAAGGGGACACTCCGCAGTCGCTTGATCCCGTACTCCAGCGCGACCACATAATTACGGACTTCACGGACGTCATCGTCTTCCGGGCGAGCAGAGGGGGTATGCTCCATTTCGTCAAGCAGCAGATCAGACAAACTTGCCTTGGTTCCCTCGATGCGCGACGACAACACGGCTTCGCGACGCACATAGGGCGCAATCAGCAGATGCGGATTGGGCAGGTGACGGCCTAGACCGGAGAGTTCACTGAGCACGGCATCGGCGCGTGAAAGAGCGAGGACCAGATCATCGTCATAAACCAGTGCAGGTGGTAACGGTGCCGGAATAAACGCCGCATAGCGCTGCGCGGTCTGAATGACTCTCCCCGTACTTGGTGATCGAAAGTTTTTTGGGTTCATGCGCTTGGTCCCGAGAATGAAGCCTAACTTTTAAAGCCTTTCCTGCTTTGAAAGAAAGTGGCACTATTCTTTCAAAGTCGGACGGCTTTTGCAAGGACACTTTCAAAGCGCAATTTTTCTTCACGCGTCTGGCGCGGAGGGGGAGGGGCGGACGGCGATGCGCCTTCCGCCGCACGCTCGGGTGGGCACCGCCGCCAGATAAGTCAAGTGTAAGTCAAGTTCTGGGTCAACTTGAACACGGCCCGACCCTCTGTTAAAGTGCCGGCATGATGCTGCCGGTTCCGGCCACGCAGATCAAAGCCTTGATCCGTCTCCTCTCCGACGAGGACGACCGGATCGCCCGCACCATCGCCGGCAAGCTGACGGAGATCGGGGATCCGGCGGTGCCGCTGCTGCGCGAGGCCGAGATCGAGCAGCCGGAGATGGCCGCGCGCATCAGCGAAATCCTGGACGATATCCGGGCGCAGCGGCTCGAGGGCGAGTTCCATGCCCTCTCCGCCTGCAACGACGACAGCCTCGACCTGGAGGCCGGCGCCTTCCTCATCGCGCGGTTCGCCTATCCCGACCTGGACGTCGCCGCCTCCATCGGCATGCTCGACGCCCTGGCGCGGGAGGTGCGCGAGCGGTTGGGGCGCAAGGCCTCCGGGGAGGAAATCGTCAAGACCATCAACCGGTACCTCTTCGTCGAGCAGGGGTTCGCCGGCAACACCCATGAGTACTACGACGTCGACAACAGCTACCTCAACAAGGTCCTCGAGCGGAAGACGGGGATTCCGATCAGCCTGAGCGCGGTGTATCTGCTCGTCGGGAGGCGGCTCGAGCTGCCGGTCTTCGGCGTGGGCATGCCGGGACACTTCCTCGTGAAGTACGAGGCCGACCGCTACCGCATTTTCGTGGATTCCTTCAACGGCGGCGCGCTGCTGACGCAGAAGGACTGCGCGCGGTTTCTGGACCAGGCCGGCTACGGCTTCGACGAGCGGTATCTGCAAAAGACGCCGGCCCGCGCGATCCTCATCCGCATGGTCAAGAACCTGGTCGCCCTCTACAACAAGATGGACGACCGGGCCAAGGCCGCCCGCCTGACGCGGTTCATCGAGATCTTGGGGTTGCCGGAGAAGGACGAGTAATTGTAATCCGCATGCGGTCCCTGGCCATGGTGATCCTGCCGCCGAACTCCTGACCCGCCTGGGCCTTGACGTCATACCGTTCCGCCACCGGATAGAAATGGGAGAGGACGAGGCGCTGCACGCCGGCCTCGCGCGCCACGCGCCCGCAGTCACGGGCGTGCATGTGGCCTTCGCCGGGACGCTGGACCGGGAACGAGCAATCCAGCACCGCCACGTCCGCGCCGCGGCACAGCGCGACGAGCCCTTTGCAATACTCGGCGTCGCCCGAATAGGCCAGTGAAGCGCCGTCGTGCTCCACGCGGTAGCCCTGGCAGTGGAGGCTAGGGCTGTGCGCCACCGTCCGGACGGTTACGCGGGTCTGGCCCAGACGAATCGTGCGATCCGTTAGTTCTGTGACCGTGACCCGGAACGGCGCGGAGGAAAAGCCCGGCATCGCCTTCAGGAGCGATCCGAACAGGCGGCGCGTCCCCCGCGGCCCGTAAATCGTGAAGGCCGGCCTGGGCGCGACGAGCTTCGCATGGAACACGGCGTCGAAGAAAAACGTAAAAAAGTCGGCGAAATGGTCCGTGTGGTGGTGCGTGATGAACAGATGCTGCAGGCAGTGGCGGTCCGCGCCGGCCTTGATGAGGTTCATCAGCGTGCGGGGACCGAAGTCGAATAGCAGGACGTGGTCGGTCTCCACCAGGTAGCCGGCGGCGGCGCGTTTCGGATGCACGTTGGTGCCGGAACCGAGCACGGTCAAGCGCATGACAACACCTCGCGGCTATGTTACCATTCGACTCTGGTTTTCTGAACGAGATAAAGACGTGAACCATGCAGTCCACATGAAGCTTGCGCTCGACGAAGCGCGCCGGGCCGCGGCGGCGGGCGAGGTGCCGATCGGCGCGGTGCTGGTCGTCGAGGAAGCCGTGATTGCCCGAGCGCACAACCGCCGGGAGGTCTGGCAGGACCCCACGGCCCACGCCGAGCTGATCGCGATCCGGGAGGCGGCGGCGCAGATGCGGACTTGGCGCATGGTGGGCGGCACGCTCTACGTGACGATGGAGCCCTGCGCGATGTGCATCGGGGCGGCCATCCTGGCCCGCGTTGACTGCGTGGTCTTTGGCGTGCGGGACCCGAAGGGCGGCGCCTGCGGGTCGGTGCTCAACATCCCGGAGGAACGGCGGCTGAACCATCGCATTGAGGTGATCGGGGGCGTGCTGGAGGAGGAGAGCCGGGCGTTGCTGCAGGGGTTCTTCAAGAATTTACGGGAGAAAGCGGACGAAAGAATTTAAGAGGGGAAGTGGTATTGAATATCTGGCGTATTTGATCGAAACGCCAGTCCAACAAGTTCGGAGGAGAGGTGCGAGAGTGGCCGAATCGGGCAGTCTCGAAAACTGCTGTCCGGGCAACTGGACCGTGGGTTCGAATCCCACCCTCTCCGCCACGCCCAGCTTGCTGGAACCGCCGCTTCAATCAGATGCGGCGGATATGCAATACATCCAGTAATCTTTGGGGTAAGGTATTGGATATCCAGCATGTTTGATCGAAATGCTGGTCTAGTAAGCCACGGGAAAAGGGCGCGATTCAAGAGCGGCCCGGGGTGGGCGGGTGAGAACGTGGAGAGGTGGCCGAGCGGCCGAAGGCGCGGCATTGGAAGTGCCGTATACGGGAAACCGTATCGTGGGTTCAAATCCCACCCTCTCCGCCAAAAGAGGCAAGCGGTATTGAATATCCGACACGGTTGATCGAAGTGTCGGTTCCAGCAAGCTGGGAGCTGAGGGGCCGGGCCCTGTGCAAAAGAAACCTTTGAACCCCGCCAGGTCCGGAAGGAAGCAACGGTAAGGAGGCCCTTCTTTGTGCCGCAGGATCACCTGGCCCCCGT
>CAYLLY010000150.1:0-5043 GCA_964384595.1 uncultured Nitrospirales bacterium
GGAACAGGGCCGCGTGCTTGTCGAACACGTCCTTGAAAAACACCGACACCGCATGGCCGAAGATCTTGGGGTCCGAGACCTTCATCATGGTGGCTTTCAGGTGGATCGAGAACAACACGCCCTCCTTTTGGGCATCCTCGATCTGCGCTTCGAGGAACTCCCGCAAGGCGCGGCGGCTCATGAAGGTGGCGTCGATGACTTCGCCGGCCTGAAGGGCGAGTTTGGGCTTGAGCACCGTGGTCTTGCCGTCCTGGCCGACGAACTCGATGCGCGCGTCGGTGGCCTCGGTGAGCGTGGCCGATTTCTCGTTGGAACGGAAATCTCCGCCGTTCATATGGGCGACGTGGGTCTTAGAGTCCCCAGACCATGCCCCCATTTTGTGCGGGTGTTTTCTGGCGTGTTGTTTGACCGAGAGCGGCGCCCGGCGATCCGAGTTGCCTTCACGCAGCACCGGGTTGACGGCGCTCCCTTTCACTTTGTCGTACCGCGCCTTGACCTCCTTCTCTTTGTCGTCTTTCGGGTCCTCGGGATAATCGGGAACCTTGTACCCCTGACTCTGCAATTCCTTGATGGCCCCTTTGATTTGAGGAATCGAAGCGCTGATGTTGGGCAGCTTGATGATATTGGCTTCCGGCGCCTTGGCGAGTTCCCCCAATTCAGCCAGATCGTCCGACTGTTTTTGGCTCTCCGTGAGATATTCGGGAAAGACAGCGAGAATTCGCCCCGCCAGAGAGATATCCCTCAATTCGACGGACACGCCGGCCGCCTTGGTGAAGGCCTTGACGATCGGGAGAAACGAATAGGTGGCCAGCGCCGGCGCTTCATCGGTTTTTGTATAGATGATTTTGGATGCGTTTGTCGTCATGGTTTTTCCTCTTCCGTATCCTGTCAGTTCAGCGCGTTCAACGCCGAACCGGCTTTGAACCAGTCGATCTGCTGTGCCGTCAGACTGTGATTCGTCTGAATGGCGATCTCCTTGCCGTCGGCCTTGTGGATGGTGACGCTCACCGGCTTACCCGGCGCCAGCGCCTGCAGGCCCTTGACGCTGATCCGGTCGGTCTGCTCGATCTTGTCGTAGTCCTTGGGATCGGCGAAGGTCAGCGGCAGGATGCCCTGCTTCTTGAGATTCGTTTCGTGGATGCGGGCGAAGCTCTTGGTGATGATGGCCTTCACTCCCAGGAACCGGGGCGACATGGCGGCGTGCTCGCGGCTGGAGCCCTCGCCGTAGTTCTCGTCCCCCACCACCGCCGAGCCGATCCCCTTTGCCTTGTAGCGCCGGGCGATCTGGGCGATCGTCAGGCCGGACTCGCCGGCCAGCACGTCCGTCCCCTTGCCGGGCTCTGCCGAGAAAGCGCTGTTGGCGCCCAGGAACATGTTGTCGCTGATCTTGTCCAGGTGGCCGCGGAATTTCAGCCAGGGCCCGGCGGGCGAGATGTGGTCGGTCGTGGTCTTGCCCTTGGTCTTGATCAGGAGCGGGAGCTTCTCGTAGTCCTTCCCGTCCCAACGCGGGAACGGCTGCAACAACTGGAGCCGCTCGCTGTCCGGCGGGATCTCAACTTGCAACACATCGCCGTTCTCCGCCGGCAGGACAAGCCCCTCCTCGCCCTTGGCGAAGCCCTGGGCCGGCAATTCGTCGCCCTGGGGCGGCTCGAACTTCAGCTCCTTGCCGTCCGCGGTCTTCAAGGTGCCGTGCACCGGATCGAAGGTCAAATCGCCGGCGAAGGCGAAGGCGGTCACGATCTCCGGGCTGGCGAGAAATGACAGCGTCTCGTTCAGGCCGTCGTTGCGGCCGGGGAAGTTGCGGTTGTACGAGCTGATGATCGAATCGGGCCGGCCTTTCACGGCGTCCGCCCGCTTCCACTGGCCGATGCAGGGGCCGCAGGCGTTGGCCAGCACGGTCCCGCCCATCTCCTCGAAGGTCTGCATGAAGCCTTCCCGCTTCATCGTGTGGAAGATCCGCTCCGAGCCCGGCGTCACGAGGAACGCGGCCTTGGCCTTGAGCCCGGCCTTCAGGCCCTGGCGCGCGATGTGCGCCGCGCGTCCGATGTCCTCGTACGAGGAGTTCGTGCAGCTCCCAATCAAGGCGGCCTTGAGCTGGACGGGATAGCCTTTCTCTCTGGCCTCGGCCGCCATCTTGGAGATGGGCCTGGCCAGGTCGGGCGTGTGCGGGCCCACGACGTGCGGCTCGAGCGTGGAGAGATCGATCTCGACGACCTGATCGAAGTGCTTCTCCGGCGATTTCAGCACCTCGGGATCGGCCGTCAGCAGACCGCGGTTCGCTTCGGCCAGTCTGGCGATGTCCGCGCGGTCCGTCAGGTTCAGGTACGACACCATCTTCTGATCGAAGTGGAAGACCGAGGTCGTGGCGCCCAGCTCGGCCCCCATGTTCGTGATCGTGCCCTTGCCGGTGGCACTGATGGTCTCGGCGCCGGGCCCGAAGTACTCCACGATCTTGTTCGTCCCGCCCTTCACGGTCAGCAGGCCACAGACGTAGAGGATCACGTCCTTGGGCGAGGCCCATCCCTGCAGCCGGCCGGTCAGGCGGACGCCGATCAATTTCGGATGCAGCACTTCCCACGGCAGGCCGGCCATGACTTCGCCCGCATCGGCCCCGCCGACGCCGATCGCCAGCATGCCCAGTCCGCCGCCGTTCGGTGTGTGGGAGTCGGTCCCAATGATCAGCCCGCCGGGAAACGCATAATTCTCCAGCACGACTTGATGGATGATACCGGCGCCGGGCTTCCAGAACCCGATCCCGTACTTCTTCGCCGCCGACGCCAGGAAGTTGTAGACCTCCTTGTTCTCGTCGATGGCGCGGGACAGGTCCTTCTGGGAACCGCTCTCGGCGCGGATGAGATGGTCGCAGTGGATCGTGCTCGGCACGGCCACGCGCTTCCTGCCGGCCTGCATGAACTGGAGCATGGCCATCTGGGCCGTGGCGTCCTGCATGGCCACGCGGTCGGGCCGCAGGGCCAGCATGGCCTTGCCGCGCTCCCAGGTCTGCGTCTCGAAATTATCGGCGTGCGACACCAGGATTTTCTCGGTCAGGGTCAGGGCCCGGCCGAATTTCTTCCGGGCCTTGGCCGTTGCCTCGGGCATCGCGGTATAGAGCTTTGTAACGAGTTCGAGTGACATATCTCTCTCTCCGTTAATCGTTAAACGTTATTCGTTAAACGTGTCGCGCTCAACAGAATATCAACTCTTTCTCTGGCTCCCCCGAATAACGATTCACGTATAACGTATAACATCTTACTTCAACGGCGGGACTTCCCGCCTTTTGGGCGCCGCGTAATTGACGAGATAGTCGAAGAGCCGGATGAGGCGGCTCTCCTGGCGCTTCTGGTCCACCCAGTGGCCGATCAGCCCGATCGTGCGCGACAGGATGAAGAAGCCGTTCAGGCTGTCCACCGGGAACCCGAGGTCCACCAGCACCGCCGCCATCGTCCCGTCCACGTTCAGGATCAGGTTGTCCTTCTTCGCCGCGGTGACTTTCTCGACCTCCAGCGCGAAGTCCAGGTGCGGCGTCTTGATCGGCAGGCTCTTCACGTAGCCCACGAGCTCCTTCACCCGCTTGTCCGGATTGCGGAGGCTCTTGACGCGATGGCCGATGCCGGGCACCGGGCCCACGTTTTTCTTCATGTAGGCGAGGAAGTCGTCCACTGTCAGCTTGTGATCGACGGCGTATTTAAAGTAGCGGCCGGCGTCGGTCACGGCGCCGCCGAAGCGCGGCCCGATCATGATCAGGCCGGCGGCCACCGACTGGGACATGCCGATCCCCGCGCAGGCGGCGAGGATCGTGCCCATCGCGCCGCTCACGCAGGGCCCGTGGTCCGCCGACAGCATCATGATCCGCTTGACGATCTCGGCCTCCTGCTTCGAGATCAGGCGCTTGTCCCAGAGCAGCCCGATCACGTGCGGGATCTCATACCCCTTGTTGATCAACTCGGAGGCGGGATAGCCGTCGTAGCAGGGCTCGTCGCCGCGATCGTCGCTGATCGTCGTCTTGATCAGCGGCGCCACCATCACCTCGCCGGTCTTCATGCTCTCTTCGACGGTCTTGGGTAGCTTCGGCACGTCGGCGGGGCTGAGGTCCGGGATCGGCTTCACCTGGCCGCTCTTGACCAGTTCCTCATACGTCGCCTTGATGGCGGGACCCAGCGCGCCGAAGGTATCCGGCACGGTCGCACCGGCTTTCTTGAAAGCTTCGGCCTTCGAGCGCGCCGAGCCCTCGCCCTTCATGCCTTCTTTCGCGCCGGCGTGTCCGAACTTCATCCCCTTCGGCAGGCTCTCCTGGCAAAATCCGGATACCACCGCCAGCAATTTGATCCGCCGCTTCCTGGCGCCGTACCACTCGGCGGCGCGCTCCTCCAAGTCGCCGCCCATCTCGCCGACGATCACCACCGCCTTGGTCTGCGGGTCCTTCTCGAACATCTCCAGGTAGCTCACGTAGTCGGTTCCGGGATAGGCGTCGCCGCCGATGCCGATCGCCGTCGTGATGCCGTCCGCGAACTGCGAGCAGATCCAGATGATCTCGTTGGAGAGCCCCCCGGATTTCGTGATCACGCCGAAGGAGCCTTCTCGGTAGAGCTTGCAGGAAACGAGGTTGTCGAAGGCGCCGCCGATCACGCCGAGCCGGCACTCGCCGGCCGAGATGACGCCGATAGACGAGGGACCGTTGAAGACCTTGCCGAGCTTCCGGGCGTGCCGCCCCAGCAGCTTGGCGTCCTTCTCCGGCACGCCCTCAGTGATCATGGAAACGGTCTGGACCTTGGCATCGTTCAGCGCCTCCATGCCGGCCGCGCAGGCCCGGTCGGCGCCGATGTAGACGAGGCTGGTGTTGATCTGCGGATGGTGCGCCATGGCGTCCGCCACGCTCTTGTAGACGGGAATCGTCACCAGGCCGTTCCCGTACGGGACTTCGTTCGTCTTGCCGGTGTCCGGCGGGTAGACGAAGGCCTCCACGTTCAGCGGGCGCTTGATCATGTAACAGAACTCCGCCATGCGCCGGGCGGCGTTCAAGCCCGCCGCGCCGCCCTGGATGAC
>CAYLLY010000151.1:0-5026 GCA_964384595.1 uncultured Nitrospirales bacterium
TCATGCATCTCGGGGGCAACATGCTGTATCTCTGGATTTTCGGCAACAACATCGAGGACGTCATGGGACACGGGCGGTTCATCCTGTTCTACGCCCTCAGCGGCGTGGCGGCCATGTTCGCGCACGCCTTCACGGCGCCGGAGTCCACGGTCCCCATGATCGGGGCGAGCGGTGCGATCTCGGGCGTGCTGGGCGCCTATCTCCTGCTGTTTCCCAGGGCGCGGGTATTAGTATTGATCCTGCTCGGGGTCTTCACCCGGATCGTGCCCATTCCTGCGCTGTACGTCCTGGGGTTCTGGATCGTGATGCAGGTCATCAACGGGGCCTTCAGTTGGGGAGGGCTCGGCGGCGGGGTCGCCTGGTTCGCCCATATCGGAGGCTTCGCCGCGGGTTTGGCGCTGATCAAGGTCTTTCAGCGCAGGCCCGTCGCGTCGGCCTTGCGGTGGTAGGTTTACGGAGTCTGTGGTATTATCGGCATCAAGGTGCTTGGGGACGTAAAGTTTTAAAGAGGAGAGGATCGTATGCGTTGGCACGTGATCTCAGTTTTCGCAATCCTATGTGGGTTGGCAGGGCTTCCGTCCGCAGAGGCGGCTTCGGACCTGAGCGGCAAGCTGAACCTGTTTGTGGCCGGGCGTGAGCAGGGCATCTTTGAGAAGGCGGTCGTGAAGTTCGAGAAGCTGAATCCCAGGGTGCGCACCCGGTTCGCGGCGACGGAAGGCGTCGAGCCGCTGGCGGCGCTGGCCGACGGTTCGGCTGACATCGCGGTCCTGGGGAGAACCCTCAAGCCCGAGGAGAAGGATTGGACCGGCACGGTGGTCGGCTGGGAAGGGATCGCCATCATGGTGAACGCCTCCAACCGGGTCATGGACGTCACGACGAAGCAGATCACCGACCTCTTTGAAGGGAAGGTCAAAACCTGGGATGAGTTGGGAGGGCTGGAAGCCAAGATCTCCGTCATCCACCGGGAGGAGGGCAAGGGCGTGCGGCCCTATCTGGAGCAACAGCTGAACCTGGTCGGGAAGCTCGTGAACGGGAAGGGCATTGTGGAGCCCGACAAGGAAGCCATCCGGATCGTGTCGGGCAGTATTAATGCGGTGTCCTATGTCAACCTCAGTACAGGGCTCGGCAACGTCAACGTCGGCGTGCCGATCCGGTTGCTGACGATCAATAAAGTCGATCCGGAACTGGCCAATGTGTCCTCCGGCGCGTATCCCCTGCGCCGGCCGCTCGTGCTCGCGACGAAGACGCCGCCGCCGCCGGTCGCCAAGGCCTTCATCGACTTCATGCTGCACAAGGAAGGCCAGAAGACCGTCCTGGAAGAGGATTTCGTTCCGCTCCTCGTCACGAAGTAAGGTGAGGAGCAGGGATGGAGTCCGAGAACCAGAGACCGACGAAACCGGGCAAGACGTCGGAGACCCCGGGCCGGCTGCGGCTCGGCGAACTGCTGGCGAAGCGCGGGCTCATCACGCACCAGGTCCTTGATCAGGCGCTTGCCGCGCAGCGTCAGTCGGGAAAGCGCATCGGGGACATTCTTCTCGACTTCGGCCATGTGACTGAAGCGCAAATCCTCCCTCTGCTCAGCGATCACCTGAAGGTCCCGTACACCGACGTGTCCTCCCTGACCCTGGGCCCGGATGAGCTGGACCTCCTTCCGGAGGATCTGGCGCGCAAGTACACGGCCCTCCCGATCGGCCTGCAAGGCAAACGGTTGGAACTGGTCATGGCCGATCCCTTGGACTATGAAGCGATCCAGGACCTCTCGTTCGCGACGGGGAGCAAGGTGACGGCAAGACTGGGGAGCCGATCCCAAATCGTCGAGGCCATCGACCGCTTCTATTTCCGGCACATGGCAGGGGCGGAACAGTTGATGGCGAGAGGCGTCGGGACCGCGTCCGCCGAGGCGCTCTTCACGCCGCGTTCCCAGGCACCCAGCGCGCTGGACGCCGACGCCGAAGGCGCACCCGTCATCCAGTTGATGAACCTCATCATGCGCAAGGCGATCCAGATGGGGGCCAGCGACATCCACATCGAACCCGGCGTCCCGGAAGGCATCGTCCGGTTTCGGCTTGACGGGCTGCTGTCCGATCAGCTGAAAGTCCCCGCCACGTTGCACCCTGCCCTGGTGTCACGCATGAAAATCCTCGGACGTCTCGATATCGCCGAACGTCGCTTGCCGCAGGACGGGTCGGTCCGTGTGACGGTGGAAGGGACCCAAGCGGATCTCCGGATCTCCACCATCCCGCTCCAGCACGGTGAAAAGGCAGTGCTTCGGATCTTGGACACGACGAGCAAGAGCCTGGGGCTTGAAGACCTTGGCCTGAACCGCGACGATCTCAGAAAAATGCAGGGCCTCATCTCGCACCACAAAGGCATGGTGGTGGTCACGGGTCCCACCGGAAGCGGCAAGACCACGACCCTGTACGGCATCCTGAACCGGATCAAGTCTCCGACGACCAACATCGTGACCGTGGAAGATCCGGTCGAGTACCACTATCCGGGGCTCAACCAGATGCAAGTCAACGCGGACGTCGGTTTGACCTTCGCCACTGGTCTGCGGTCGATTCTCCGCCAGGACCCGGACATCATCCTGGTGGGAGAGATCCGCGATGCCGAGACGGCGGAGATCGCCTGTCGCGCGGCGCTGACCGGTCATCTGGTCTTCACCACGCTCCATACGAACGATGCGCCCTCCACCATCACACGTCTGTTGGACATCGGGGTGCCGCCGTACCTCGTGGCCTCCGTTTTGATCGGCATCATCGCCCAACGCCTGGTCCGAACCGTCTGCAGGAATTGCAAGGCTCCGGCGCAGCCCGATCCCACCGCGGTTGTGGGATTGGGGCTGTCCGCCGTCAGCCTGGCGGGCGGCGCCTATATGGCCGGCAAGGGCTGCGTCAAGTGCCAGGAGACCGGGTACAAGGGCCGGACGGGCGTGTTCGAAACGCTGGTGATGAGCCAGCGCATCCGCGACATCATTCTGCGACGCGCGACCGAGGAGGACATCCGGAACGCCGCACTGGAAGGCGGCATGCGAAGCCTGGTCCAGGACGGGCTTGAAAAGGCCAAGTCCGGCGTCACGACGTTGGAAGAGCTCGGCCGCGTGCTGGAAGTCAGCGAGCATGCCGCGACGAGCTGCCCGGCATGCGGACGCCTGCTCAGCTCCGAGTACCGCTTCTGTCCCACGTGCCGCGCGACGCTGCGCCGCGTGTGTGTGGGATGCGGGCGCGTGCTCGAAACAGGCTGGATAGTCTGCGCCCATTGCGGGCAAGAGTACAAGTAATGGACGGCCCGCGCGCAGTCTTGAATGGAAAAATGGGGACAGTCCCCGTTTTCTGAGAGAAGGGAGAGGAGGGTGTCGCGAAAGCGGAAAATGGGGACTGTCCCCATTTTTTGGAATCTGCGGGACCTGCTGGACGATCCGATCCGCGGCCTCGAAGTCCTGCGCACGGAAGCGGACGGCCAGGTCCTGCGGTTCGAGGCATTCCGGGAACGGCTGTCGCCCGACATCCCGCCCGACACATTTCTGGAGGCCCTGCGTCTGGCCGACACCATCGTGCGGACGACGAGCCGGCTCCGGGCCTACGCCTATCTCTGGTTCTCGGAGAACACGAAGGAGCAGCGGGCGCGCTCGTTCAAGGCGATCGTCGAGGAACTCCAGGCGGAACTCGCCAACCGCATGCTGTTCTTCGATCTCTGGTGGCAGACGCTGGATGATACGAATGCCGGGCGGCTGCTGGCCGTGGCGGGGGACTACGCCTACCACCTGGAGTCGCTGCGCCGCTTCCGGGAGCATGCGCTCAGCGAGCCGGAAGAGAAGGTCATCAACGTCAAGAGCGTCACCGGTCGCCAGGCGGTGGTCGGGCTCTACGACATCCTGACCAGCGGCCTGAGCTACCGCCTGAAGGTCGGGGGCCGGGCCCGCACGCTGACCCGTGAGGACCTGATGCGGTACGTGCGCGATCCCGACGCCCGCGTGCGGGAGGCGGCCTATCGCGCGCTCTTCCAGGTGTACGCCGCGAACACCGATGTGCTCGGCGACATCTACAAGACGCTGGTGATGGACTGGAAGCAGGAAAATCTGGGGCTGCGCAAACACCGCTCGCCGATCGCGGTACGCAACCTGGCGAACGACATTTCCGAGGACGCCGTCGAAGCCCTGCTGAACGTCTGCGCCGACAACGCGGGCGTCTTTCAGGAGTATTTCCGGGTCAAGGCCAGGCTGTGCCGCATCAAAAAAATGAGCCGGTACCATCTCTACGCGCACGTCCGGGAATCCCGCAAGCGCTATCCCTTCACGGTCGCGACGGCGATGGTGCTGGACGCGTATCGCGGCTTCTCGCCCCGGCTGGCGGACCTGGCGGAACGCGTGCTCGATGAGCGCCACGTGGACGCGGTGATCCGTCCGGGCAAGATCGGCGGGGCCTATTGCTACAGTGCGGTCCCGGGCCTGACCCCGTACGTGCTCCTGAATTTCAACGGCGACGTGCGGGATGTCGCCACGCTGGCCCACGAGCTGGGGCATGCCGTGCACGGCCTGTTAGCGGCCGACCATTCGGTCTTCACCTTCCATGCCACCCTGCCGCTGGCCGAGACGGCCTCGGTGTTCGGCGAGCGCATCCTGTCCGACGCGTTGATGGCGGGTGAGCGCGACAAGGCGGCCAAGCAGGGCCTGCTCATCAGGCAGCTCGACGACGCGTACGCCACGATTTTGAGGCAGGCGTACTTCGTCCGGTTCGAGCGCGAGGCGCACCGGATCATCGGCGCGGGCGGCACAATGGACGATCTCTGCGGCGTCTACCTGGCCGAGCTGCGGCGGCAGTTCGGCCGGGCCGTGGCGGTGCCGGATGAATTCCGGTGGGAGTGGCTGACGATCCCGCATCTCTTCGCCAGCCCCTTCTATTGCTACGCCTACAGCTTCGGCAACCTCCTGGTGCTGGCGCTCTACGGGCTGTACAAGACGCAGGGGGCGTCGTTCGTGCCCCGGTATCTCGATCTGCTGGCGGCCGGCGGCTCGCGGGCGCCGGAG
>CAYLLY010000152.1:0-4953 GCA_964384595.1 uncultured Nitrospirales bacterium
TATAGTCCTTTTCCCATGAAGGATTACTACAAGGTGCTCGGCGTCGAGAAGGACGCGACGGCGGCCGAGATCAAGGCCGCCTTCCGGAAAATTGCCAAGGACAACCACCCCGACCACCATCCCGGCAACAAGGCGGCGGAGGCTCGCTTCAAGGAGGCCAGCGAAGCCTACGGCGTCGTCGGGGATACGGCGTCGAAGGAAGACTACGACCGGCTCCGCTTCGCGAGCCATCCCACCTACGGGCCGTTCAAGGAAAAGCCGGTCAACCCGGAGATCTACGTCAGCCAGTATGTAGAGAAGCTCTACGACGCCGGGCACGACGACATTCAGGGGTACCTGCTCCGGAACATCCCCAAGATCCGCGAGGAAATCGAGGTCATCCGCAGGATCACGAAGGAGAAGCTCGGCTACGACGCCTTCAAGCCCAAGATCGTGGAGGAGCACGCGCCGGAGGCATTTCGTGGATGGATCAGCGAAGAGATGGAAATCCGCCGGAGCAAGATCGTGCACGTGGCGCTGTTCAACCTGCTCAACCAGAACGCCGTGGACCGCAAGCGCGAGCGGGACGTGGACCGGCTCAAGCAGCGGCTGGAGAATGCCTATGAAGAGGGACGGGTGGCGGGCTATCGGGACGCGCTCGAAATGTTCTACCAGCGCAATAAGTAAGTGAGAGGAACCAGCGGGGCAGACCCATGCTGCCCCGCTGGTGTAACAGAAGCGTTAGCGCCCGCGGCCGCCGGATCCACCGCCACGCTGCTCGCGCCGGTCCTGGCGTGTCTCCCGCCGATCCTGGCGTGCTTCCTTCCGGTCGTGCCGCAGTTCGCGACGGTCGCCCTGTAGCTCTTTCCGATCCCCCCGGACCTCTTGCCGATCCTTCCGGATTTCTTCGCGGCTGGCGCCCGACCGGACATCCTCGCGCAGTTCCTTACGATCTTCCCGCAGTTCTTTGCGGTCTTCACGGACCTCCTTGCGATCGCTCTTGATGTCGCCCCGCTCCTTGGCCTGCGCCTGGGTCGCCGCCGGAGGAGTCGTCTGGTTGAACGTGCTTTGCGCCTGACCGGCACCGCTATTGCCCAGCAAGGCCAATCCCAGGAGAGCGGCCCCGCCCACCGTCCAAATCTGTCTGTTCATTGCTGCCTCCTTGTTTGTTCGGCTCATCGCGTGACGGCCCGCGGAATCAATGCGCGCGTTGACCCTCGCGTTCCCTTGATCTATCTGACCCTTCACGAGGGAAAAAGGTAAAAAGTTTTTTCCTCATGCCCTGCTCGGGGAGTGAGCAAGATAAGTACCAAGCGAAGCCGTGGAGATGGGAATGAACAAAAAGCGCTTTGCGAAACAACGTCTTAGAACAATATTGGTGCTGAAGCCGTCTTGAAAGGTCTGCACAATTGGGCAGGGCTGGAGAGTACCCGTACACCTTATATGCGGCATCTCTTCGGAGAAGGGGCACTGGTGGAGGAAATCGATCTATGAGTGTCCGACCGCCGAGGGCGAACGGCCGCCCTCGGATTCCATCAGTGCCTTTATCGCGGCGATACTCGAGCTCGCGCACATGGTAGCGGTGGTCGCGATCGTGTTGTTGCCTCTGACGCCCAGGGCCGTGGCCACGGCTTCGCCGAATTTCTGGAAGTAGCGGTCCCGCTCCTTGCCTTCTTCCATGACCATGAATTGATAGGGGTGATACAGTTTCTGGCCGAGATCGAAGGCGGCCGAGATGGAGACCTTCACCGGGGTCTCGTCGTAGCCGGGGCCCGCTTGCTGCCGGAAGGCGTTGTTCATCTGGTCGATGACCGCGTCTTCCACGGCGTCCAGGAACTGGAGATACTCGCTGACCGGGATGTAGAAGGCGCCCACGCGGTCGGCCAGATTGAACAGGACCTTCAAAAACTCGATGAAGCCTTCCCACTCCTGTTTGCGGGACACTTTGGTCGCGATCGCGGGGTCGTTCCGCTTGATCAGCGTCATGGATTCCTTGGCGATCATCAGCATCAGCTCGCCCAGGATCCATGCCTTGCGCTGAGAGTCGGGAGAGAGGCCTTTCCTTGGCCCGGCGCTGTTGGCCGGCCGGTGCGTGAAGCTGGTCCCGCAGGTCGGGCAGGTGACCTGGAGCGTCTCGCCGGCGGGAATGCGGAGCTGCTGCCCGCACTTGGCGTTCAGGCAGGTGACAATCTCCGAGGAGTCGGCCGTCTCCATTACGCCGTCCCGCGACCGGGGGCGTTCCCCTCGTCCTTCGACAACTGTTCGGCGAACTTGGCGCCCACGATGGCGGTGACCCGGTTCATGTGCTCGCTGAGCTCCTGCCATTCCGACGGCGCCAGATCCTGCTTCAATTGGGGATGGATGCCCCACTGCGAGCTGACCTGTTCGCCGTTGCGGACGACCAGCACGTTGATCAACTGGATGCGGTTCGGCGCCGCTCCTTGCGCGCCGGCTTCCGGCGGCTGTCCGGATGATCGTTCGGCCATTAGGCTACTCCTTGTCCGAGTTATCCACGTAAATTACGTCAGTATCATACACGATTCATCAAACTCTTCGCACCACGGGCCGTATAATTTGACGCTCCGAAAGGGCTATGCTAGGTTTTGCCTAATGACGGACGAAGGACCTTCGGCGATCTTTCTGATCCGGTGCGCCGACCGAAAAGGCATCGTGGCCCGTGTGGCAAGTTTCATCCACGACTTCGGCGGCAACATCCTGGATTCCGACCACCACACCGACCGCCTGTCGGACACCTTCCTTATGCGCGTCGAGTTCGCGCTGGACGGGTTCGGGGTTCCGCGCACGGACATCGCGTCCGCCTTCGCGCCCGTGGCGAAGATGTTCGCGATGTGGTACGAGGTGCACTTCTCGGACGATCGCCCGCGTGTCGCTATCCTGGTTTCCAAGCAGGACCATTGCCTCGCGGATCTGCTCCAGAGGCAGCGCCGGGGGGAGATGAAGATCGAGATCCCGGTGATCCTTTCCAACCACGATGCCTGCGCCATGTGGGCGGACCTGTTCAAGATCCCTTTCCACGTGTTCCCCGTGACCAAGGAGACGAAGTGTGAGCAGGAGCGGCAAGTCCTCGGCGTCCTGAAGCGGCAGAACGTGGAACTGGTCGTGATGGCGCGCTACATGCAGATCCTGAGCGCCGCGTTCCTGGCCGAGGTCGGCTGTCCCGTCATCAACATCCACCACTCGTTCCTGCCGGCCTTCATCGGCGCGCATCCTTACCGGCAGGCGTACGAGCGGGGCGTCAAGATCGTCGGCGCGACCGCGCATTACGCCACGGAGGATCTGGATGAAGGCCCCATCATCGAACAGGACGTGATCCGCGTCGGGCATCGCGATACGGAAGAGGATTTGATCCGGAAGGGGCGCGATCTGGAGGAAATGGTGCTGGCCCGGGCGGTTCGGAAGCATGTCGAGCGGCGTGTGCTCGTGTACGGCAAGAAGACCGTGGTGTTTGATTAAGCGGAGGAAAAGAGTATGCGATCCGAACTCACGCGAAGAGAGGTCTGCCGGGGGCTCGGCTTTCTGGGTGCGGTGATCCTGCTGGGGGGGTGCCAGCGAATGACCCTGCGCGAGCCGTCCCCGAAAGAGGTTGATGCGGGCACGTACCCGGACCCCCTGTCGCCCGAGCAATTCGAGGCGTTCGTCGGAACGGTGCAAGAGACGAGGGCCAAAGCGGCCCGTACTGCCGAGGCGCCGCTGGATTTCATGCGCCGCTTCGTCAGCTTTTCCCCGAGAATTCTCGCGGCGAAGAGGCCGGGCGGCGTGATCGGGTCGGTGCTTGTCGACCCGACTCCCACGACCGTGGAACTCGCGGTCAACCTGCAGATGGCCAGGGAACGGCTGGAGCCGGCGCTGCTTCACGACGACCTGGGGCGCATGGCGGCAAAGCAGTACTGGCGCTTCAGGAACCGCTATTTCGTCGCCGCGGTGCCCAACACCGTGAACATTTTCGGCGACGCCATCCACCGGAATCGCTACCTGCTGCAGATGATCGTCAGCGGCGAGCTGCCGTCGGAGAAGATCGTGCAAACCAATCAGGACCTGGAAAGCCTGCTCGGCAGGCAGATTACCTTCGCCCGCCTGATGGTGAATGGCCTGCCGTACGGCCAAGGCGGGACTTTCATCAGGCGGAACGACATCTGGGTGGACGACCAGGAAGGACAGAAAATTCCCGACCGGACCATCAGCGTGACGCTGGCCTGCAACCTGATTCGGCTGGAGATGGCCGGTTCCGAAGTCCGGGCGATCACCCCCGTCGCTTCCGGCGAGCGTGCCCAAGGATGGCAGCATGTGAGCGAAACCTACCACAATTTCGCCGTCGGCCAGATGATCGAAGTCGAGCGGTCGGTGGCGCTGTATACGCCCCGCAATGCGTTCGAGCAGGACGTCGTGCCCCGCGCCCTTGCGGAGTACCGGTCCCGCCTGCTGGCGGTGAAGAAACAGCTGAACTGGGATGACGCCCACGCTGCGGCGTACGAGTCCCAGAAGCACAGCAAGGTGGACTTGCTGACCCAGCAGGTGTTCCTCGATATTTAGACGCGCTCCATCTTGACCGGCCGTTCCGTTCTCGGTTATTTTGAAGGGGATGGCACGCCTCCGACGCAACGCCGTTCTTGCCCTCTCGGTTGCCCTCGCGGGGTCATTCCTGCCTGTGCCTTCCGTTGCGGTAGAGATCGTGTCCCCCAAAGACGGCGACATCGTCCCCATCGGCGCGGAGATCGTGATCCAGGTTCAGCCGAGCCCGGGCGACGACATCGATCGGGCGTACCTGGCCCAGTCCGACGAGCACATGAAGCACAACAGCCAAACGGGCTTTTTCGAGCAAAAGATCAAGCTCCGGGGCGATTCGCTGGGGCCGGTCGCGATCGAGGTCTGGAGCAAGAACAGCAAGGGCATCATGAGCACCGCCCGGGTCACGGTCCACGTCAACTTGCCGCCCGTGCTGCCCTTGCTCTCGCT
>CAYLLY010000153.1:0-4927 GCA_964384595.1 uncultured Nitrospirales bacterium
ATGTGTCCACCATGTCTCCGAACACCTGTTCATGATGTCTCCGGTCCATACACCCGCAAGGGGCGAGGGGAGCAAAGAGATCCTTCGACAGGCTCAGGACGAACGGAATTTGAATGAGGGAGGGCGTACGGCTGTACGCCCCTACGACTTGCGCTTGGGCTTGGCTTTGGGTTTTGAAGCGGCTTTGGGTTTGCTGCTGGGGGCGGGTTTGGTTGCGGCCTTGGTCTCCAGCGCCTTCAGGCGCTCTTCAATTTCGCGGAGCTGCTGGCGGAGCTCGGGCAGCTTGGCGACGATGGCCATGGACTTGAGCCATTCCAAGCGGGGCTGCGCGGGGGCGCCGGCGACGACTTCCTTGGCCGGGACGTCGCGGTTCAGTCCAGACCGCGCCGCGATCATCGCGAGGTCTCCGATCGTCACGTGATCGGAGATGCCGGCCTGCCCGCCGACGATCACATGATGCCCTGTCTTGCTGCTCCCGGCGATCCCGACTTGCGAAACCAGGATGTTGTGCTCCCCGATCTCGACGTTGTGGGCGATCTGGACCAGGTTGTCCACTTTCGTGCCCCGGCGGATGATCGTCATGCCGAACGTGGCGCGATCCACGGTCACGTTGGCGCCGAGCTCGACGTCGTCTTCGATCACGACCGTCCCGACCTGCGGGATCTTGTGGTGCCGCCCGCCTTCCTGCACGTAGCCGAACCCGTCGCTCCCGACGACCGTGCCCGCATGGATGATCACCCGATTGCCGATCGTGACGCCTTCGCGGATCGTCACGTTGGGGTGGATCACGCAGTCCTCGCCGATGGCGCTCCCTTCACCGACGAAGACGTGGGGGTACAGCGTCGTATGGTGCCCGATGGAGGCCCGATCGCACAGCGTCACGAACGGCCAGACGGACACACCGTTGCCGATGGTCACCTCTTTCCCCCGGTGGATCGGCTGAAGCAGGCCCAAGGCCGGCCGTTTGGGGACGAAGAATTCCTCCACGATCTGTGCCATGGCGAGGGCCGGATGGGCCACGACGATCTGCGCGCAGGCGAGGCGCTCGATGTGCCGGGGCACCAGCAGGGCGGCCGCGCGGGTCGCCGGAACGTCTTTTGCGGCCGGTGCGTCGGCGAGAAACGACAGATCGCCGGGGCCGGCCTCAAGAATCCCGGAGATGCCGGAGATCACGAGGTCGGGAGCGCCGATCCGCGCGCCTTTTGCGAAGGCGGCGATCTGCTCGAGCGTGACGGCGGACAAGGCCATGAAGTTATTGCGTCGGGGCCGGTTCCGAGACATTCCGGAGATCGGCCAGCTTGAGCCACGCAGAGAGATGGTCGTCTTCCGCCTCCGGGTCCTGCTCGACCGAGAAGCGAAGCGACAGGAAGAAATCATCCCATGGCAAATTGTGGTGCACGATCTGATTCAACCACACCGCATCCAATGAAACGGTACAGGGGGCCGAGCGGTCTTCGGCCCGTTCGACGGTGAGTTCTCCGGCGTCGCACCGGACCAGGAAATCGCCCCCGTGGAGGCCTTCGACAAGGAACCGGACCTCCAGCTTGAGGTCATTGCGGACGGATTCGTTCAGCTCTCCCAGGCGCCGCACGTACGCGCGGAACGGCTCGAACAGGTCTTCCGTCGGACGCGGCAAGCCGTCCAGGTAGGCGGTGACGTTCGGGCGCATCCGCTCGGCATAGGCTTGGAGATACACGTCCCTCCGCTCGAGCGAGAACTCGCGGCGGAGCGTCTGGTCCGGCGCGAATTCTCCGCTGATCAGGTTCAAGCGGTCTCCCGGCAGGGGAATCTCGATCCGGCGCTGGTAGCCCCGCTGGCGTAACCAGTCATGGGCGCGCTTCTGGTCCGGCAGGAGTCCTTTTCCGCCGCTGTCGTCGTTGTGCCGGAACAGCGCGTTTTCCAGGAACGCCGGCGGCCCGGCGAAGGGAAGGCCCACCCGCGGCGGCATCTGGTCCAGGGCCTGGTAGGCGTATTCCAGCTTCTCGACCCGCTTGACCATCGACAGCGCGGCCATACGTTCTTCCGAATGGCGGCGGCACAGTGGGTCCCAGTCCGGTGTCGCGCACTGGATCAGCAGCGCGTCGATCCGCCCGCCCGTGCGGGCCTTCAGGACGTCGCGCTGCTTCGGCTTGAGCCTGAGCCGGTTCATGTTGAGCAGCACGGCCTCGCGCGTGCGGAACGTCGCCGCGGCGTACCGGCCGTCCGACGCCTCGTCGGTCGTGAAGACCAGCCGAAGCCCTTCGCCGAAGGCGTGCTCCGCGCCGGGCTTCACTTCAATGATGGGATTGGCGCAGGCCAACCGGACCGCGTTCCACAGGTTCCGCGTCGGGTGCCGCGGGACCACAACGGGGGTGTCGGGCGACAGCTTCCGGGCCAGGAAGGCGGCGTCGAGGTGGTCCTGGCGCTCGTTCGTGATGACCACCGCCGTGAGATCCCGGTAGTCCTGCTCCCCGAGGTGATGGTTGCACGGGAACTGGAACCAGGAGGCGTGATAGGCCCCGAGAGTGGACAGCCATGGGTCGCAGGCCACGCGTATTTTCCCGTGGGCGACGATGAATCCGGCATGCCCCAGAAACTCAAGCTGCATCCCGCGTTCCTCCGTGCACGCTCAGCATAGACGGTCGGGGTGGGAACAATCAAGAAGCCCGTGGTACAATCCGCCCGCCATGGTCAGGGTCAAGATCTGCGGAAACACCAATCTGAAGGACACGATGGCGGCGGTGGAAGCCGGGGCCGACGCCGTGGGGTTCGTGTTCTATGCGAAGAGCCCGCGGGCCGTGTCCCCAAAGGGCGTGGCCGCGATCGTGTCGCACCTGCCGCCGTTCGTGGATTGCGTCGGGGTGTTCGTCAATGAGAAACCGGAGACCGTGCGGCAGATCATGTCGGATTGTGGCCTTTCCTATGCCCAGCTCCATGGTGAGGAATCCCCGCAGTACTGCGCCGACCTCAAGCAGCCGCTGATCAAGGCCATCCGCGTCCGCAACCGCGAGGAACTGGCGAATTTGTCATCCTATCGCGCCCACGCGATCTTGCTGGATACCTATGTGGACGGCATAGTCGGAGGCACGGGAACCACCTTCGATTGGGGGCTGGCGGTCGAGGCCAAGGCCTGGGGCCCGATCATTCTCGCCGGCGGCCTCACCCCCGACAACGTGGTTGAGGCGATCAGCCGCGTGCAGCCGTATGGCGTGGACGTCAGCAGCGGGGTGGAAATCTCACCCGGCGTGAAGGACTACGCGAAAGTGAAGGCCTTCGTCGAGAACGTGAAATGCCGGGGCCTGTGATGTATACTCCTTGTCACTATGACGCTGCTTCCTGATTCACGCGGCCGCTTCGGCGCCTTCGGGGGGCGCTATGTCCCGGAGACCCTCATTCCCGCTCTCGATGAACTCGCCAAGGAGTACGAGAAGGCGCGCCGCGATCCGAAATTCAAGGCTGAGCTGGCCTACTATCTTCGGCAGTACGTCGGGCGGCCGACGTCCTTGTTCTACGCCGAGCGGCTGACGAAGAAGCTCGGCGGTGCCCGGATCTACCTCAAGCGTGAAGACCTCTGTCACACCGGCGCGCACAAGATCAACAACGCCATCGGGCAGGTCCTGTTGACCCGCCGGATGAGCAAACGGCGGGTGATCGCCGAGACCGGCGCGGGCCAGCACGGCGTAGCCGTGGCGACGGCAGCCGCGCTGTTCGGGCTGCAGTGCGACGTGTACATGGGCACGGAGGACATGGAACGCCAGGCCCTGAACGTCTTCCGGATGCGCCTGCTCGGCACCACCGTGAAGCCGGTCAATGCGGGGAGCCGCACGCTTAAGGACGCGATCAGCGAGGCCATGCGGGACTGGACCACCCACGTGCGCACGACCCATTACATTCTCGGGTCGGTCCTCGGCGCGCATCCCTATCCGATGATGATCCGGGACTTCCAGGCCGTCATCGGCCGCGAGGCTCGGAAACAGATTCTGCAGGCCGAGGGCAAGCTGCCGGATTATCTCGTTGCCTGCGTGGGCGGAGGCAGCAACGCGATCGGGCTGTTCACCGCGTTTCTGAAAGACAAAAAGGTGAAGATGGTCGGGGTCGAGGCGGGCGGGCTCGGGATCGAGAGCGGCAAGCACGCCGCGCGCTTCGCGACGGGATCGGTCGGTGTCCTGCACGGGACCATGACCTATCTGCTGCAGGACGACGACGGGCAAATCCAGCTCACCCATTCCGTTTCGGCCGGCCTCGACTACGCCGCGGTCGGGCCGGAGCACTCCTATTATAAGGAGCGGGAACGCATCGCCTATACTTACGCGACCGATGAGGAGGCCATGGCGGCGTTCGATCTGCTGGCCCGGACGGAAGGGCTCATGCCCGCGCTCGAGTCCGCCCATGCCATTGCGTACGTGACCAAGCTGGCCCCGAAACTCAAGCGCAGCCAGATCATCATGGTCAATCTCTCCGGCCGGGGCGACAAGGACGTCCATCAGGTGGCGAGGATTAAGGGCGTAAGCCTGTGAGACCGTTAATCGTATAATCGTGAAACGTTAAACGGGGATGCGCTTGCGATTAACGAATAACGATGAACGGATAACGATATGAGCCGTATTCAGGCAGCTTTTCAACGAACCCGGGAGCGCGGCGAGAAAGCGCTGATCGCCTACGTCATGGCGGGCGATCCGGCGCTGGAAGACACCGAAACCTACGTCAGGCAACTGGCGGAGGCGGGGGCCGACGTCGTCGAGTTGGGTGTGCCGTTCTCGGACCCCATCGCCGACGGCCCGGTCATCCAGCAGGCGGCGGAGCGGGCGCTGCGCTCCGGGACCTCGCTGAAGAAAATCCTGGCCACGGTCCGGTCGCTCCGGACGAAGACCCAGGTGCCCCTCGTGCTCATGGCCTACTACAACTCGATCTTCCGGTACGGGGAGGCGGCCTTCTGCCGCGATGCGGT
>CAYLLY010000154.1:0-4879 GCA_964384595.1 uncultured Nitrospirales bacterium
AGCAGGGTTCCGTGACATCGGCCAAGGTGATCACGGACAAGTTCACCGGCCAGTCTCGCGGGTTTGGATTCGTCGAGATGGCGACGGGTGAAGAGGCCCAGAAGGCGATCGCGGCGTTGAACGGCACGGCACTGGGCGGCCGTACGATCACCGTGAACGAGGCTCGTCCCCAGGAAAAGCGCAGCGGGGGCGGGGGTGGCGGCTACGGCGGAGGCGACCGCGGAGATCGCGGCGGACGTTGGTAACCCATCCTGTGACAGGATAAACCGACTGATAACGATGGGCCGGGCCATCCGAACCCGGGTGTTCCGGCCCATACAACCTTAAGGGCGAGATCCTCACGCCGGGAGGCTACGATCCCCAGACCAGGAAAAGCGACTCTCGCGAAGCGCGATCGCGAGCGGGCCAAGCAAGCCAAGCAGAAAGAAAAAGAGGAACGCCGAATCCAGCGGAAAGCGGAAAAAGCAGAAAGGGCGGAGACTCCTCGGCCTCGCGACGGCGAGGATCCGGATCTCGCCGGCATGCGCCCGGGACCGCAAGCCCCCCTCTTTTAGCCTTCCCCGTCACCTTTTCTCCTTAAAAGTGCTATGATGAGGGCCTCACCTTGAAAGAAGGAGGCCTGAGGGCCGTGCTCCCGAAATCCCTGTTTGTCCTCCTGCTCGGGCTGCTGCTGTCCGGATGCGCCTCTGATGCACAGCAGCGCACGGAGGAGCGGCTCGTGTTCGAAGGCATGCTGAACCGTTCGGTCGGACAGATGACCTACGAGCAGATCCTGGGGTTCTTCGGCCCTCCGAACGATCGAACGGAAACCGCCGCCAGCATCTCGGCCGTGTGGGAAGATCCGACGTCAGCCGGGTTTCGGATGGACAGGCCCGACGGCGGTACAGGCGGGCTCTCCCGCCTCCACGGTGAGCGCGTGCGGATGGTCTTCGACCGCAGAACCCAGTTGATGAAATCGTGGGACTACCCCGGCAGGTAGCGGTCGCGCCGGGGGAACAGGTATTCGATTTCCTTCACGCAATACTCGAGGAAATTGTCCAGCGTCTGACTGGACGTTGAGAGGTGGATCACGGCGTTGACGTTGGCGTCCTTCGTGGATGCGGCGGCCAGCCGCTCCGTCATCCCCTTGTTGACCTCCGAAACGCCCCGGTAGACCTCGGCCAGCTTCTTGAGCTCCCAGTCCGGCTCCTCCCCGTTCCGCATGCGGAAATACTGCGCAGTCAAGTACATCGAGATGGCGCGGTAAATCGTCTCCTCCTCGGACGCGAACGGCAGATGAAACCGCACATTGGGGCGCAGCCGGTCCATGATCGGACAGTTGCTCGTGACCATGTACACGCCGATGATCGAGCTCAGGCCTTCCTGCAACGTCGTCTTGGCCTCAAAGTCGCGCCGCTCGGTCACCACCCTGACGTGCAGGTCCTGAAACGAAATCGCGTCCTTGAACGTCTCGACCAGGGTGGACAGATTGACCGCGACCGGGCAGTGCGCGACGTCCTCGCTCAGCGGGCAATTCGCGCACTGGTGATACTTCAGTTTCGTCCATTCGGGCTTCGGCAGATCCCTGTTCGTCACCAGCTCCAGGGTGTCGGCCCTGAGCACCACCTCGAAGTTTTTTTCCAGCCCGTTGGGGAACCGGAACTTGTAGCGGTAGTGATAGGTTTTCCCGGGCTTCTGGTCCGGCATGGGTGTTTCCTCTCCCTCGCTTACATGACCTCAGAATCTAAGCACGGCGGGGGAACTTGTGCAAGGCCCCGGAATGCGGCGCGCGATCAGGAGACACCCGCCGGGCTCAATCGCTGCCGGAGTTTCATGCCGAGTTGATCCGCCGCGCCCCGGAAGGCCTCCCAGCCCAAAGCTTGCTGCGGGTTCCCCTCCACCACGGTGAACGGTCCGCCGAACGTGAAGTTGCGATAGTAGAGGCGCGGAAAACTGATGCGTGCGGTATAGTCCAGGACATCCGCCATCACATAATCGTCCCGGCCGGATTCGGTCATCAGGAGCCGGCCGCTCGGCACCTCGACCAGCGCCGCCTCCATGCTGACATAGAGCTGTGTTTCAAGAACCACCGTGAAACGGATTTTGCTCGAGGTCCGGGAGGTGGCGACCACCACGATCAGGTTCGCAAGCTTCTCGTCCTGGGCAATGCCCCGGAGGCGCTCGATGCTCAATCCCGCCGGGCCGCCGGCCGGAATCGTGATCGGAGGAAAGATCCGCCGGACCACGATCGCGTGGGATTCCTGCAATTCCTTTTGGATCCGCCCCGCCACTTTCTCCAGCACCGCCGGCGAAGGCGTCGTCGGCTTGCTCCGTTCGTCTTCAGGCAGGGCCACGACCAAGCCCACGGCAAGAGGCAGCGCGACTTGCGGCGGGGTTTCCGGCGGCGGCGGGAACCCTGAGAGATACTCGGCGATCCGGCTGGAATCAGCCGCGCAGGCAGTCAGCAAGAGCGCCGCGACAAGCGCCGCAATGACACTCCCCGTTCTCATTGCTCCGCCTCCTTGAGCTTACGGCGCCGACCAGATCAGCTTTTCATTCTTATCCAGCAGCATCAAGGCCGAGCGCGGCGGGCCCTTCCCCTTCGCTCCCATCTCGCTCACTTCCAGCATAGCACGGCGATAGCCATCCGGGTCATAGAGAACGAAGCTGGGGTTCCCATCGTGCAGCATGGTCAGCAGGGCCGAGCCCTTGCCGTGGCCTTCCAGGCTCAGGACCGGGATGTGGTCCGGCTCGACCTTGAGCGTGGCATGGCTGACCAATTGGGGGCTGGCCACGGTGAGATTGGCGGCATCCCCCACCAGGCTCAGGCGCGGGCCGCCGTTCGGCAGCACGAACAGATACGCAAAGCCCTCGGGCTTGCGCTGCTTACCGGCCTGATCATACAGAGCTAGCTCCGACACGCCGGCCGCATTGACGCCGAACTCAGCCCGGATCTTCCCGCTTCCGTCGTAGAACGTGAGCCCCTCCGCGCCGTCCGCCTGCGCGGCCAGCCGCGCGCGGACTTTGCCGTCCTGGCCGATCAGCCGGAATTCTTCCGCGGCGAGAACCTTCACGGGCGCTGAGGATTCCTGCGCGAGGACCGGTTCCCCCCAGATCAGCGATCCCGACATCAGGCCTCCGATTATCCCGGCCGCCATCGCGATCCCCGCCATCAACGCGGACTCTTTCCTTGTCATGGCCGTTCTCCTCCTCAATAGCGAATCTCTATCCGCAGTCCCTTCGCGGCGATCAATACCCCATTCCTCCCCCGTACCCGCCGCCGGCGGACGGCGGCGGAGCCACGTGGTACCGGTAGGCGCTGGATCCGGTGATGGCGCGATCTCCGGGCGCCAACTCGGCGGCTTTTCGCAGGTGGGTCGTCGCCTCTCCATGGGCCCCCAGTCTGTGTAACGCGAGCGCAAGGTTGTAGTGCGGTTCGGCCAGCTTGGGATCGGCCTTGATGGCGGCCTCGAAATGGCCTCTGGCGACATCCCAATGCCCCAGGTTGTAATGCTCGATGCCTTCCGCGTTGTGCTTGGCGGCGGCGGGATCGGCGCTCGACATCGTGGCAAGCGGTGGACTAACGCCCGCGCAAGCGGTCAAGAAAGCGGAGCTGATCAAAACCCTAAACACGGCCGGCAGGCTCATGGCGCTTCCTCCTTGCTGGTGTTCGGGTAAGCTTACCACCGAACGCCGGTCAAGTTCGCCTTCTCCCTCTTGCCAAACGCCTCGGAACCCGCTATGACTGCGGCATGCTGACGATCAGGCGAGCGGTTGAGAGCGATCTGCCGGTGATCCTTACGGTCCAGGCGGAGGCGTTCGGCGCCTATGAAGGCACGTACGAGACGGCCGCCTGGACCAAGGAGACGCTGGAGAACGTCAAACTCGACGCGAAGGACAAGGTGGTTCTCGTGGCGGAGTGGGACGGGACGGTCGTGGGATCGGTCCGCTTCTGGAACGCGGGCGGTGTCTGCGTGATCAGACTGCTGTCGGTGAGCCCGGCCTACCAGGGCCGGGGGATCGGAAAGGCGCTGATGCGGGAGATCGAGCGCCACGCCACGGATGCGCACAAGCTCTACGTCTGCACGATGCTCCGCGCGTCCCGCAATATCACGATGTTTCTGAATCTCGGCTATCGCCCCGAAGCGCTGCTGCCCGACCAGTACCACCATGCGGACCTGATCTGCTTCTCCAAGTACCCAAAGCCCGCACCTTGATCAACCGCTTCGCAGGAACAGGTCAAAGCGGCACAGGCGTGAGTCCGGCTCGAACTCGGCCCCAGGCGGCTCGAGCTCCACGACCACCCGCTTCCGTTCGTCCCGCGGAATGTCTCGGAAAATGCGGTCCTTCTCCAGATACTTGTCGCCGGCAAAATACATCTGCGTCGTCAGCGGATAGTAATTCCGCCGATGGACCGTGTAATGGATGTGGGACGGCCTGGTCCACATGAACCCCGCCGGATATGAGCCGGGCACGATGGTCTTGAACAGGTAGCGGCCCTCCTTATCAGTGACGGCTTTCCCCCAGCCTTGAAAATCGGGGTCGAGCGGGGCCTGGTTGCTCTGATCGTCCGGATGGTTGTAGCGGCCGACCGCGTTGGCCTGCCAGATCTCCACCAGCGCGCCTTCGATCGGGCGGCATTGCGCGTCCAAGACCAGCCCCCGAATGTAAATGGCCCGGCCCTTGGCCCGGCCAGTCCGTCCCCTCACCTGCGTCAGATCGCTGTCTTTGTCGATCTGATCGCGCACAGGGTAAAAGGGGCCCTCCGTCTGAGGCGGGGTCGGCAGGCACGCCGCCTCGATCGCGCGGCCCAGCGCCGCCGACCCAATGAGCGCACCCGTGGTCCCGATGATCGCGCCCAGCGCCTGTCGCCTGGAGAGCAGCGTATAGTCCGGCATGG
>CAYLLY010000155.1:0-4845 GCA_964384595.1 uncultured Nitrospirales bacterium
ATTTCAGGTGGACGCCAACAACCACTCCCCTATGGTGCTCTTCCATTATCCATCCAACGAACCGACCGGATTCGAATATCTGGGGCGTTCCGTGAAAATGGAGTTCGGATCCTTGACCGACCAAAGGCCCGTGGGAACTCACGCGGTCCGGCCGTGGGTGGCGGATGAATTCCCGGCGAAGTTCGAAGATTTCCACAGCGAAGTAGTAGCCCTGGAACTGGAGCGGACATTCTGGGAAAAGGCTACCATTCTTCACGCCGAGCATCACCGCGATCCAGGAAAATCTATCCCCGACCGTTTGTCGCGGCATTACTCCGACATGGCCGCGCTGGCCCGGCACTCGATTGCCGACCACGCCCTGGCGGACAAGGACTTGCGGCAACGGGTGGCTGACTGGAAGGACCGGTTCTTTGCGGCGAGCTGGGCGCGTTATGACCTGGCCAAACCCGGAACGTTCCGTCTTGTGCCTCCGGAGTTTCGCCAGGCTGAACTGGAGAAGGACTACCGTGCAATGCAAGATATGTTTCTGGACAAACCTCCGCAGTTTCACGAGGTACTGGAATCCGTACAGGATCTGGAGAACCGCATCAATCAATCAGCATGAGCAACATTGCTTTCCTCGAACGTGAGTGGCCGGCGGTTTTTGACGCGGCCGCGCGGGCCGAGGCGGCCGTCCACGCCGACCCGCGAACAGCCTGCTTCTACGCACGGCGCGCGCTCGAGCTGGCGGTGAGCTGGGCCTACAAGCACGATGCCGAGTTCAGGCTGCCATATCAGGACAACCTTTCCGCGCTGATTCACGAGCCGAGCTTCAAGCAGACCGTCGGGGAAGCGGTGTTCAGCAAGGCGCGGGTGATTAACACACTCGGCAACCGCGCCGTGCACAGCCACCGCGCCGTACCGGAAGCGGACGCGCTGGCCGCCGTGCGGGAGCTTTTCCATGTCGCCTACTGGTTCGCTCGCACCTACGGGCGAACCGGGCGTCCGGCGCCGGGGCTTTCATTCAATCCATCCGCATTGCCTCGGCCTGCGGCAGCCGCACAACAGTCCACCGAACAGTTGCAGGCGTTGGAAGCTAGACTGCACGAACGCGATGAGAAGCTCGCGGCCCTGCTCTCGGACAGGACCGCCCTCGACGAGGAGCTGAAACGCCTGCGGGCCGAGGTCGCCGCGGCCAAGAAGGCCGCCGCCCAGATCGACACCCACGACTACTCTGAGGCGGAGACCCGCGACTACTTCATCGATCTCCTGCTCAAGGAGGCCGGCTGGCCGCTCGACCAGGCCCGCGACCGCGAGTTCGAGGTCAGCGGCATGCCGAACACCGAGGGCAAGGGCTTCGTGGATTACGTGCTCTGGGGAGATGACGGCAAACCGCTGGGTCTCGTCGAAGCCAAGCGCACCCGCCGCGACCCTCGTGTCGGCCAGCAGCAGGCCAAGCTCTATGCCGACTGCCTGGAACAACAATTCGGCCAGCGCCCTGTCATCTTCTACTCCAACGGCTATGAACACTGGTTGTGGGACGACACGCGGTACCCGCCGCGCCGGACGCAGGGGTTTTACAAGAAGGCGGAACTGGAACTATTGATCCAGCGCCGGACGACGCGCCGGCCCCTGGCCGACGCTAAGATCAATCCGGAGATCGTGGAGCGTCACTACCAGACCCGCGGCATTCGACGTATTGCCGAGGCATTCGAACGCGACCATGACCGCAAAGCGCTGCTCGTCATGGCGACAGGCGCGGGCAAGACACGGACGGTGATCGCGCTCTGCGAGCTGCTCATGCGCTGCAATTGGGTCAAGCGCGCCCTGTTCCTGGCGGACCGCGTCGCGCTCGTCAACCAGGCGGTGAACGCCTTCAAGCGCCATTTGCCGGATGCGTCACCGGTGAACCTCATCACCGAGAAAGATGCCGAGGGCCGCGTGTTCGTATCAACCTACCCGACCATGATGGGCATGATTGATGAGACCCGCGACGGTCAACGGCGTTTCGGTGCCGGCCACTTCGATCTCGTCATTATCGACGAGGCCCATCGTTCCGTGTTCCAGAAGTACCGCGCCATCTTCGATTACTTCGACTCCCTGCTCGTTGGCCTCACGGCAACGCCAAAGAACGAGGTGGACCGCAATACTTACAGCCTGTTCGACCTTGAAAACGGCGTGCCTACCGATGCCTATTCGCTGGAGGAAGCGGTGCGCGACGGTTTCCTGGTCCCGCCGAAAGCCGTATCGGTGCCGCTCAAGTTCCAGCGTGAAGGCATCAAGTACGATGATCTCTCGGAAGAAGAGAAGGACCAGTGGGACGCGCTGGAATGGGACGAGGAAGGCGGTATTCCCGATCGCGTTGAAGCCGAGGCGGTCAACAAGTGGCTGTTCAACAAGGATACCGTGGATAAGGTGCTCGAGCACCTGATGACCCGGGGACTCACGGTGGCGGGTGGCGACCGGCTGGGCAAGACCATCATCTTTGCCAAGAATCAGGCCCATGCTGAGTTCATCGCCGAACGTTTCGACGCCAACTACCCGCACTACAAGGGCGAATTTGCGCGGGTCATCACCTTCAAGACCGAGTATGCACAGAGCCTTATCGACAGCTTCTCGAACAAGGAGAAGGCGCCGCACATCGCCATCTCGGTTGATATGCTGGACACGGGCATCGACATCCCGGAGATCGTGAATCTGGTTTTCTTCAAGCTGGTGCGCTCGAAAACCAAGTTCTGGCAGATGATGGGCCGTGGTACACGGCTTTGCCCGGACCTGTTTGGGCCGGGGCAGCACAAGGAAATGTTCTATCTCTTCGATTACTGCCAGAACCTCGAGTACTTCAGCCAAAACATTCCCGCCGTTGAGGGTACGGTGGGCGAGTCACTCGGCAAGCGACTTTTCAGTGCGAGGCTTGAGTTGATTGCTGAGGTGGACAAGCTGGGGTTCGCAGAGTCCGGGCCAAGAGCCGCGGAGCGGCGCATGTCGCCACACGGGAATCCCGAGTCGAATGCTGAGGTACGTGCCCAGGTCGCAGCGCTGCTTCAGGGTGAGGTTGCTGCAATGAATCTCAATAACTTCGTAGTAAGACCGCGACGTCGGCTTGTCGAGAAGTACTCCAGGCCGGGGGCATGGAATGCGTTAACGCAGGAGGCGATGAACGAGCTTTCGCACGAAGTCGCAGGGCTTCCGTCGGAACTTGATCCGGAGAATGAAGAAGCGAAGCGCTTCGATCTTCTGGTCTTGTACCTTCAACTCGCGCTGCTTCGCTCGGAACCGGGTTTCGTCCGGTTGCGCGACCGGGTGAAGGAAATCGCCGGGCTCCTCGAGGAGAAGTCTGCTATTCCGATGGTCCGGGAACAGATGACGCTCATCCAGGACGTGCAATCCGATGGGTGGTGGCAGGATGTGACGTTACCGATGCTGGAGATCATGCGCCGCAGGCTGCGGAATCTGGTGCAGCTTATTGACAAGCGCCAGCGCAAACCCATTTATACCGACTTTGAGGATGAGATGGGCAGCGAGGCGGCTGTCAACCTGCCAGGTATAGGGGCAGGCACCGATTACGCCAAGTTTCTTGCAAAAGCACGAGCCTTTCTGCAAAAGCATCTTGATCACATCGCCATAGAGAAGTTACGCAAGAACAAGCCGCTCACGGCAACCGACCTCGCGGAACTCGAGCGGATGCTCGCCGAGAGCGGCATCGGTGAGCCAGATGATATCAGCCGGGCGGCGACCGAGGCACAAGGGCTCGGGATTTTCGTGCGTTCCCTCGTCGGCATGGATCGCAGCGCGGCTAAGGATGCCATGGCGGGTTTCACCGCGGGCTCGTCTTTATCCGCAAACCAGATCGAGTTCATTAACCTGATCGTGGACCACCTGACCGAGCACGGTGTCGTCGAGCCCGAACGGCTCTACGAGTCACCGTTTACCGATCTGACCCCGAAAGGACCAGACAGCTTGTTCACCCCGGCACAGCTCGACGAACTGATGCGGACGTTAGAGGCCGTCCGGGCATCAGCGCTGGCGGCATGATACGCGTATGTACCCAATCAGTGCCTTACAAACAGATAATGCTGACGGCTGTCTGCAGAGCTAGCAGTGATTTGATTCAAAGATAATCACGATTCTGTCCTGGTACCTGTAATATAAATATGCGTCCCTGGAACTCCAGAATTAAATATACTGTCCCCCGAATTACCCCGACAAAATAGGGCTTGTATGACTGAACAACAACTACCCTCCCCCTGGCGCCTGCCGGTCACATTGCTATTGGCGATCATGATACCGCCGCTCGCGATCGTGGCCTGGATTCTGCTGAGCGGGGACCAGCGGAAGATTTACTGGCAATCGTGGTTAATCAGAGGCGGGCTTGCAATCGCCGTCATCGGCTCGCTGCCGCTGCTCGTCGTCGGCATCGCCGCGGAGCTTGGGCTGTGGCCCGATCCCAACCCAAATCCGATCGGTTTCGGGCTGCTTTTCGTCTTCAGCGTAGTGCTCGGATCACTGATGGCGCTCATCGGCGTACTGTGGACCCACTTTCAGTGCCAAGCTGAGAAGTCCCAAAGAAAATGACAATCTCAAACCAAGGCAAGTCAACTGGGTATTCGTTCTAGCTAAAAGATGCCAAGAAATATCAGAACAAGTGGAACGATTTCGGAAAAATATGAATGAAACCTAACTACGCGTTCGAGGCCGACGCGGTGAGACGGCGCAGTGTTTCCTGTAACTGTTGTGCCGCGCGCGGCTCAACGCGGTGTTAGGTGACTTGTTCAGAACATTCTAGCCCTTGACATATGTACCATAATTGGTACACTCATTTATGGATAGACCCATTCGAGTTGTCTTTTTTCGGCTCGACTCAGG
>CAYLLY010000156.1:0-4814 GCA_964384595.1 uncultured Nitrospirales bacterium
TCGGGCGACCTCTTCGTCTGGGCGAGCGGCGCCGGCCTGGCGGTCGCCTTGATGATGGTCGTCGGGCTCTTGCTCCTCATCACGGTGAACGGCATGGGGTTCTTCTGGACCGGAGACATTGTGGAACTCACCCTGACGGACGGTACGCGCGTGATGGGACAGCCGGCGGGCCGGGAGATCATTCCGCACTCCGTGACGCCGGACTCACCTGAGGGAAAGGGCCGGGTCCGGGTGAAGATCGGCAACCGCGACCTGTACGGCCTGGACTTCAAGTGGGTGGACGAGGACACGATCGCCTCACAGGCCTTTCCTCCCAACGCCGTCCTCCTGGAGCGGCGCGAGTGGGGCAACTTCTACGGCTGGATCAAGGCGATCCACCGGGGCGAGACGCCCCATGCAGAAGGAAGCGACACCGGATGGCATGCCCTTCTCCCTCTTGTTGACCGGGCCAACGAGGTGCATGGCATGATCGACCGCATCGAGCGGATCGAGATCGGAGTGATCAACGCCGAAATCGAGCGCGCCCGGTTACGCATCAAAAAGTTAGAAATGACGACTGTAGGGGCACAGCGCGCTGTGCCCATACCAGAAATTGAACATTTGCGCGCACAGGCCTCCGCCGCCGAATCCCTTTACCAAGAAAAAACCATTGAATTAGAAAAGCTGAATGCGCAGTTCAATGAATACGCCGTGGTCATGGTGGACGTGAACGGACAAGAGAAACAGCTTCCCGTCGGCCATATCGTTCGGGCCCTCCGTCCCAACGAGATGGGCACGCCGGCCAAGACCTGGATTTACCTCACCAATGTGTGGAGGGTCCTCGCCGACGAGCCGAGGGAGGCGAACACGGAGGGCGGCATCTTCCCGGCCATCTTCGGAACGGTCATGCTGGTCCTGATCATGAGCCTGGCAGTGGTCCCGTTCGGCGTGCTGGCGGCGCTGTATCTGCGGGAATACGCCAAGCAAGGAACCGTGGTGCGGCTGGTCCGCATCGCCGTCAACAACCTGGCCGGCGTGCCCTCCATCGTCTTCGGGGTCTTCGGGTTGGGCTTTTTCGTGTATGCCGTCGGCGGTACCATCGACACCCTGTTTTTTCCGGAGGCGCTCCCGAGCCCTACCTATGGAACCGGCGGCATTCTCTGGGCCTCGTTGACCCTGGCTCTCCTGACCGTGCCGGTGGTCATCGTGGCGACCGAGGAAGGCCTGGCGGCGGTCCCCAGAGACTACCGCGAAGCCTCCCTGGGACTGGGCGCCACAAAGTTCGAGACGATCTGGCGGGTGGTCCTGCCCTCGGCCGTGCCGGCCATCCTGACCGGACTGATCCTCGCCATGGCCCGTGCGGCCGGCGAAGTCGCGCCGCTGATGTTGACCGGCGTGGTCAAGCTGGCGCCCACGCTGCCGCTGGACGCCACGTGGCCGTTCTTCCATTTCGACCGGAAATTCATGCACCTCGGCTTCCACATCTACGACGTCGGTTTTCAGTCGCCGAATGTCGAGGCCGCGAAGCCGATGGTCTATGTCACCACGCTGGTCTTGATCCTGGTGGTCGTGCTGCTCAATTTGTCGGCGATCACCCTCCGAAACCGTCTTCGCAGGAAATACGCGGGCGCGGCGGTGTAAAATGCAAGGAGGCGTCATGCGCATCGCCGTCACCCGTCCGGAAGATTCCGCCCCGGCCGGCGCCGTCAAGGATCTCACGGCGACGATCACCCTGTCCGACGTGAACTTTTTTTACGGGGATGCGCAGGCCCTTTTCAATGTCACCATCGAGGTCCCGCGAAACCAGGTCACCGCCTTCATCGGCCCGTCCGGGTGCGGCAAATCCACGCTGCTGCGCTGTTTGAACCGGTTGAACGACCTGATCGAGGGGGCGCGCATGGAAGGCACGATTCTTCTCGACGGCATGGACATTTACGGCCCGCAGGTGGACGCGACGGACCTCAGAAAGCGCGTTGGGATGGTCTTTCAGAAGTCCAATCCTTTCCCCAAGCCGATCTACGACAACGTCGCGTACGGCCCCCGCCTGCAGGGCATCCGACACCGCGCCGCGCTCGACGCCATCGTGCAAGAGAGCTTGCACGGCGCCGGCCTGTGGGACGAGGTCAAGGACCGCCTGCATCAGAGCGCGTTGGGCCTCTCCGGCGGCCAGCAGCAGCGGCTCTGCATCGCCCGGGCGCTGGCCGTCAAACCGGAGGTGCTGTTGATGGACGAGCCCTGCTCGGCCCTGGATCCCATCGCCACCGCCAAGATCGAGGAACTGCTGTTCACCCTCAAGAAGGATCTGACCGTCGTCATTGTCACCCACAACATGCAGCAGGCCGCGCGCGTGTCGGACCACACCGGCTTCTTCCTGATGGGCGAACTGGTGGAATTCAGCGACACGAAAACGATCTTTACCGCGCCGCGCGATCGCCGGACGGAAGACTACGTCACCGGCCGGTTCGGGTGAAGACGTTAACCGTGAAACGTGAAACGTTAATCGTAAAGACGATAGAGCGCTGACTATGAACAACCGAGGAATTCCGTATAACGAATAACGTTTAACGAATAACGAGGGGAATATGCACCGCCATTTTGACGACGAATTGAAGGCCCTCAAGGAGAAAATTCTCCGGATGGGAAGTCTCGTGGAAGAACAAGTCCAGGGAGCCTTGCGCGCGCTCATCGAGCGCGATTCCGACCTCGCGCGGAAGGTCATCGCGAACGACCGCCAGGTCAACACGCTGGACGTGGAAGTGGACGAGGACTGCCTGCGTCTGCTCGCGCTCCAGCAGCCGGCCGCGCGGGACCTGCGCTTCATCACGACGGCGATGAAGATCTCCACGGAGCTGGAACGGATCAGCGACCTGGCCGAGAACATCTGCGAGCGCGCCATCGAGCTGAACGAGGAGCCGCAGCTCAAGCCCTATATCGACATCCCGCGCATGGCGAGCTGGTCCCTGCGGATGGTCAAGGAAGCGCTGGACGCCTTCGTCAACCACGACGCCACGTTGGCCCGGAAGGTTTGCATGGACGACGATTTTGTGGACGACCTGACGCACCAGCTCTTCCGGGAGCTGCTCTCCTTCATGCTGGAGAACCCCCAGACGATCACCCGCGCCATCCGCATCACCTTTATCTCCAAATACCTGGAGCGCATCGCCGACCACGCGACGAACGTGGCGGAGCTCGTCGTGTACATGGTCGAAGGCAAAATCATCCGGCACACTCTGAGTTGACCCCGGCGCGAACCGACGCGATGACCCGTTCCGCCGCAGGCCGTTCCCTTGACACCCCCCGGACCCTTCGATACGCTGACACCGTGGCCGCCGCGCGCAAGATTCTGATCATCGAGGACGAGCGGGACATCCTGGACCTCGTTCACCACTATCTGGAAAAAGAAGGGTTTCGCGCGCGGACGGCCACGGACGGGACCGCCGGCCTGGCCGCCGTCCGCCAGGAGCATCCGGACGTCATCGTACTCGATCTGATGCTGCCCGGCCTCGACGGCCTGGAACTGTGCAAGAAACTCCGCGCCGACCCCGCGACCGCGCTCACGCCGGTCATCATGCTGACGGCCAAGGCCGAGGAGTCGGACAAGATCGTCGGACTGGAACTCGGAGCCGACGACTACCTGACGAAGCCCTTCAGCCCCAAGGAACTGGTCGCGCGCGTCAAGGCGCTGCTGCGGCGGGCCGAGCGCCGGGAGGTCGAGCACAAGCCGTACGCCTACGGCCCGCTCCGTCTGGATACCGTTCGACACGAGGTGAAGGTCGCCGGCAAGGAAATCCCGCTCACCGCCAAGGAATTCGGCCTCCTGGAGCAACTGCTCCGCAACAGAGGGCGGGTGCTCACCCGGGACGTCCTCCTCAATACCGTCTGGGGCTACGACTACCACGGGACAACCCGGACGGTGGATGTCCACATCCGCCGCCTCAAGCAAAAGGCACCGATCCTGAACAACGCCATCGTGTCCATCAAATCGCTCGGCTACAAACTCCGCGACGAGGAGGAAGACTAACGGCCGTGCGCCTGCCCCTCCAGTGGAAAGTCCTGCTCGGCTACCTCATCGTCGCCGGCGTGGGGATGGGGACGGCCGGATGGCTCGCGTTGGACGCCCTCGAGCGGAGCGACATGGACCAGCTTCGGGTTCGACTGACCGCCCAGGCCCGCATGGTCGTCCGCCTTTGCGCCGGTCCGCTGGCGACGGCCCAGCCGGACTCGTCCGCCATTGACGCGCTGGCCGATCAGTTGGGCGACGATATCCATGTCCGCGTCACGGTGATCAACCCGACGGGGCTCGTGCTGGGGGACTCCTACGAATCGGGCGAAGCGCTGCGCCGCATGGACAATCATCTCTCGCGACCGGAGGTCCGCGAGGCGCTTGTCACAGGCCTGGGCGTGAGCATCCGCTTGAGTGATACGGTCGGCATCAGCATGTTGAACTTGGCCCTCCCCGTTCGGGCGTCCCAATCCGGGAGCCGCGTGCTGGGCGTCGTCCGGCTGTCCCTTCCGCTGACCGAGGTCGAGGCCCGGCACCGGGACCTTCGTAGACTGCTGGCCGCCGCGCTCGGCGGGGCCTTTCTCCTCTCGCTGGCGCTGAGCTACGCCGTCGCGCGCGGCGTCACGCGCCCGCTCGCGGACATCGTCGCCGCCGCGCGGCGCATGGCCCGCGGGGAATTCCATGAACGGATCCGTGTCACATCCACCACCGAAGTGGCGCATCTGGCCGAGATCCTGAATCAGATGGCCGCGTCCCTGGAGGAGAACATCCAGAACCTCCATCGCCTGGAGCAAGTCCGAAAAGACTTCGTGGCCAATGTGTCGCATGAGCT
>CAYLLY010000157.1:0-3332 GCA_964384595.1 uncultured Nitrospirales bacterium
TCGCGGAGGAAGAGCAGAATGGCCAGCCCGAGCCCGACGCCCGCGGCGGCGATGAGGTTGTACACGATGGCCGTGACGACCACGGCGGCGACCACGACGAAATCGAAGGTCGTGGATTTCTGCTTGAGGAGGTGGAAGATATTCGGATCGACCATCCGGTAGGCCACCACGATCAGGATGCCGGCGAGGCCGGCGATAGGCACCCAGGCTACGAGGCCGCCGAGCAACAGGAACACGACCAGTGAGAACACGCCTTCCAGGATGCTCGAAAGACGCGTGGCGCCGCCGCTGTTGATGTTGACGAGGGTGGCGCCCATGGTCCCGGCGCCGGGCATCCCGCCGGTGAACGCCGAGGCGAGGTTACCGAGTCCCTGCCCGATCAGCTCGCGGTTCGAGTTGCTCCGGGACCGCGTCAATGCGTCGATCACCACGCAGGTCTTGAGCGTATCGATGGACAGCAACACGGCCAGCGTCAACGCCGGAATGAGGATCAGGTGCAGGTCCGCCGGGGACAGCCCGCCGAGAGCCGTCCAGCGGTCCATAAATGCGGTCCACAAGTTTCCGCCTGCTCCGCTGATCGGGCCGATGACCAGGGGATTTCCGGAAAGCGTCAACATTTCCGGGTACGCCGTGCCCAGCCCAAAATAAGTAAGGATACCCCCGAGGAGTCCCAGGATCGGGGCCGGAACCGCCCGCGTGATCCTGGACGCCAGCACCATCACGGCCATGGTCACGATCCCCACGATGAGCCCGGGCGTTTTCCAGAGAGCCGGCGAGGAGAGCCCCTCCCACAGGGCCGTGCCCTTGGGAAGCCCGATGAGCTTCGGCACCTGGCTCAGGAAGATCAGCACGCCGACCCCGCTCAGGTAGCCGGCCACCACAGGGTACGGGATGTACTTGATGAGTCGTCCCCCTCCGATGGTGCCGAAGAGGAACTGCAGACCGCCCGCCAGCAGGGCCACCAGCGTCAGCAGCAGGAGAATGTGGTCGGGCTGCAGGGTGCCGAGCTCCAGAACCAGCGCGGACAGGACTGCGGCGGCAGGGGCACACGGCGCCGAGATCAGGCGGGGTGTGCCGCCGAAAATCGGCGCGACGATGCCGATGGCGATCGTGCCGAGGATGCCTGCCATGGCACCCACCGCGGCGTAAGCGGGCCCCAGGGGCAGGTAGATGAGGAGACCGAAGGCGATGGCCGACGGGAGGGCGACCAGCATTGCTGCGAGCCCGCCCCAGATCTCTCCCGCGCGATGCGCGCCGCCGGAGGGGGCGGATGCGACCGGAGTCATCACGGCGGGGATTCTAGTCTTGCGGTTGTGTGAATGCAAACGGCGCGGACGGGGATTATTTTGCGTTGATGGATTGGTCGTACGCCTTGAGCATCTCGAGAAGGTCGTCCAGCAGCTTTGGCTGCAGAGCCACCGCGCGGTTGAAGTCGGTGACCGCCGCGTCCTTGTTCTTCAGGCCCAGCCGGGCTTTCCCGCGCGCCACGTAGAAGTCCGCGTCCTCGGGGTTGATGGCGATCGCCTGCGTGAAATCGTCCAGCGCGCCCTGGTAATCCTTCGACTCCAGCTTGTTCTTGCCGCGGTTGTAGAACGGGATGGCCCGTGGGGGCGGGAGCTTGATCGCCTGCGAGTAATCCTCGATCGCTCCCTGGGGGTCCCCCGCCTGGTGCCGCAGCACGCCGCGGTTGTTGTAGGCCACGGGGTCGCCGGGGTTGAGCTTCAGTGTGCTCGTTAAGTCCTCGATCGCGCCCTTGATGTCGCCGGACTCCCATTTGACCAGCCCGCGCTGGTAGTAGGCGTCGGCCAGGGACTGATTGATCGCGAGCGCCTGCGTGAAGTCCTCGATTGCCTCGCGGAATTCGCCGAGCTTCTTCCTGGAAACGCCGCGTTCGTAGTAAGCCTCCGCCAGTTTCGGATTGATCGTGAGCGCCTGCGTGAAGCTCTCGATCGCGCCGTCGTGGTCGCGTTGCCTCTGCTTGGCTAGTCCGCGATCACGGTAGGCCTCCGCGAGGTTGGGGCGGATCGCGACCGCCTGCGCGAAGTCCTCCTGCGCGCCCTTGGCGTCGTCCAGTTTCTTCTTGGCCGTGCCGCGGTCGTAGAACGCTTCCGCGAAGTCCGGGCGGACCAGGAGCGTCTGCGTGAAATCCTCGACCGCGCCGTGCAGGTCGCCCATGTTCAGCTTGCCCAGGCCGCGGGCGTACTGGGCATCCGCGAAGTCCGGGCTGATCGCGTGCGCCTTCGCGATGTCGTCCTGCGCGCCCGGAGCGTCGCCGAGTTTCTTCTTGGCCGCCCCGCGCAGGTAGTAGGCGCCGGCCAGTTTGGGATTGAGCCCCAGCGCGCGCGTGAAGTCCTCGATCGCGCCTTTGGCGTCGCCCGACGTCCACTTCGCGAGGCCGCGGTCGTAGTGCCACTCGGCGTGATTGGGATTGACCGCGAGCGCCTGCGTGAAGTCCGCGATCGCTCCCTGCAGGTCGCCGAGTTTGCGCTTGTTCAGGCCGCGATGGTAGAGGGCCTCCTCCATCTTCGGGTTGAGCGCGAGCGCGCCCGCGAAGTCCTCGACCGCGCCTTTGGCGTCTCCTGTTTTTTCCCTGGACAGGCCGCGGTGGTAGTAGGCCTCCGCGTCGTTCGGTTCGAGTTTCAGCGCCTTCGTGAAGTCATCGACGGCGCCTCGGTGATCGCCGGATTTGGCCTTACGCATCCCGCGGTCGACTAGGTCCAATGCTTCCGGGTTCAGGGCGAGCGCCGCCGGGGCGCCGGCCAGCAGGGCGGCCGCCAGCATGATGACGACCCACCTACCTTTCGCTGCTTGCTTCATTGTAGGCGCGGTTCTGCGGGGCTCTCGCTAAGGTTTGGTCGGGGCCGGGGAAGCGGGCGCCGGGGCGTTCTGATCGTGCCCGCCGTGCTGGTCATTCGCAGGCTCCGCCGTGGCCGGGGCGGCTGGAGACGGCGACGGAGTCGGGGCGGCGGCCGGCGCGGAGACGGGCGGCTTATCCAGGCCGAGCGTCGAGGCATAGTTTCTCTGCTTCGACAGGATCGCCAGCGTGAGCGACGTGACCATGAAGATCGTGGCGGTGACGGCGGTGAGTTTGCTCAGCATGGTGCTGGCCCCGCGCGCGCCGAAGACGGTCTGGCTGGAGCCGCCGAAGGCGGCGCCGATCTCGGCGCCTTTCCCGGATTGCAGGAGGATCACGCCCACCATGATGAAGGCGACGATGACGTGCAAGACTGTCAGGGCTGTATACATGGGATGAAGGGGTTCCTTTATGAGTTGGTTTGTGCGATCGCCAGAATCTTAGCAAACTGGGCGGGATCGAGACAAGCCCCGCCGAC
>CAYLLY010000157.1:3432-4659 GCA_964384595.1 uncultured Nitrospirales bacterium
TGGCCCGACAGCACCTGCTCGGTCTGGCCGCTGGAGCGCTGCTCCCAGGTCTCGCCGACGCACAGGATGGGCCGCAGGCCGTGGCGGAGGACTGCCGCCACCTTCTTTTTCACCGTGGCGTCGGTCTCGCCGAAATACCGGCGCCGCTCCGAATGGCCGACGATTACGTACCGGCAGCCCGTGTCCTTGAGCATGGGCGGAGAGACTTCTCCCGTGAGCGCGCCCTGATCTTCCCAATGGGTGTCCTGGGCGGCGAGGTCGATTGGCAGAGACTTGATTGCAGTGGAGACGGCGGCGAGGGCTGTAAAGGGAGGGGCGATAATGGTTGTAACGTTTGCAAGAGGAGTTTTCGGAATGAGACCCGCAAGCTGGGCAACGAAGTCCCGCGCTTCGGGGACCGTCTTGTGCATCTTCCAGTTCCCGACGATCAGCCGTTGGCGTTGAGCCATGGGAGTCCCTTTGGGAAGCGGGCTACGTCTGTTTGTCGGGAAGGGCCGCGATCCCCGGCAGCACCTTGCCTTCCAGCAATTCCAGCGCCGCGCCGCCTCCGGTGGAGATGAAGGACATGCTTTCGGACACGCCGGCCCGATGCACGGCCAGCGCCGTATCGGCCCCGCCGGCGATCGTCAGCGCATACGCGTCGGCCACTGCGTGGGCGACCGCCATGGTGCCGCGCGAGTAGGCGTCGTTCTCGAACGCCCCCATCGGGCCGTTCCAGAGAATCGTCTTGGCGTTGCCGAGCGCCTCCGTGAACAGTTTGACCGACGCGGGGCCGATGTCCAGGCCGTACCAGCCCTTGGGAATTTCCTGCGAGGTCACGATCTTGGACTCGCTGCCGGGGTCCGGCGAGGTGGCGACGACGAAGTCAATCGGCAGGTAGAACTTCACCCCACGGCTGAGGGCATGCTCACGAACCTCTTTGGCGAAGGCCAGCATCCCGTTTTCGACCAACGAATGACCCACTTCGAGACCCAGAGCCTTAATGAAGGTGAACGCCATCCCGCCGCCGATGATGACCTTGTCCACCTTCTTACCGAGGTTCTCGATGACGCCGATCTTGCCGGAGACCTTGGCCCCACCCAGGATCGCCACGAAGGGCCGCATGGGGTTGGCGACGGCTCCTTCCAGGTACTTGATTTCCTTCAGCATGAGAAAGCCCGCGCCCGCCTCCGGCAGGAACTTCGTGATCCCGGCGACGGACGCGTGATTCCGGTGGGCGGCCCCGAA
>CAYLLY010000158.1:0-4628 GCA_964384595.1 uncultured Nitrospirales bacterium
CGGCGCTCCTCAGGCGTCGCAGTTGAGCCGCATCCCTCGCGCGGCCGCTAAGATCCGGATTTTGCGGGTGGCGCCGAACGGTAAGGGCCGGAGCGGGGTCTGCCTCAACCGCGCCCGTAAGCGAGCGGCATCTGTTTATTCGTGGCGCGCGCGCAGGGAGCGAAGAGGCAGCCCCGCGACAGGCCCGCTCTTCAGAATTTCTTCAACTGCCTCGCTTTTTGCCGCAGCGCCTTCGGCAGCTTTCGCGGATTGCCTTTTTTTTTCGGGTCGCGCCGCACCCGTTCGTCGTCCTCCGCCTCCCGCTTGCGCGCCGCCGGCCGCGCCCCCGACAGATGCAGACGCGTCTCGAACTCGCCGGCCGTCAGCACCTGGCTGCCGTGAGCCCTGGCGAAATTGACGATCTCATGGTCCGAGGAGACGACCGCGCAGTCCGAGCCGTACTGGGCCGCCAGTCGCTTGACCACCGCATCGGCCTGCTCCCCCTGCCTGGAATAGACGACCTCGAGCCCCTCGCGCCACTCTGTCCGCTCCACCGGATGCCCCGACCGCCAGCCGTCGAAGACGACCGTCACCGGATGGCCCTTGCGCCGGCGATAGCCCGCCAGATCGCGGATCAGCGCCTCCCGCTTGGCTTCGACGTCGCCCCGCAGCCCTCCACGCACGCCCAGGAGGTTGTAGCCGTCGATGATCAGATGAGTCGGCATGAGGGAAGAATATAGCAAAATACCTTGACAATATGCGGGTTTTCTCATTAAATCTTTAGGGCATGCCACCGCATGCTGGCAATGAGTGGCAGGAAAGAGCATGAAACCAGACGGTAAACACATGGTCGGGTCGCCCGCACGTTGCCTGCGCGGCGCCCTGCCGCTCGCCCTGCTGGCGATGCTGCTGCCCACGCCGGCTGGCTCAGCCACGATGACGCAGAGCCCAGCCTGGCGCCTGCAATCGCCGCAGACCGGACTGCTCCACCTGGCCGCCGCACGAGCCAAACCGCACGCGTCGAAGACCGTCGCGATCACCAATCTTCGCGTCTCACAAAGAGGGAACCGCTATCGCCTGGTGCTGGACCTCGCCAAGCCGGTCACGTTCGCCCAGGAGCGGACGACCGATCCGGCCATGCTGGTCATCGACCTGAAAAACGTGACTCTCAGCAACGCCGCCAAGCGCGCGGCCGAAAACGACAACTTTCCGATCGAGATCGCCGTCACCCAAGCCTCGCCCAAGCACGTGCGGGTCGTCCTCGACTTGGAGGACGTCTCCAACGTCTCGCTGACGAAGCTCCGCAAGCCCGATCGGCTGGTCATGGACTACGTCGCCCGGCCCACAACGCCGGCGGCGACGGTCGCCAAACCCAAGATCACGCTGCCGCCCGTCAGCCGCCAGATCACCGCGGCCGAGCGGCAGGCACGGCTGGACATCCAGACGATCGTGCTCGATCCCGGCCACGGCGGGAAGGACCCGGGCGCCATCGGCCGCGACGGCCTGACCGAGAAGGAGGTCGTCCTGGACGTGGCCCTGCGCCTGCGCGACCTGCTCCGCGAGCGGCTGGGCAAGCAGGTCATCATGACCCGCGACAAGGACGAGTTCATCGAGCTGGACGACCGCGCGAAGTTCGCCAACGGGCACAAGGCCGACCTGTTCGTGTCCATCCACATCAACTCGCACCCCAAGCGCGCCACGCGGGGGGTCGAGATGTACCACTTCGGCATCGCCTCGGACCGGCGCGCGATGGAAGTGGCCGCGCGTGAGAACGGCGACAGCATCGATCACGCCCAGGACTTCGTGGACCTGATCAAGGCGGACCTCGCCCTGAGCAAGCGCATCGAGGACTCGCAGAACCTGGCGTGGGAGACGAAAATCGCCGTCGTGAACCTGGTCAGCTCGCAGTACGACACGGAAGACCACGGGGTGAAGACCGCGCCGTTCTATGTCCTCCGCTACACCGTCATGCCCAGCATCCTGGCCGAACTGGCCTTCATCAGCAACCCGGTCGAGGAGCGGCGTCTCCGCCAGGCCGCCTTCCGCCAGAAGGCCGCCGAAGGCCTCTTCGAAGGGATCCGCAACTATCTCAATTCGGCCCAAGTCGCCCTCGCCCGCTGACGGCGGCCCGTTCGCCGCATGCCGACATTCAAGCTGACGCTGGAATACGACGGGACCAATTATCACGGCTGGCAAGTCCAACCGAATCTGCCGACCATCCAGAAAGCCCTCGAATCCACCATCAAACGTGTCACCCAGCACGAGGCGCATGTGACCGCCGCCGGGCGGACCGACGCCGGCGTGCACGCCATGGGCCAGGTCGCGCACTTCGCCTCCACCGCGCGTCTCACCGCCGAGGAATGGCTTCGCGCCCTGAACGGGCTCCTGCCGACGGACATCGCCGTGCTGTCGGTGGAAGAGGTCCCTGAGACGTTCCACGCCCGCTTCTCGGCCAAGTCCAAGCTGTACCGCTACCGGATCTTCGCGCGCCCGCACCGCTCCGCGCTCAGCCGGAGCAAAATCCTGCACTACCCCTACCCGCTGGACCTAGACGCCATGGAGGTCGCCTGCCGCCCGCTCATCGGCCAGCACGACTTTACCTCGTTCCAGGGGTCGCCGACGGACAATGAAAATCCAGTCTGCACGATCACCAAATTGACGGTGTATCGGTTCGGGGATGAAGTGATCTTCGAGGTGGAAGCGAACCGCTTCCTGAAGCAGATGGTGAGGAATATCGTGGGGACGCTGCTGGAAGTGGGACGGGGGAAGCTGCAGGCGGGAGAGGTGGCGGGGATTCTCGCGGCGAAGGACCGCACCAAAGCCGGCCCCACCGCCCCCGCCCACGGGCTGTATTTAGTGAAGGTGGATTACTAGCGGGGACTGGCTCCATTTCCGAATGGTGCCTGTCCCCTTTCTATGCCAAAGCGCGGGTCCTGTCCCCGCATAGCCCAGCGCAGCTGGGGAACCCGTTGCTTTTTGCGGGGGTCCTGTCGCCGAACAGCCCTGACGTGCTCACTCCGGCGAAGCGCGGGACAGTCGTTGCGCTCCGCCTGGGCGCCCGTTCGGCGCCACCCCATTATCACCTTGCAACAGGTCGGGCCAGCGGCGACTACTGAAAAGGTTCCTGACGCCTTTTCCAGATTTAACATTCTATGGTTTGGTGCCAATCATTATATGCATGACATTCCTATTGGGATACCCTGCCGGGACATTCGGAGCGCTTCCTCTTACTCCCTCAAACCCACTGAATTTCAAGACACCAACGAGTGCATCTTTTGCATCAGATAGGTTCGGATCGAGTATCTGGACCTCTATTCCTGACAAAACAATCGTCCCTACACGAAATGGTGTTCCTGGAGGTCTATTAGGAAGTTCTAAATACCCGCCTTCCCCTCCCCAATTTCGCCAATCCCATCTCGCAGCCATAAGAGCGTTCTTAATATCTAAGGCAAAGTCTAGTGGCTCAGGGTCTTTCGCGGATATGTCAAATACTGTTCCTGGCAACCGCTTCAACTTTTCGATGAATAGTGCCTGCTGTTCTGAGCTTAATCTTCGCGGTGTTTTATACTTCTTAAATGCGAGAGTTACTTCAGCGGCCTTTTCGGTTGCCAGTGCAGACCGCTCGTTGGCCTTTGCAATCAGTACATCTTTCTCGCGCATCTCCTTAGCCAGCTTCTCTTATTTTGCTTGCAATAGTGCAGCTTGCGCATCTGAAAGACTTCTCGCTGTTGTAATGGCTTTGGATTGGGCGATTACTAGGCAGACTGCCACTATTGCCGTAATAGCCATCCAGATAATTCTCCAGTTGTTCCAAGAATCAACTGACTGGCTTAATCGTTGGACTTCATCTGTAAGGGCTTGGATTTCTGCCATGTTTTCTCCATTTGAGGAGGGGATTGGTGTCGGCATCATTTTAGGGTGTATAGGAAACGGGGCTACCTCAGTCTGACCCTAATTCTCGTTTCAATCCCGATAATTTTTCCTCGGGTTCCTATCCATTTCGCGCTCGACAAAGCCTTTAAGCTGGTGCCGTACTTTGAGGGACAGTTTGTTTATCGTGATGAGCTTACTTGCTTGCTTTTCGACACTCTGGCACAAATCACGATCCCGCTGCATATCGTTTTCAACTTTTGTTAGATACGCGTCAAGCTTTTCCCACATCTGGTGAACATTCAGGCAGATTCCAGGCCTGCCATTCAGCCAGCTTTCGCAGATGACCTTCAGGTGGGGATAGTGTTTCCAAGATACGACTATGACGAACTCCTGACCTTCAATAACAAATATTTTCGTATCATACGCATGCGCGAGCCCGTTCCGGACTGCATCAAATAGCTTCTCCCCTAGTTCCTTCCCTATCTTCTTATTGTCGAGCAGTGCATCATAAAAGACAGCATCCTTGCGTTTTCCTACCAGCCTGCTCAACGCCTCCGACGCAACAGATAGCAGCAGAGCTGCCAAATTGGCAGGCGGACCTTCCCCGATTTTAAGAAGGTGCCGCATATCCTTCCTTACGTTAGCCTTTAGATCCAGAAAAATTTGTGGCAGTTGAGGATTCATTTGAGAGGGCTCAATGAGCGGGTGACGGCGGGCGATTCGGTGTCGCCGGAGGCGGAGGGGTGACGCCGGAAGGGGGCCCACCGCCGCGCGCA
>CAYLLY010000159.1:0-4578 GCA_964384595.1 uncultured Nitrospirales bacterium
TACGCCCATCAGAAGGTGGCCCGCTTCATCGGCACCAATCACGTGGACACCAGCGCGCGCGTGTGCCATGCTCCGAGCACCGCGGCGCTCAAGGAGACCGTCGGCTGTTCGGCGACCACCTGCTCTTACACGGACTGGATCGGCAGCGACCTCCTGATTTTCGTGGGCGCAAACGTCGCCAACAACCAGCCGGTCTCGCTCAAGTACCTCTACTATGCGAAGAAGGCCGGCACCAAGATCTTCGTCGTCAACCCTTTTGTCGAGCCCGGCATGGCGCGGTACTGGATCCCCTCAGTGGCCGAGAGCGCCCTGTTCGGAACGCGGCTGACCGATGCCTTCTTTCAGATTCACGTCGGCGGCGACATTGCGTTCTTCTACGGCGTGCTCAAGCATCTGGTCGAGCGAGACCTGCTCGATCGCGGGTTCATCGCCGCCCGGACCAACGGCTGGGACGAACTGGAAGCGAAGGTGCGCGCCCTGCCCTGGGAGAGCCTGGAGCGCGGCGCGGGCGTGAGTCGCAGCGAGATGTCTCGTTTCGCGGAGGCTTACGGCCGGGCCCGCCATGCGATCGTCGTGTGGAGCATGGGCGTCACCCAGCATCGCTACGGCACGGACAACGTCAAGGCGATCGTCAATCTCCAATTGGCCCGCGGGAACGTCGGCCGGCCGCATACCGGGCTCATGCCGATCCGCGGCCACAGCGGAGTGCAGGGCGGGGCCGAGATGGGCGCTATGCCGAGCGCCTACACGATGGATTACCCGGTCAACGACTCGAATGCTGCGCGGTTCGCCACACCGGACTTCTGGAGCTTTCGTCCGCCGGCGTGGAAAGGCATGGGCGCCGCGCACATGATTCTGGCGGCCGAACGGGGCGAGTTCGACGTGCTGTGGCAGAGCGGCGGCAATTTCCTGGAGACGCTCCCTGAGCCGGACCGCGTGCGCCGGGCGCTGAGCCGGATCGGCCTGCGTATCCATCAGGACATCGTCGTGAGCTCCACGATGCTGGAGGACCCGGCCGACCTTGTGGTCCTGCTGCCGTCGCGCACGCGCTACGAGCAGCGCGGGGGCGGCACGGAGACCAGCAGCGAGCGCCGGCTCATTTACAGCCCGGAAATTCCGGGGCCGCGTCCCGGCGAGGCCAAAGACGAGTGGGAGATCCCCGTGTCCGTCGCGCGCCGGCTCGATCCGGAACGCGCAGCCCGCCTCTTCCCCTGGCGCGACACTCAGGACATCCGGGCGGAGATCGAGCGTGTCTGCCCGACGTACCAGGGGATCGCCGGGCTCAGCAAGAAGGGGGACCAGGTCCAGTACGGCGGCCCGCGCCTGCTTGCGGACCGGTTCGGAACGCCCGACGGCAAAGGCCGGTTCACGCCGATAGATCTGCCGCAAGACTTTGCAGACGCGACGATGCCGGGCGGCCGTTACCTGCTCACCACACGGCGGGGCAAGCAGTTCAACAGCATGATCGGCGCCGAGGTGGATCCCTTGATCGGCGCCGCCCGCGACAGCGTGCTGATGGCGGCCGAGGATGCCGCCCGCCTGCAGCTTGACCAGGGGGACCTGGTGATCCTGCGCAACGAGCTCGGGGAGTATCGCGGCCGCGTCGTCATTGACCGAGTGAAACCAGGGTCCGTGCAGGTGTACTGGCCGGAAGCGAACGGGATCATTCCGGCGGGGCGGCTCGATCCCAGCGGCGTGCCGGACTACAACGCGACGGTCGAGATCATCCCCGCCTGCGGCTGATGCCTCGCCACTCGCCAAAGCCGCGCCGCGCCGCGAGCCCCAAGCGGAAAATCCGCCCTGTGCCCACGCCCTCACGCCCCGTGGATGTGACGCAAGTGACCGAGTGGCAGGATGGCGCGGTCTCCCGGCTCGACGACTACCTGGTGGGCGAGGAGCCGCTCGAAATCCGCATCGGCAAGCGCCCGATCAGCGTGACGATGCGCACACCGGGGCACGACTTCGAACTGGCCGCGGGGTTTTTGTTCACCGAAGGCGTAATCACCGGTAGCGACCAGATCGCCAGCCTGCACCGGGTTGCCACGCGCGGCCACAAGAGCAACGTCGTGCGCGTGGCGCTACGGCGCGGGGTGGCGTTCGACAAGGCCCGCCTGCAACGCAACTTCACTATATCATCCAGTTGCGGGCTCTGCGGGAAAGCCTCGATTGACGCGGTGCGGGTCCGCGGCATCGCCAGACCCAATCCGGACCTGCGCGTCTCGCCGGACATCCTCTGCTTCCTGCCTGACGCATTGCGGTCCGGCCAGACCCTGTTCGGCCATACCGGCGGCCCTCATGCGGCCGGCCTGTTTGACGCCACAGGGAAGCTCATCGCGTTGCGGGAGGACGTGGGCCGACACAACGCCGTGGACAAGCTCATCGGCTGGGCGCTGCTGGAGAAGCGCCTCCCGCTCAAAGACTCCGTGTTGCTCGTAAGCGGCCGCGGGAGCTTCGAGATCGTCCAGAAGGCGCTGGTCGCCGGCGTCCCTGTCGTGGCGTGCATTTCGGCCCCATCCAGCCTGGCCGTCCAACTGGCCTGGGAGTTCGGCCTGACGCTCGTCGGCTTCCTCCGCGGCAAACGCTTCGTCCTCTACACCGGGGAGGAACGCGTGCGATTTGCCATGGACGGCAGCCAGTGACGACTCCTACATGAGGTCACCCTGATAACTCGCGAAAACCGCGTAGCAGGATCGTCAATAAGGGTTCATTAACATGACGGCGGCAGTACGGGGGCTCCCCTGTCGCCCACAAGCCCACTATGGTATGTTGCAGGGCGCCATGTCCGTTACGATGACAGAACTGATCGCCAAGGTCGGCAAGGGCGAGAAGGGCGCCAAGGATCTCACCTATCAGGAGGCCGCGAGCGCCATGCGCCTGCTGCTGGAGGGCCAGGCCACGCCTGCGCAGGCCGGCGCGTTTCTCGTCGCCATGCGGATCAAGGGCGAGTCGGTCAGCGAGCTGGCGGCGTTCACCGCCGTGGCGCGCGAGTACGTGCCTCCCCTGCCGGTCCCGCCAGACCTCTGGCTTGTGGACATTCCCACCTATGCGGGCAAGCAGGACAGCTGGCACGTCCTGCTGCCGGCGGCGATCGTCGCGTCGGCCGCGGGTGTGCCCGTGCTCCTCCACGGCTACGACGGCGTGCCGGGCCGTCTGGCGACGGCGGCGGTCGCCGCGAAGCTCGGCATCCCGATTGATCTGGACCCCAAGCAGGCGACAGAGTTCCTCGTGCAGAAGGGGTTGGCGTACCTGGACGTCGGTCTCTACCATCCGCTCGTCTTCCGATTTCTTGAACTGCGGAAGGAACTCGGCGTGCGGAGCTTCTTTCAGCCCGTCGCGCGGATGCTGAACCCCGGACGAGCCCAAACCTCAATCATCGGGATGTCGCACCCGCCCTACTTCGAGAAAGTCGCGGAGGCCCTGCGGATGATGGGGACGCCGCAGGCGCTCGTCGTGCGCGGGCTCGAAGGCGAGCCGGAGCTATCGGTCAGCTCCATCACCAAGGCCATCGAGCTACGGAACGACCGGATCGTTCCGTTCACCATCCAGCCCAAAGACTTCAATATGGCGTTCGCGCGCATCGAGGACTTGAAGTCGCCCGGCCTTGACGGCGAAGTCGAGCTGATCGTGAAGATACTTGAGAATGAGGTGAAAGGCGGCAAGCGGGACTGGGTGGTGATGAACGCCGCGATGATCCTCTACGCCGGCGGCAAAGCCTCATCCATCAAGGCCGCCGTGTCCCTCGCCCAGGAAACCCTCGCCTCCGGCGCCGCGAAGAAGAAACTACAGGAACTGGTTCAATAATCGGATAAAATGGTCTCAATGAAGCGGCGGAGTAAAAGACGTCTATTGCAGACGAAGACTGAGCTTTATAGGAAGCTCGCCGTGGCCGAGGCCCAGGTCGCGGCCGGAGACAAAGGGCGCCCCTTGAGCCGAGTGATGCGAGACCTGCGGAAACGCATCTAACCATCCCGCAGATGTTTCCCGATTCCTGAACAATGAAGCGTATTCTCTTTGTTTGCATTGAGAATTCATGCCGCAGCCAGATCGCGGAGGCGTTTGCGCGGATGCACGGAGCGGGCGCCGTCGAGCCTTACAGCGCCGGCTCCAAACCGTCGGGACAGGTCAACCCCAAGGCCATCGAGTCCATGCGCGAGCTGGGCTACGACCTCGGTAAGCACGACTCCAAGTCTCTCTCCGACATTCCCGCCGTCGAATATGACGTCGCGGTCACGATGGGCTGCGGCGACGACGACGCCTGCCCGTCCGTCCGGGCCAAGCGACACGAGGAGTGGGCTATTCCCGATCCAAAAGAGATGGCGCCGGCGGAGTTCCGGGCCGTGCGGGCCTTGATTCAGTGGAAGGTCAAGGAGCTGTTGGCGCGGCTGGGGTAAGCTCAGGGCTTCTTGTTCAGGTGCTCCAGAAAACGCAGGGCTTCCGATTCCTTGTCCTGCCGGCTCAAGCCCTTGCCCCGCAGGATCACCACCCCCAGCCCCATGGCGTACAGCACCGACACGAAGAACGCGAGCGGCAGGACGAAATTGAAGAAAATAGAATTGCTGTGGACATCGGACCACACAT
>CAYLLY010000160.1:0-4519 GCA_964384595.1 uncultured Nitrospirales bacterium
GTGGACAAGACACTGCAAGGGAGCGGCGTCACGATCCTGGCCAAAACCGTTCTCGATGGGCTCAAGGTCGGGGACAGCGTGACGGTGAATGGAGTGTGCCTGACCGTAGTCGGCTGCGATGGGTCTGAAATGAAGGCGGACATCTCGCCGGAGACGCTCAAGGTCACGACGCTCGGCACGCTCAAGGCCGGCGATCCGGTCAATCTTGAGCGGGCCATGCGCCTGGGGGACCGTCTGGGCGGCCATCTCGTCACCGGCCACGTGGACGGCACCGGCGCCATCCGATCGCGCATCCAGGACGCCGATGCGATCCAGATCATGATCGAGGCGTCACGCGAGATCCTGCGCTATTGCGTCCCCAAGGGCTCGATCACGGTGGACGGCATCAGCCTGACCATCAACGAAGTCACGGACCGTTGGTTCCGCGTCACCATCATTCCGCACACGGCCAAAGTCACGACGCTGGGGATCAAGCAGACGGGCGATGCCGTCAACCTGGAAACGGACCTCATCGGCCGGTACGTCGAGCGCCTCTTGCCGGGCCTGACCGGCGGTGGGCAACCGGAGATCAAGATCGACCGGGACTACCTGCAGAAGCGCGGGCTGATCTAGCGCCTGCTTTTTTCGCCGTGCTAAGATGCGGCAAGAGAGGGGGGAACAGCGTATGAAATACCGCAACCGTATCTTTGTGACGGTCTTGGCGGTAGGAGTGTTGGCGGCCGCCGCGCAGGCAAAGAGCTTCTTCCGGCCGGGCGATCCCGCGCCGAACTTTACGTTGGAGACATTGGATGGTCAAACGCTCAGCCTCGCCCAATACAAGGGCAAGGTGGTGGTGCTGGGCCTGTTCCATATCTGCGAGCCCTGTCTCATCCAGGGCACCGAACTGCAGAAGGTCCATCAAGCCATGCAGGGCAAGAACGTGCAGGTGCTGGGCGTCAACTCGGCCGGCAACTCGAAGGACAAGGTCAAGGACTTCCTGAAGGAATTCCCCGTGACGGTGTCCTATCCCTACATGGTTGATCCCAAGAAGGAGACCGACAAGCTCTACGGGGGCGGGCGGTTCATTCCCAACGTCTACGTCATCGACCAGGAAGGGAAGGTCCGCTGGCAGCGCGTCGGCACCATGGAGATCGGCGGGGCGGAGGTCATCAAGGCCGAGGTGGAGAAACTGCTCGCGGGCGGCGGCAAGACCGGCGGTGGGAAGAGCGGGGGGACGCTCTGATGGGGGAATTCGACGAGGGGAAGGAGAAGTTCCTGCACATCGTCAAGAGCATCGACCCGTCGGTGGAGGTGGTCATGCCGGTCACGCCGAGCCGGGGCATGTTCCTGATTTCCTTCACCAAAGCGGGCCAGCGCAAGTTCCTCACGGTCAGCGAGGACGACATCCTCGACCTGCCGGAAGACGCCGACATCCTGAAAAAAGTCACCGGCGAAGTCCAAAGCTCCATCGCGACGTTCTAGGGAACATTCCATGAAGACGATCGCCCCCGATATCCAGCAGTGGTCCTTCTTTTCCGCGGAGAAGCAGCTCGACTTCAACGGGCTGCACCTGACCGTCAACGACCACTGCATCCTCGTGGACCCGCCTCCGATGGAGGCCGCCGACCGCACGGCAATTCTCAAGGGCCGGGCAGTGGACTACATCCTGCTCACGAACCGCGATCACGCCCGCGAGGCCGAGGTCTGCCGCCGCGACTTCAAGGCTAAAGTCTACGCCCCTGAAGCCGACGCGGCCCAGATGGAGATCGCCATCGACAAGACCTACAAGGACGGCGAGCTCCTGCCGGGCGGGCTGTGGGTCATTCACCTGAGGGACATGAAATCGCCGGGCGAGTCGGCGCTGTTCTTCGATAGGGGGAAGGGGTACCTGATCCTCGGGGACTCGCTGATCGGCAAGCCGCCCGGCCAGTTGAATCTGCTTCCGGCCGACAAGTTCGCCGACATCGCCAAGGCGAGGGAGTCCCTCACGCGTCTCCTCAAGTACAACTTCGACACGGTCCTCGTCGGAGACGGGACCTCGATTCTCACGGGCGGCAAGGAGGCGGTGCGGCGAGCCATCGAGGGCTGAGCTTCATGCCTTCCTCTTCATCCGACCGGCTCAATCAAATCGGCAACGAGTATTTCGGGCGCGGGCTCTACACCGACGCCTTCACGTACTACCAGAAGGCGCTGGAGTATGACCGGGGGACCGGCGACCGGCGCGCGCTCGTGGCGACGCTGGGCAATCTCGGCAATGTCTGCGCGGTCAGCGGCCGGCGGGAGCAGGCGCAGCAGTACTATCAGGAGGTGCTGGAGCTGCAGAAGCTCCTCGGGGACGAGCGCGGCATAGGCGCCACGCTGGCGAACCTCGGGAACCTGCGGACGGACGCGGGCGAATGGGAACGGGCCCGGGCCTACTACCTGGAAGCGTTGGACATGCTCTCGGCGGCAGGGGACGAGGCGAGCCTGGCGGTCCTGCATGCCAACCTCGGCCTGGTGGCGCGGGAAACCGGGAATCTCGACGACGCTCTTTCCCAGTATGAGCGTTCGCTGGCTTTCATGCGCCGGCTCGACAATCAGGCCGGTGTAGCGGACGCCTACCGCATGATCGGCAAGACCCACGCGATCCGGAAGATGCATGACGAGGCGGCGTCATGCGCGCTGACCAGTCTCGAGATCAGCCGGCGGCTTCGCGATGAGCTGCGCATGGCCGGGGCCTGGTACTTGCTGGCGGGTATCCGGGAAGAGCAGGGGAATCAGGCCGAAGCCGCCGAGCTGCTGGAGCGCGTGGTCGCCGTCGACCGGAAATACCGGTTGCCGAAGCTCGAGGAGAACACCCGGAGGTTGGCGGCGCTGCGCGAGCGAATGGTTTCCCAAGGGTAGGGGCACGGCATGCCGTGCCCCTACATGTTCACGTATAAACGATTCACGTTTAACGTTTAACCTCATCTCATGAGCAGCACCATCACCATCGGGTTCCTGGATCGGGCGCGCGTCTGCATCCAGACGGAATTCACTGCCCCTCTGGCCGACGACGAGCGCCGGGAACTGCTGATCCATGCCGCATTGCTGACCGGCCGGGCCTTCGCCTCCCTGCCGCCGGATCGGCAGCGGACCTTCGCGGGGGTTCTGCGGGAGTGGGACGCCACAGGATTCGAGACGTGCCCGCTTCAGATCGTTGCCGGCGATCCGATGGCCTGCCCGCAGCGCTTTGCCTCGACCTTCCTGGCGCCGGTCCGCGAGTATGCCTTGGCGACATTCGGCTGCAATCAGGAGGCGGGCGGGATCGATTATTTCCTTCCCATGGCGGCCGCGGCCTACCTTCGGCAACTGGCGGACACCGATCCCGATCCGGAAGAACTGTTCAGGCCCGCGCTGGCCCTTTGCGCAGCAGCAATGATTCATCCCATCACGGTCGACAATCATTTTCAGATGGCCGCCGCCAGCCTCCCCAAGATCGGGCCGGTGGTTGACCGGACCGTGGTGAAAATGGGGACAGGCACCGGCGGGGACTGTCCCGACCCGGGACTGTCCCCCTTCCGGGCCGGAGCCAGTCCCCATTTTCACCTGCAGCACCTCCGCGAGACGCGTCGCTCGCTGATTGTCTCCGCCTGCCTGGCCGCCGCGCTGATCGTGTCGGGCGTCCAATATCTTTCGACGCGGGAGCCGAAGGCAGGAGGGGACAGCGCGGCGGTTCGCAGGCCAGCCGCGCCGCAAACCCCGCCGAAGCCGAGCCAAGAGGGCGTAGGGGCGCACGGCGGTGCGCCCATTGAACCGTTCCAATCCGTCGTAGGGGCGCCGCTTGCTGCGCCCCAACCGCCGCCGAAGACGTTTTCTCCAGCGGCGCGCGCATACCTCAGGCAAATCCGCGACCTGGCCGAGAACAGTCTGGCCCAGGTGGAGGTCATGGTGGCGGCGACCGATCGCGCAGGGATGGACCGCCAGGAGTTGGCCGAGACCCTCGACTACGGAGCGCGGCGGCTTCAAGCCTGGCGCCGGCAATTTGCCGCCCTGCGGCCCCCCCGTGATTTTCAGAGCCAGCACCAGAAAATCGGGCTGGTGCTGAAGGACCTGGGGAGTATAGCCCAAACCCTTCAAGTGCCCTTGCCGGAGTCCTCTTCCGGCGGTTTGAGAGAGCGCCTGTCGCGCATACACGGCCATATTGAGGAAGTCCTCAACGAGGCCGAAGTCGGGTGACCCCTAATTTCCCCCTAAGCTCGGGTTGCCCCTATGTGTTATTTTCTTGCTTTTTCAATTCGATTTGGATACGATCCGCTCGGTTTTTTGTGTCCAGGCGGTGGCTCAAGCCAAGCAGCCTGGTGTTTACCTAGGAGAAACCATAGAATGGCTGAATTATTGTTCTACCAGCGTCCCGCTCGGTTGAATCGTGTCGCACATGCCAAGCTTCGCTTCACGCCTCTCACCAACTTTGAATTCGCCCGCAAGGTTACGGCTGTTCCCTTAATGGCCGCCGAGTTTCCCGTCGCCTGCCGGCAATATCCCATCATTTTCGTCCAAACCCCTGATGGGGCGGTGATCG
>CAYLLY010000161.1:0-4463 GCA_964384595.1 uncultured Nitrospirales bacterium
GAACGGATCTCGGCTTTTCGCCTCGGTTTTCTGAGCAACCCGTTCATCCTCTGGGGCATCGCCGTGGAACTCGCTCTACTTGCTGTGATCGTCTACACGCCGTTCGGCAATTTGATCTTCGGCACGGGGCCGCTGCCGCTGTGGGTCTGGGGTCCGTTGCTTCTGGGCGCCGCAGGACTCCTGCTCGCGGATGAGATCCGGAAGCTGGTGATGAAGTGATCGGCCCGACCGCCACGGCGTCCCTGCAACTATTCTTCCGGCCCCGATCGGTGGCTGTGGTCGGCGCTTCGCGGGAGCCATCCAGTATCGGCTACCGGCTCCTCGACGCGCTGCTCGCGAACCGCTTTCACGGCCCGGTGTACCCGGTCAACCCCAACGCATCGGCGGTCGGAACCCTGCGCGCGTACCCGTCGGCCCGGGAGCTGCCGGAACCGGTCGACCTGGCCGTCATCGCCGTTCCGCGGGAGGCGGTGTTGGGCGTGGTGGATGACTGCGCGGCCCGCGGAGTGCGGGCACTCGTCGTCATCACGGCGGGCTTCGCGGAAGTCGGCGACGAGGGACGTGCGTTGCAGCAGGCCCTGCTCGACAAAGTCCGCGGCTACGGGATGCGTATGGTCGGGCCCAACTGCATGGGCCTGCTCAACACCGATCCGGCCATCCGGCTGAACGCCACGTTCGCTCCCGTCGTGCCGCCGCAGGGACGCGTGGCGCTGTCCTCGCAGAGCGGCGCGCTCGGCCTGGCGATCCTCGCGTCAGCCCGCCGACTCCATCTCGGCCTTTCGACTTTCGTCAGCGTCGGCAACAAGGCGGATGTCTCCACGAACGACCTCCTGGAATACTGGGAGGAAGACGAGGCCACGAGCGTCATTCTCCTGTACCTCGAGTCCTTCGGCAACCCACGGCGTTTCGCGCGCATCGCCCGGCGCGTGAGCCGCAGCAAGCCCATCGTGGCGATGAAGGCCGGGAGGACGCTGGCCGGAAAGCGCGCGGCGGGATCCCACACGGCCGCGCTGGCGTCGAACGAGGTGGCCGTGGACGCGCTCTTTCGCCAATCCGGGGTCATCCGCGCCGAGACCCTGGATGAGATGTTCGATATCGCCGCGACGTTGGGGAGCCAACCCCTGCCGCGTGGCCGCCGGGTCGCCGTGATCACGAACGCGGGCGGCCCCGGCATCCTCTGCGCGGACACTTGCGAGGCAGGCGGCCTCGTGCTGCCGGACCTCTCGGATGAAACCAAGGCCCGCCTCCGGGAGTTCCTGCCGCCCGCGGCCAGCGTCGCGAATCCCGTGGACATGATCGCGTCGGCCGGCCCCGATCACTACCGCCGGACCATCGAGACCGTTCTGGCGGCCGCCGAGGTGGACGCCCTGGTGGCGATCTACCTCCCGTTGGACCAATCCGCCATGGCGCCCGTGGTGGACGCCATCCGCGAGGGCATCGCGGCCGGACGTGCGGCCGGCGGGTCGGGCAAACCGGTTGTGGCCTGCCTGATGACGGCGGAAGGGGTCAACACCCTGCTGGACGTGGGGAACGAGCAGATCCCGGCGTACGGCTTTCCGGAATCGGCTGCCCGGGTCCTGAGCAAGGTGGCGTCCTACGCGGAGTGGCGATCCAGGCCTTTGGGAACGATCCCGGACTTCAAGGACGTTCGTCCCGAGTCCGCCCGCACCGTGTGCAGGAAAGCCCTCCACGAACGCGGCGCCGGGTGGCTTTCCACCGAGGAAACCCGGACTGTCCTCACGGTGATGGGCCTCCCCATCGCGCCCGGAGGGGTCGCCCGGACGGCCGATGAGGCGGATGATTTAGCTCAGAACCTGGGCCTCCCCGTCGCGGTGAAGCTGGCCTCGCACCAGTTGGTTCACAAGACGGAGATCGGCGGCGTCCACCTGAACCTGATGAGCGAAGCGGCGGTCCGGCAGGCGTATGATAAGATCCGCGACCGTCTGCTGCAGGAGAACAATCTCGCCGCGATGGAGGGGGTGCTGGTGCAGCCGATGTTCTCCGGCGGAGTGGAGGTGATGGCGGGCGTGACGCAGGACCCGCTGTTCGGGCCGCTCGTCGCCTTCGGCCTGGGCGGCATCCACGTGGAGATCCTGGGCGACGTGCGGTTCCGGATCACGCCGCTCACCGACCGCGACGCCGCCGAGATGGTCCGGGAGATCCGGGGCGCGCGCCTCCTGGAAGGCTACCGCGGCCACCCGGCGGCGGACACGGCCGCCCTGGAGGACCTGCTGCTGCGCCTCGCCCGCCTCGTCGAGGAAATTCCGGAGATCAAGGAACTGGACCTGAACCCGATCTTCGCCCTCCCGCCCGGCGAGGGCTGCCGCATCGTGGACGCGCGCATCCGGGTGGAGGGCACCGCGAAATGAAAAAGCCGCGCCGGAAGAAAAAGAAGATGCCGGTCCGCCTCGATGCCAGACCCACCAAGCCGCACAGCACCAAGAAGGGCGAGCGCGGCTACTCCCGGAAAAAAGCCAAGGCGTTGTTGCAACGGGAACTCGAACAGGCGGAGTGAACGGCGGTGCCTGGAACCCTTCCCGCCGGAGTCTGTTCCAGTCTTCGATCCGCTGTAGGGGTGCCGCGTGCTGCGCCCGTCTTCAATTCAATGAAGGGGCGTATGGCGATACGCCCTTCTTCGGAAGTGGGGGAGTGAAAAAGGGTGCGGGGAGTCTTTGTTTAGGAGAGTCTGGGCGACCTCTCGGCCGCAAACCCCGCCCTCCGCGTCAATAAAAGACTCCCGACCCCTTTATTTCCCCCTGTTCCATTCTTATCACGTCGCCGTTTCGTGATGTGATGATCACCTCAACCTTTTTTACCCTCTCTTACGGGTATTGCCCTTTTTCCTCCAGATTCCTAAGCTGCCTCCAAGGAAACACGATTAGCTCTTCTCTTAGCTCTTTTTGGCCCCTGATTAGCTCTTCTCTCCCTTGAGGCGCCAGAGCGCTCCGGGGCCACGTCCTACCGCTTCAATCCGCCCTTCCTTCCGGAGCCGGGCCATCACCAAACGGTCGGATCGACCTCGCCGTGAATCAACCGGTGAAACTGCTTGACCGTGTCAGGCGTTACAGGGATTTCACCGGCTTTGGCGTGAATCCATGACAGCGCCCGCCGGTAGCCGGCTATCTCTTTTTCGGACCGGTCCACGGGCTTGGCTCGTCCCAACACGAGCGGCCGCAAGCGATCCCGCGCGACCGTGACACCCTCGATACGGTTCGATGACTCGACGCTTTCCAACAGGGCCATTTCTCTGAGGACCTTCAGAACCTGCGGAGTCTGCTTGCCGTATAGGTCTTGCCTGCCTCGCGCCGCAGCAATCTCCGTCAGCGCCGTGACAAGCCTCTGGGGAATTGCCAACTCAGAGAGCCGTGCCGTCCTGAAAGAGTTCATTTCGGACTTTCGCCTTTTCCATACGGCGGCGGCTCACCCTGACTGATCTTTAGAGGCTCGTGATGTCGTACCCTAGGCATGCACTCACCTTCTACCTACAAACGAAACGGCCCCGAATCCTACCACTCCTCCTCCGTAAAGTCATACGGATCAGGACGGCGTCAGGCACATTTTCTCGGAAGAAAATAGATCCAGACCCCACGCGGAGCCAGGCCCCGTGCCCGGAAGGGCGTATCCGGCAAGATACAGTCAGGCGCAGGAAGGGTGATTTTACGCCCGGAAGTCGATGCGGTGGGGAGCAAGGGTAAAGATGTGGGGAGCGAGTTCCTGTCAGGTGGCCACGATATTTACGCGGGCGGCGTAGCCGAGCCGGCTCAGGAGCTGTTCACAGTCCTCCCACGTCAGACCGAACGTCCGCACGTCGGCCACGCCCAGGCGCGCGACCACATCGCGAATGACGGAAAGATGCTCTCGCTCGAACTCCCCTTCCATCATCGCTGATTCCGCCCAGGCAACAAGATCTCCCCGCGAGATGTCATGGCGCAGGTACGCGGCCAGCTTATCTGCCACCGTCTGACGGGTGATTGTGCTCATCGCACCTATACCTTTCGATGACCTTGATCTTCGGGATACTTGTGGTGCACTTCGACCAGTTTGCCCGTCTGGTCGTATACCTCCTGATAAAATCTCACTGTTGCTTCACCGGAGTCAACTTCTTTCACGTATCGCGCAATCCACCCCTGCCGCCCGATGACATCAAGCCAGTACCGCCTCCCGCCGTTGGGTAATGCCCCCCAGTGGGGAAACTTCTTTTCATTCTGCTCGCGCGAACTCACGCCTGCCCGACTCCCGTCTCTTTGCGGCCACCCATCCGATGAGACACCGGGATAACGGAAAGGTTAAAAGGGCGGGGCGCTCGGATCGAAAAAGATACAGTTGCGAGGTGGGGAGACCCTTCGAAAGGCTCAGGGTGACCGGAAAAGAAGAGGGCGGGTGTTTATAGGCCCGGCCTTGCGACCGGGTTGCCCGCCCCTACTTGCGGGGCTTTGTCTTCTTCTGCCGCATGTCCTGCATCA
>CAYLLY010000162.1:0-4434 GCA_964384595.1 uncultured Nitrospirales bacterium
CGCGCCGCGTACGATGAATTCTTCGTCTACCATCGCGTGGCCCGCGCGCTCTACATTCTCAACCTCGGATTGGGCATTGCCTTGCTCTGCGTGAAGGTAAAGAAATGGGTGCGGTGAAGTCCGCGATCCTGGCGCTGGCGGACGGGACCGTCTTCACGGGAACGGCCCTCGGAGCGGCCGGCGAAACCGCCGGCGAGGTCGTCTTCAATACCGCCCTGTCCGGATACCAGGAGATCCTCACGGACCCCTCGTACCGGGGCCAGATGGTCACGATGACGTACCCGCACATCGGCAACTACGGGATCAACTCGGAGGACATCGAGTCCAAGCAACCGTGGCTGGCCGGCTTCATCGTCAAGGAAGCCTGCCCGTATCCCAGCAACTGGCGGAGCCGGCAGTCCCTGGATGACTATCTCCGGAGCCACGGCATCGTGGGCATACAGGGCATCGACACGCGCGCCCTCACCACGCGCCTCCGGGACCACGGCTCGCAGCAGGGCGTGATCTCCCATACGGACCTCGACCCCACGCGGGTGATCCGGAAAGCACGCGAGGCCCCCGGCATCATCGGCCGCGACCTGGTCAGGGAAGTGACCTGCGCCAAGCCCTATAAATGGACGGAAAGCTCCGGTCGGTGGAAAGTGGGTACGGGAGGTACTGGGGGGAGCTTTCGGGTCGTGGCCTTCGACTTCGGGATCAAGTACAATATTCTCAGGAGGCTGGTGGACGAAGGCTACGACGTGACGGTCGTCCCGGCCTCGACGACGGCTGAAGAGACGCTAGCGTTGAAGCCCGACGGTGTGTTCCTTTCCAACGGCCCGGGCGATCCGGAAGCCGTTCCCTACGCGATCAACGCCGTCCGCGCCTTGCTCGGCAAGAAACCCGTGTTCGGCATTTGCCTCGGGCACCAGATCATGGGACTGGCGCTCGGCTTGCAAACGTACAAATTGAAGTTCGGACATCACGGAGCGAATCATCCCGTCATGGACCTGGACACAAAAAAGGTCGAGATCACGGCGCAGAACCATAATTTCGCCGTGCGGGGAGGGGACGCCGCTGCCGTCGCGTCCCAGGCGGCGCCGTGGACCACGCCCCACGGCCCGGTCCAGCTCACCCACACGAGTCTCAACGATGGCGCCGTGGAGGGGATGCGCTGTCTGGATCTTCCGGCGTACTCCGTGCAGTATCACCCGGAGGCGTCGCCGGGCCCCCACGACGCGGGCTATCTCTTCCACCGGTTCACCGACTTGATGGCAAAGGGAAAGGCATGAAAAATAGGGTCAGACTCCATTTCCAGGCAAAGCTACAGCCGGCACGCTCCATCGGATGGAAATGGAGTCTGACCCTATTTTTCACCCTGGTCACCGCCGGATGTATCTCCATTTCCCTATTCCCGGTGCCCCAGCCCCTGCGGGAGAAGACGGTGCAGGGCACGGCGGCCGACAAAATACTGTTGCTCGACGTTTCGGGCATCATCGCCGAGAAGCCGGGCAGCGGGCCCCTCGGATCGTCGGAGGACATCGTCGCGCGGATCAAGGAAGAGCTGACCATGGCCGCCGAGGACGGGCAGGTCAAGGCGCTGCTGCTGCGGATCAACAGCCCGGGCGGCACCGTCACGGCGTCGGACGTCATCTATCACGAGCTGACGGTATTCAAGGCCAGGCGCAAGATTCCCGTCGTCGCCGTCATCATGGACGTCGGCGCCTCCGGCGGCTACTACGTCGCGGCCTCGGCGGACCGGATCGTCGCGCACCCGACGAGCGTGACCGGCAGCGTAGGCGTCATCATGCTGCGGGTGAACGCGGAAGGGCTTCTCCAGAAGATCGGTCTGGAGGCCGGCGCGATCAAGTCGGGCGCAAAGAAGGACATCGGCTCGCCGTTCCGCCCGATGAGCGAGGAGGAACGCGAGGTCTTCCAGACCATGATCAACGGATTCCAGGCGCGTTTCCTCGAGGTCGTGACCAAGGCGCGCGGCGGGCTGACCACGGAGCGGCTCAAGCTCATCGCGGATGGCCGCGTCCTGACCGGTCCCCAGGCCGTGCAGTTGGGGCTCGCGGACCAGATCGGCTACCTGGACGACGGCATCGCGGCGGCCCGGCAACTGGCCGGCATCACCGACGCGCGGGTCGTGATCTACGTGCGCCCCGGCGCGTACAAACACAACATCTACTCGGAATCGTCCGGCCCGAGCACGCTTGATGCGCTCGCCCACCTGGACGTCATGGGCCTGGTCCGGGGCGGAACCCCGCAGTTCCTCTATCTATGGATGCCCTGATCGGAAGACGCGAGGCGCTCGCCAAAGTCCTCCGGCTCACGGCGGGGATCGGTGGGGCGTGTCTGGCCGGTGGCCTGCTGGAGGCCGTCGCGGGATGCACCCGCGCGCCCGTGACCGGGCGCGAGCAGTTCATCCTCCCGAACTACACGGAGGAGAAGGAGCGCGAGCTCGGCATCGAGGCCTACCGCGATGTCCTGCGGCACTTCCCGCTCAGCACGGACCCGGAGATCAACGCAATGATCCGCCGGGTCGGGGAGCGGATCGCCGCCGCCGCGAACAAACCGAGCTATGAGTGGGAGTTCGCGGTGATCAAGGACGACAAGATCGTCAACGCGTTCGCCTTGCCCGGAGGCAAGGTGGCGTTTTTCACCGGCATCCTCAAGCACACCCAGAACGAGGCCGGCGTCGCCACCGTGATGGGCCACGAGGTCACGCATGCCCTCTACCGGCATGGCGTCGAGCGCATCAGCCGCGGCCTCATCGAACAGATCGTGCAATTCGGCGCACTGGCGGGCGCGGCCACCGGCGCGGTGAATCCCGCCGTGCTCCAGGGCGTCCTGTCCGCCTACGGAGTCGGCGTTTCCCTGCCGTTCAACCGCACACAGGAAACCGAGGCGGATTTCATCGGCCTGAAGCTGATGGCCCAGGCCGGGTACGATCCCCATGAGGCAGTCGGGTTCTGGGAGCGCATGAGCGGGTGCCCCCGGGAGTACATCGGCAAGCTCTGCTTCCGTTCCGGCGCGGCCGTTCCGGAATTCTTCAGCACGCACCCTTCGGAAGAAACCCGGATTAAAAACCTCGAAAAGTGGGCCCCGCAAATGATGCAGTACTATACCCCTCGGACCACAGGCTGAGCGCGCGACCATGCCCAAGCGCAACGACATCCGCACAATCTTATTGATCGGCTCGGGCCCGATCGTGATCGGCCAGGCTTGCGAGTTCGACTACTCGGGCACCCAGGCCTGCAAGGCCCTGCGCGAGGAAGGCTATCGGCTCGTCCTGATCAACAGCAATCCGGCGACCATCATGACCGATCCGGAGCTGGCCGACCGCACCTACATCGAGCCCATCACCACCGACAGCATCGAGCAGGTCATCCAGCGCGAGCAGCCGGACGCCCTGTTGCCGACCATGGGCGGGCAGACCGCCCTGAATGCGGCCGTCGCGCTGGCGGAGCAAGGCGTCCTGAAGAAATACGGTGTGCAGCTCATCGGCGCGAGCTACGAGGCGATCCACAAGGCCGAGAACCGCGAGGAATTCAAGCGGGCGATGGCGCGCATCGGGCTGCGCACGCCCTCGAGCGCGATCGCGCGCTCGCGGGAGGACGCGCTGCGGGCGATGGACGAAATCGGCTTCCCCGCCATCATCCGGCCGTCCTTCACGCTGGGCGGCACGGGCGGGAACATCGCGTACAACCGCGAAGAGTACGAAGCGTTCACCGACTGGGGCCTGAGCGCGAGCCCCGTCGGCGAGATCCTGATCGAACGCTCGATCATCGGCTGGAAGGAGTTCGAGCTGGAGGTCATGCGCGACACGAAGGACAACGTCGTCATCGTCTGCTCCATCGAGAACTTCGACCCCATGGGCATCCACACCGGCGACAGCATCACCGTGGCGCCCGCGCAGACCCTGACCGACAAGGAATACCAGGTCATGCGCGACGCGTCGCTGCGGATCATGCGGGAGATCGGCGTGGACACCGGCGGCTCCAACATTCAATTCGCCGTCAACCCGGAGGACGGGGACCTGGCCGTGATCGAGATGAACCCCCGGGTCTCCCGCAGCTCCGCCCTGGCGTCGAAGGCCACCGGCTTCCCGATCGCCAAGATCGCCGCCAAGCTCGCCGTCGGCTACACGCTGGACGAGATCCCGAACGACATCACCCGCGTGACCAAGGCGTCCTTCGAGCCCAGCATCGACTACGTGGTGGTCAAGCTCCCGCGGTTCGCCTTCGAGAAGTTCCCCCAGACGGACCCCACCCTGACCACGCAGATGAAGTCGGTGGGGGAGGTGATGGCCATCGGGCGCACCTTCAAGGAGTCCCTCCAGAAGGCCGTCCGGTCCCTGGAAGTGGACCGCTACGGGTTCGAGCCGCACCCGTCGCTGGCGGAAGGCGATCCGGAAGAGACCGTCGCGCAGATCCGCGAGCGCATCCGCCG
>CAYLLY010000163.1:0-4399 GCA_964384595.1 uncultured Nitrospirales bacterium
GCTCGATGCCTACGAGATCAGCCGCTACAGTTATGGAAAGATGCTGCAAAACGTACTCCTCGCATTCACGTTCAACGGGCTGGGGATTCCGGCGGCCGCGACGGGATTGCTTTATCCGATATGGGGCATGGTCGCCATGGCGGCAAGCGTGACGTCGATCTTCATTAATTCCCTGTGGAGCCGCGGTACCTATTTCTTCGAGGCGATCAAGACGGTTGGGCGTGCGCCGCAGATCCCGTCCAGGGCGGTGCAGGCATAAAAAGGGAGGTGTTGCGTATGTTTAAGTCCATCACGTTAGAGATCGTCGGTAATCAGCGGCTTACCTGTGAGGGTTGCGAGGAGCGCGTCGCGCGCCTGCTCAAAGCTCTGCAGGGCGTGGGCCAGGTTCGCGCGCAGGCGCGCAACCAACGTATCGAGGTTCTGTTCGACACAGCGGTGCTGGAGGCCACGACAATCGCGGAACGCTTAGGTCAGGCCGGTTACCAGACCAGAGCTGGCAGTGATTCGGGCAATTGATGCGAGATCGTTGATCCTGAGCCAAATGCGTGCGACGATTGGACCGGATGGTGCAGCTTTTTATCTCGGCAGACCGGATCCTCGTGTACTGACCGCTCCGGTGCTTTGGGTTAGATTGCGCAAGGGTCCATTCGCGGAGTAGAGTAGGCCTCAAGTCTGCGGGAGTATCCCATGGAGCAGCCCACCATCAGCCCAAGCAAGCTCTGGTACCTCAAGCACATCAAGCTCTTTTCCGGTCTCAGCCAAGCCGAGCTCCAGGAGATGAACCGGATCACACGGATGCAGGAAATCAAAAAGAAACAGCCCATCTACCTGCCAGGCGATCCCGCCAACACCGTCTACCTGCTCAAAAAGGGTCGTGTCAAAATCGCCAGCAGCGCTCCGAGCGGCAAAGAAGTGACCTTCGAAATCCTCGAACCAGGGGAAATCTTCGGCTTACTGGAAGTGCTGGACGAATCGCCTCGCGAAACGCATGCTGAAGCGCTGGACGATGCGCTGATCTGCGCCATCCGGAGAGAAGACTTTGATCGCTACCTCCGTGAGCACCCGGATTTGACTGTGAAGCTGACCAAGCTGATCGGGCTCCGACTAAGAAAGATCCAAAACCGTGTCGAGGACTTGGTATTTCGGGATGTTCCTGCTCGGTTGGCCCATCTCCTGCTGGAGCTGAGTAAGACCGATGGAGTTCCCGACGGTGCCGGTCTCCGCCTCCACGCCAAACTGACCCACCAGGAGATGGCGAACCTGATCGGCTGCTCGCGCGAAACTGTCAGCACCATTGTTGGGCAATTTCGCGATCAACGTCTGATCCAGATTGACGGCCGATCCATTATCGTCTTGAACCCGCACGGCCTGTCCCGGCTGCTGTCCTAACTCATACCCGCTGTGCGCTTCACTTGGCTGCTTGGAAAACCTGCGTATCCGGATGGAAGGCGTACCAGGCGAACCAGAAGGCCGTCACCGACGGCATCGGGCGGCCGTCCGCGTCGGTGACCGAGGCGCTGAGGGCTCGCGGGTTAAAGTGAATGCGGACCTTCTGCCCATTGATCCGGTCGATAAAGGGTCCCTTCACTTTCTTCAACTCGGCGAACGGATACGCTTTGAACGCTCCCTTGACCTCGACCCCGAGCACCCATTCCTTGGGATGGTATCTTGGGTCGAAATGCTTGGTGTCGAACATCAGCTCCGCGCTTTGGGCATAGCCCAGATAGGGATCCCGGTCGTAGTCCCGGAAGGAACCTGTCTTTGTAGAGAGCACCAAAGTCGTCGGGTGCTCCGCCTGCCATTCCTCCCACGTCGTATGCGCTAAAAAGATGGGTTTCAGCTTTGCTCCAGTCTGTGGTCCGGCCACCGCCTCCATCGAGATTTGAGACCAGAGACTTTGGGTCTGGTGGTCGTACATCAGGAGATCGCTCTGGTACAGAAGGCCGGAGACACCGAAGGTGTGCGGCCGTCCCTGCACCGACGCCTCGAACCCGATGCCGGTCCCGCAGAGCGGGCAGTAGGTGACGACGACCGGTTTCCCGCTGATCGTGTCGTTGACGATCTCATGCCAATTTAAGATCTTGATCGGGTAGGCCTTGGCATCGCCACCCTGTTTGAGGCCAAGGATGCGGTCCTCAACTTTCAGGAAGCCGGCCTCATGTGCCGGTACGAAGACAGGCTTCAAAATGGCCGGGATGCCGTCCTTTCCCGGACCGCCCGAGACGATCTGATCCAGCGGGACGTTGTGCTTGGACAGGTCAAAGTCGCCTGAGGACCGTCCTGAGAACCCGAGCGACACTCCCGCAATAATGCCGGCTCCGACGATGCACGCTGCCAGCGTGAGCGCACGCGGATCTGAGCTAAATGGATTCAGCCTCATGGACATGGGTTGCCGACTGCGATGCCGAACTCCTGCAATTTGGCGACCAACCACCCCTTTCTGGGCACACCGACCGCGATGATCGTTCCGTTGAGCGCGAATGCAGGCGCCACGATGACCCCCAGTTCCCCGGCGCGCTGAGTGGCTTCCGGGAATGTCCGAATCCTTACCTCAAGGGCCGGTCCTACGGCCTGAAGTTCGCGAGCCAGAGCCAGAGCCGATTTCTCCGAAACGCATCCCGGATGCACAAAAACCTCCAATAGGTTCATAAGGCTTGTATCGCACATTTCGTTCGAACTTTCTGTAAGCCAGCTCACAGACTGCGCCATCTCTTGCTGATAATATGCCAGATGATAACCGGTCGGTTCGTTCCACGTCCGGACCGGGCGTGAGTGAGAAGCGTCCAGGGAAGGTCCGCCATGGCCGTCAATCGGGGGGCACGGAATTTTCTTGTGTAACGATCCGGCTTGCGGCGAGACTAATCCGGTGGGGAGCCGACCGCGCGATGCGTGCGGCGTGCGGTATTGACGGAGGGAGAAGAGCCTGCTATATGGACACATCCTTCCAACTTCATCCAGCGCGAGGTGCTCATGTCTGACGAAACGATCACGCAGCAAGTCAGCGAGCGGTATGCGAAGGCCGTGACGACCGGCGAGCAGATGTGCTGCCCGACCGGCTATAACTTCGACGACCTGCGGGCATTCGTCCCCGAGGAAGTCCTGCGCGTGTCCTACGGCTGCGGCACGCCCGCCGGTCTGGCGACGGTGCAACCGGGGGAGACTGTGCTGGACATCGGTTCGGGTGGAGGCATTGATTGTTTCGACGCCGCCCGGCGCATCGGCCCCTCCGGCCGGGTCATCGGAGTAGACATGACCGACGAGATGCTGGCGATGGCCCGCCGCAACGCGCCGATCGTGACAAAAAATCTCGGCTATCCCGTGTCGAACGTTGAGTTCCGCAAAGGCCACGCGGAGAATCTGCCGGTCGAGGACGGCACCATCGATCTGATCATCTCGAACTGCGTCATCAACCTGGCTCCTGACAAGCACAAAGTCTTCCGCGAGATGTTTCGGACCATCCGGCCCGGCGGGCGGTTCACGATCTCGGACATCGTGGCGGATCAGCCGGTGCCCCAATACCTGATTCACGACACTCAGAAATGGGGGGACTGCCTGTCCGGCGCGCTGCCCGCGTGGGAGTACCTCGGCGGCCTGGTACAGGCGGGATTTCTTGGCGTGCACCAGATGAAGTTCTCCCCATGGAGCGTCATCGACGGCATCCATTTCTTTTCCCTCACGCTGACCGGCTACAAACCGTCCGAAACGGCGGAACCCGATGGGGTCCGTTTCGCGACACTGGTGGGCCCCTTCAGCCGGGTGGTTGACGAACTGGGGCAGACCTTTCATCGCGGCAAGCCCGAGCCGGTGTCGGCGCGCTCGGCACAGTTGCTCAAGATGCCGCCGTTCGAGCGGCTGTTTCTCCTGTCGGACCAGCCGGCCCAGCTCGCGACGACCGACCAGCGCTTGATCTCGATTCTGCCCGCCGTTGCGCCCTGTGTCTGGAAGGGCCACTTCGCCATTTTCGCCGGCCCGTTCGCGGAAGCGACGGATGACGATCATCATGTCTATCGGCGCGGCGTTCCGTTGGAGGTCTGCTCGAAGACGGTGGACGTCTTGGACTCCGGCCCCTACAGCCGCCACTTCGCGGTCATCAACCGGGCCGGCGAAGCGGTCTCGGGCGAGGCGGTCTCCTGCGATCCGGGTGGAGGCTGCTGCTGACGCATGCCTAACCTGGTCGTGACCGCCTTCGACAGGACCCTTGCGGAGCACGGTTATGAGACCCTGCGGGCGCTGCGCATCGATACCCTGCAGGTCAACGTCGGCAAGCTCTGCAACCAGACCTGCACCCACTGCCACGTGGACGCAGGCCCCACCCGGATCGAAGTCATGACGCGCGAGACGGCAGAGGCGGTGCTGGACGTTGTGCGGCGCTATCCGGAGCTCCGCACGGTGGACATCA
>CAYLLY010000164.1:0-4398 GCA_964384595.1 uncultured Nitrospirales bacterium
ACCTCGCCCCCGTAGCATTTCACGCCGAGATACTGCGGGTTGCTGTCCCGCCCGTTCCGGCACGCGCCCTGTCCTTTTTTATGCGCCATGGCTAGCCCTCTGAAATTCCGGTGATCTTCAGCTTCGTGAACGACTGCCGGTGCCCGTTGGTCCGGCGGTAGTTCTTGCGGCGCCGCTTCTTGAACACGATGATCTTGGGGTGCCGGCTCTGGGCCAGGATCTCACCGGTGACTTTCGCCTTGGCTACGGTGGGGGTGCCGATCGTGGTCCCTGCCTCGCCGGAAATCAGCAAGACCTTGTCCAGCGTGACGGTGGCCCCGACGGCCCCGTCCAGTTTTTCAACCTCCAGGACATCGCCCTGCGCGGCTCGGTATTGTTTTCCGCCTGTCTCGACGATCGCGTACATTGCCTGCGGCTCCGTTTGGGTTCTAGAATGACCGGGAGAGTGACTTTTCTAACACAGGGCGGATCGGCCTGTCAAGACGATGACGATCTGCCTTTTCGCGTGGCGGCCTGTTGGGAAGCCCGCAGTCTTCGGGCTCGGGCGACGGCCTTTCTGGTTTCCGTTAATTTTTCCCGCACATGCGCTTGTTTAAATTGCAGTTGAGCCAATTGCTCCCGGATACGGGCTTTCTCCTGGTTGTGCAGGCGCCGGCATGTCGACCGGGACAGGCCGATCCACGCGCCGTGTTTGACGGCGCGCTTGATGCGGTGGTCCAGGGACTCCTGAAGCTGCTTGTTGCGCAAGGTCACAAGCGATTTCAACGCCAACTGCCGGAATTCAATCTCCGCTTGTTCCGAGACTCGTTCATGCGTACTCTGGATGATCATGGTGTCAGTATACGCCATTCTCTGGCCTTTGTGCCAGTTGGCCCGGAGGGGTGCGGCGTCCGAAGCCGTGCACCGGCTCAGGCGTTTGACTTGGTTCGGACCCGCTGCTATCATGCCTTCCATGTAATTTCAGGGAGATAGGAGGGGTCGCTGGTGCTGAAGGAATCCGAGAAAATCTGGCTGGACGGTAAGCTGGTGCCCTGGAAGGACGCCCAGGTGCATGTCCTCACGCACAGCCTGCATTACGGTCTGTCCGCTTTCGAGGGCATCCGTTGCTACAAGGGCGAGCGGGGCTCGGCCATCTTCCGCTTGAGCGAGCACGTAGACCGGCTGTTCGCCTCGGCCCACATCTGTCTGCTACAGATCCCGTTCAGCAAGAAAGAGATCGCCGACGCCATCCGGGAGACCGTCCGCGTCAACAGGCTCGAGGAGTGCTACATCCGGCCCATCGTGTTCGTGGGTTACGGCGACATGGGACTCTACGTGCCGGAGAACCCGGTCCGCGTGGCGATCGCGGCCTGGCCGTGGGGTGCCTACCTCGGCGAGGAGGGCTTGAAGAACGGCATCCGGGCGAAGGTGTCCTCCTTCACCCGCCACCACGTCAACGTTAGCCTGACACGCGCAAAGATTTCCGGCTACTACGTGAACTCCATCATGGCCAAGCGCGAGGTGAAGGCCGGCGGCTACGACGAGGCGATCATGCTCGATCCCGAGGGGTACGTTTCCGAGGGCACGGGCGAGAACATCTTCCTGGTGCGTAACGGCGTGGTGAAGACCACGCCGTTGACTTCGATTCTCGAGGGTATCACCCGCAACTCGATCATGGAACTGGCCCGCGAGCGCGGCTTGAGGGTCGTGGAGGAGCGCTTCACCCGCGACGAGCTCTACATCGCCGACGAGGTGTTTATGACCGGCACGGCCGCCGAGCTGACGCCGATCCGCGAGGTGGACGATCGCGCCGTCGGGACCGGCAAGCCTGGTCCGATCACCCGCGACCTGCAAACGGCCTTCTTCGACATCGTGAAGGGGCGGGACCCCAAACACGCGTCCTGGTTGTCCCCGCTGTAAGCCTTACCGCGTTTCTTCGGGGTTCTCCTTCTGCCACTTCGCCATGCACTCGGTGCACATGCCGTGGGTAAAAAGCGCTTCCGTGTGCTGCTCCATGTACACTTCCAGTTGCCTCCAGTAGCCGTTGTCGTCGCGGATTTTTTTGCACCAGGCGCAGATTGGCAGGAGACCACGCAGGATCTTGGTGACCTGCTCGGCGCGCTTGTATCGCATCACGAGGAAGGCGGTCGTCCAGACGATGATCAGCGCCACCAGGCGGTTCGTAAGGCCGATCCAGACGACGCCGCCCGGCGGCGTAATGATTGCGCCGAGAACGCTGAGGATGGTGGCCATGGTCGCGGCGAGGAGCGCGAACTTAGGATGCGGCGACCACAGGCCGAGCAGGACCAGACCCGAATAGAGCATGGGGATCGCCACCCCCATGGGAGTCAGCAGGTCCAGGATGAACACAAGCGCTCCCAGGACAACGGTGAGCGCCGACAAAGGGGGATTCTCCAACACGGATTTCTTCATGGGAAGAATCGGGTAGTGGACCTGGTTCTTGAGGGTAGCATGGAAGTCTGGACGAAGCCAGCACAGCAAGCGGTCGTGGCTCTGGCGCGACGCCGGGGCGAGGGTTTACAATGCGCTCATGCCGGTCTGGCTCGAGTGGTCCCCCGTTCGGGAGGTGCGCGTATGATGGAAAGGGGATATCGATACGGATTTGTTCTCGGCATGCTGGTGGGATTGACGGTGCTGTGCGCCGAGCCCCTCCCGGCCCAGGAGCCGAGCTATAAGGGCCGCTCCATATCGGAATGGGCGGGCGATCTGAGGCATGCCTCGCCTCAGGTCCGAGACAAGGCTGTTGACAGCTTTCGGTCGCTCGGACCGCAAGCCATCCCGGCTCTGCAAGGGGTCCTGAAGGACTCCGATCCCCAGGCGCGCCAGGCCGCCATCCGATCGTTGAGCGTCATTATCCCCGTGCAGAAGGACGTGGTGCTGATCGTCATAGAAGCGCTCCATGGCGCCGATCCGGCCGCGCAGCAGGCTGCGGCCGCGACCTGGCCGGGCCTGAAGGCCAAGATAGGGAGAGATGTGATCCTGGCTTTGGCGGATGATCTCAAGCACGACAAGGTGGACGTACGCCGGAAGGCGGCGGAGGCCCTGGCCGAAATCCGGTCGGTTGAGAAGGAGCTGCTGCAGGCGTTGGCCGCTGCGCTGAAGGATGCGCAGGCGGTGATCAGGCAAAAAGCCGCCGAAGCGTTGGGGCTGATCGGCCCGGAAGCCGCCGATACGGTTGCAGCGCTGGAGCAGGCGTTGAAGGATGCCGAGGCCGTCGTACGGGTGAAGGCCGCCCATGCGCTCGGCGCCGTCGGCGAGAAGGCCAAGAGCGCGGTACCGGCTTTGGTGCAGGCGCTCAAGGACGGCGATGCCGGCGTGAGAGGGGAAGCGGCCGGCGCATTGGGTAAGATCGGAGAAGCGGCGAAGGCCGCCGTTCCGGCGCTGGCTCCGATGTTGAACGACGCGGATGCGAAGGTGCGCGCAGCGGCGGCCGCTGCGCTGGGAAGTATCGGGCCGGCGGCGAAGGATGCGGTCGCAGCCCTCCTCCAGGCGCTGAAAGACGCCGAAGCGCTTGTGCGGCGGCAGGCGGCCGACGCGCTCGGGCGGATCGGCCGGCCGGGATCGGACGTAGTCGCCGCGCTCGTCCAGGCCATCGGTGATAAGGACGGCAGCGTGCGGGTGAGCGCGGTCGCGGCGATCGGAAGGCTCGGCCCGGCGGCCCATGAAAGTATCCCGGCGTTGGCGCAGGCGTTGAACGATGGTGATGCCGCGGTGAAGCAGGAGGTGACCAAAACCCTGGGCAGGATCGGTGTGATGAATGAGAAAGCGCTGCCGTTGCTGGTGCAAGCGTTGAAGGACAAAGACGTGGCCACGCGGGAGTCTGCGGCCAAGGCCTTGGGCGCGATCGCCGTGGCCAGCTCGGTGCCGAAGGACGTTCTCCAGGCGATTATTGTCCTGCTCAAGGATGCCGATGCCGAGGTGAAGAAGAGCGGCGCGCGGGCCCTGGGCGAGATTGGGCCCAAGGCCGCCGATGCCGTGCCGGCCTTGCAGGAACTGAAGAAAGACGCCGACCCGGATGTGCGAAAAGCTGCGGCGCTGGCGCTGAGCCGGATCGAGCCAGGCGCCGGCGCGGCGGAAGGATGATTGTCGGTTATGACTCTTCCAGGGCGCGGAGCTCGGCGTCGGTCTGCCGCAGGCGGATCGCCAGGGCGCGGGCCAGACGCCAAAACACCTTCTTATCCAGAAAGGGATGGTCCATCGCCACCTTGTCGAAGCGCGCCCTCGAGATGACGTAGATATCCGTCGGCGCGCAGGCCACCGCGTCGGCCGACCGCATGGCGTGGTCGATGAAGGCCATGTCTCCAAAGAAATCCCCTCGCCCGAACGTCACGATGTGATGCTGTCTTCCGCCCGCCAGGGGCAGGACGATCCTGACGGTGCCCCGCCTGATCAGGAAAA
>CAYLLY010000165.1:0-4367 GCA_964384595.1 uncultured Nitrospirales bacterium
GAGGTCGATCGCGCCGGCTGCAGTCGGCGGCGGGCGCATCGCGCGCGAGGCGTCCCGATGGCTACCCTGCATATCCGCGTCACTCCCCCCGGCCCCCGGGCCCGTGCCTTCCTGCGCCGCAGCGGCCGGTACGTCGCCCCCTCGGCGACGCAGGCCTACCCCCTTGTCGTAGATCGCGCCGCCGGCTGCCATGTCTGGGATGTGGATGGGAATTGCTACCTGGACTTCACGGCAGGGGTCGCCGTCAGCGCGACGGGGCATGGCCACAAGCATGTAGTGGGCGCCATCACGGCGCAGACGGACCGCCTGGTACACTTCTCCTTTGCCGACTTCTTCTATCCGTCGTACATCCGCCTGGCCGAGCGCCTGGCCGGGCTGGCCCCGGGTCGCGACCCCAAGCAGGTGTATTTCTGCAACTCGGGAGCGGAAGCGACGGAGGCAGCCATCAAGCTCGCCCGCCACGCCACACGGCGTCCGTACATCCTGGCTTTTTACAACGCGTTCCACGGCCGCACGCTCGGCGCCGTTTCGCTGACCGCCAGCAAGGCGGTCCAGCGCCGGGGCTTCGCGCCTCTTCTGCCCGGCGTCTTCCACGCGCCGTATCCCGATCCCTACCGGCGCGGCGCGGGCGATCCGGCCGACGAATCCTTGCAATATATCGAGGACGTGCTGTTCCGCACCGTGCTTCCGCCGGAGGAAACGGCCGCCGTCTTTGTCGAGCCCATCCAAGGTGAGGGAGGTTTGATCGTGCCGCCGGATGATTTTCTGCAAGGGCTCCGCCGGCTCTGCGACCGCTATGGGATTCTGCTGGTGGATGACGAAGTGCAGGCGGGCATGGGGCGGACCGGCAAGTTCTTTGCGATCGAACATGCGGGCGTCACGCCCGACATCATCTGCATGGCAAAGGCTTTGGGCGGAGGCTTGCCCCTGGGCGCCATCATCGCCAGCAAGCGGGTGATGTCGTGGGAAAAGGGGTCGCATACGTCGACCTTCGGAGGGAACCCCGTGGCCTGCGAGGCCGGCCTCGCCACGATCGACGTGATCGAGAAAGAAGGGCTGATGCGCAACGCCGCGGAGCAGGGGGCGTATCTCCAGCAGTGGTTGCGCCGCCAGCAGCGCCGGCATCGGATGATCGGTGACGTACGTGGCCGTGGATTGATGATCGGGGTTGAGTTGGTGCGGGACAGGCGGACCAAGGAACGGGCGGTGGCCGAGCGCGACGCCGTCGTGCTCAAGGCCTTTCGGCGGGGGCTCCTGCTGCTGCCCTGCGGGAGGAATACGTTCAGGATCAGCCCGCCGCTGAGCATCTCCCGCCATGAAGTTGATGAAGGGCTGGCGGTTCTGGAAGAGGTGCTGCCATGAAAACACTGGTGAAGAACTTTATCGGAGGCAGGTGGGTCGGCGCTCATTCGGGGCGGACCTTTGACAGCCGTGATCCGGCCACTGGCGAAGTGGTCGGACGGTGCGTGGATTCAGGGCCCGAGGATGTTAACGAGGCGGTGAAGGCCGCGACGGAGGCGTTTGAGAAGTGGCGGCTGATGCCCGCGCCCCGGCGCGGCGAGATTCTGTTTCGGGTGGCCGAACGGCTGCTGAGGGACAAGGAGACCATGGCCCGCACCGTGACCCGCGAGATGGGCAAGGTGCTGGCCGAGGGAAAGGGCGATGTCCAGGAGGCCGTCGACATGGCCTATTACATGGCGGCCGAGGGGCGGCGCCAGTTCGGTCTGGTCGTCCCTTCCGAGCTTCCGGACAAATCGGCGCAGTGTATGAGGGAGCCGGTGGGAGTCGTCGGGCTGATCACGCCCTGGAACTTCCCCGTCGCCATTCCCGCATGGAAGGCCTTCCCGGCGCTGATCCTGGGCAATACGGTGGTGCTGAAGCCCTCGCCGGAAACGCCGGTCACTGCCGCGCTGTTCGTCAAGGTCCTGGAGGATTGCGGCCTGCCGCCGGGCGTGGTCAACCTGGTGTTGGGGAGCAGCGCCGAACTGGGAGAAGCGCTCGTGCGCCATCCCAACGTCGCGCTCATCTCGTTCACGGGTTCCACGGCCACCGGGACCAGGGTGGCGGTGGAGGCGGCGTCCCGTCACAAGCGGGTGGCGCTGGAGATGGGCGGCAAGAACGCCATTATGGTCATGGAGGACGCGGATGTTGAGCTGGCCGTGGACGGGATCACCTGGAGCGCGTTCGGGACGACGGGTCAGCGCTGTACGGCCTGCAGCCGGCTCATCGTGCATCGCGATGTGAAGGAACGGCTGACGCGGATGCTGCTCAACCGGATGGCGAAGCTCAGCGTGGGCAACGGGCTGAAGCCCGGTATCGATGTCGGGCCGCTCGTCAGTCACGCCCAACTGGAGAAAGTCCAGCAATACGTGCAGGTGGGGCAGGAAGAGGGGGCGCGTCTCTTGACCGGGGGAAAGGCGCTGTCGGGCGGAGAATACGCCAGGGGCTATTTCTTCGCGCCCACGCTCTTCGATCACGTGAAGCCGGCGATGCGGATCGCCCGGGAGGAAATATTCGGGCCGGTGCTGGGGATGATCGAGGTGAAGGACCTCGATGAGACCATCGCGATCAACAACGACGTCGAATACGGGCTGTCTTCGTCGTTCTATACGAGAGACATCAACCGGGCCCAGCGCGCGATAAGGGACATCCGGACCGCCGTCGTCTATGTCAACGCCGGCACGATCGGCAGCGAAGTGCACCTGCCGTTCGGCGGGATGCGCCGGACCGGCAACGGGCATCGCGAGGCGGGCCAGGCGACGCTGGATACGTTCAGTGAGTGGAAGACGGTCTATGTCGATTTCAGCGGCAGGCTCCAGCGAGCGCAGATCGACAAGGAATGAAGGCTGGCGCACACGATGGACAAGGGGGTCGAACTCGAGGCGCTGCTTGACGGGCTTATCAAGGATTACGTGGCGCGGAACCTGGCCGCGCGGGTCCTGCAGGCCGCGCTGGATGAAGTGGGAATAGGCTTCAGGCCGGTGGTGGACCACCTCACGATCCGGACGCTGGACATCGACCGGCGCGCTGAGGAGTGCATCCGGCTGGGATATGTCTATTCTGAGACTCTACACTACGACGATTGGTTCGCCAAGGTGTACCGGGCACCGGGGTTTCCGCCGTTGTTCGTGGACCAGGCGTATCCGGATGCCAAGGGGCGGACCAGCATCATCCCCGGGTGGGTGGGCACGTTCGGCGATAAAACGCTGCATCATGTGGCCGTCCGGGTGGAAGACATCGAGTGGGCCATCCACCGGCTCAAGGGCCAGGGCGTCGTCTTTTCCGGCGACATCGTGGGCGCGCGCGGCGCGCCGCTGCGGCAGATTTTCACGGCGCCGGAACGGGTGGACGGGGATCCGTTTTCGGTGCTGGAGTTGACCGAACGGCATCATGGGTTTCAGGGCTTTTCCCCGCCGCAGGCCAATGCGTTGATGCGGTCTACGGTGGAGGCCGACTGAAATATTTTCCTGCTTGTGTAGGGCGAAGAATTTTTTGTATAATCGCATTCGCTGAGAGATCCGAGGCTTATCTGATCAAGGAGGGAGCAGCCGTGAAAGGGATGTGGACATTTCTCCAAACGTTTCTGGTCTTTCTGGGCACGGTCGCCGTGGCCTTCGCCAATGTGCCCGCTCCGACCGAGGGCGGGGGTGATCCGTATGCGGCGATGTATACGATTTGGTACGTGCTGATCGGGATCATTCTGGTCTGGGGAGTCTACGACTCGTTCTTCCGCCCGATCGACTAATCCCGCGCCTGCAATCGTGGGGCCCCGTGGAGCTTGCTCGGGTTTTAGGGGGCCTTGCTGATCGTCGGTTCGTAGAGAATCTGGATGATGTTGCCGTCCGGGTCGGCGAGGTAGCAGGAATAGCTGCCGTCCCGGTGCTGTTTCGGCGATTTCACGATCGTCACGCCGTTCTGTTCCGCCCATCCCGCCCACGCATCCACGACCTGGGGGTTGCCTGCAATAAACCCGAAATGGTCCAGCGCAGAAGCCGGCGTTGAGGCCCGTCCTTCGGCCGGCGCGGCCGGCGTTTCGTGCAACGCCAGATTATCGGTCCCGGAACTCAGGTAGCAGTTCTGCGGGTCCGGCTCCCAGACCACCTGCATCCCGAAGATGCGAAGGTAGAAGTCCTTTGCCTTGCGTATGTCCCGTACCCGGAGCGCCAGGTGGCGCAGTCCCTTCAGCGGCGGGCCCCCTTTCTCCATCACGCACGATCCTCCCCTGGCCTCTGTTTTTTCTGCGTCGGGCGTATCATAATGCATTGCGTTGCCGGTGAGAAGCATCTAGCATGAAGGACACGAGGACCGACGAACCATGCAGACCTGGGACCGGCCGGACCCGTTGACGCGGGACCTGATTCACCTGA
>CAYLLY010000166.1:0-4352 GCA_964384595.1 uncultured Nitrospirales bacterium
CTGGCCTTGAAGCATGCCGGTCTTCTGGCCAGCACCCGAGGCGCCTCCGGCGGCTATGCCTTGATCAAACCGCCCTCCAAGGTCACGCTGGGGCAGGTCATCCGTATCCTGGACGGTCCGCTGGCGCCGATCGGCTGCGTCAGCAAGACGGCCTACCGGAAGTGCGGCGACTGCCCCTATGCAAAGAAGGCCTACTGCCCGCTGCAGGATGTGATGGGCGGGGTGCGGAACGCGCTTGCCGATATCCTGGACAACCACAGCCTGGCGGATTTCATTGCAGGCGCCCGCAGCTCTCGCAAACGTTCTAGGAGATAGACCATGTCCGAACTCGACATCAGCGTGATCGTACTGGTGGGAATCACGCTCTTTGCCGCCTTCGTGAACGGAGCCCTGGGGTATGGGTTCTCATCGCTCACTGTGCCGGTTGCCCTGCTGTTCTATACCAATCGTATTCTGAATCCTGCGTTGGTCCTGATCGAAGTCCTCATCAACCTGTATGTGCTGTTCATCAACAGGGCCAGCGTTCCGGCTGTCTGGAAACGCGTCTATCCCATTCTTATCGGCCTGCTGCCCGGTATTGCGCTCGGCAGTTACCTGCTCGCCTCGCTCCATCCAGGCTGGATCAAGTTTGTCACCTATTCTGTTCTGCTTCCTCTCATTCTTGTCCAGGCAGCCGGCATTCGGCGGCCGATTCAATCGGAAAGGGTCATCGGTCTCCCTTTCGGAGCAGGGCTCGGCTTTTTGTATTCCGTCACGACCGTATCCGGCCCGCCGCTGGCGATTTTATTCAACAATCAAGGCCTGGTTAAACGGGAGTTCCGAGCCGGTCTTGGATTGGTTCGCGTGGCTGAGTCGACCTTGACGGCCGCGGTGTATTACCACCTCGGCCTGTTTTCAGCGGAAAGTCAGGACATCTTCCTGACGATTATTCCGGGCGTTCTCGTGGGGATCCCGCTCGGGGCCTATCTCATTCGAAGACTCGACGCCGAGACGTTTCGTCGTGTGTGCATGAGCTTTGATGCCTGGGTCGTCGGTTTCGGTCTCTCCCGGGTGCTGATCGATTTGAAGTTGATGGGAAGCCCTATGGCGTACAGTGTCATGGTGGTGGCGATTCTGTTGGACACATATCTGCTGTATGTCTTTTTTAAGATGAGGAAACAGGGCGCCATGCAGGTGGGAACCCTGCCGGTGAGTCCGCCGTCCATAGGGCGGGTACGGGAGGTTCCTCCTGGAGATGGCTGATAGCGCCTCGCCCCTACATTAGGCAGTGTTTTTATTTGCAATCACCCACAAGATATGGTATTTCTCCTGCATAGGGTAACGCCTCTCCGGTGCTTACCTCAATAAGAAGGGGGCACATGTACTTGAAGCATCTCGAATTGCGGGGGTTTAAGTCGTTTGTCGACGCGCGGTTGACCTTTCAGCCTGGTATCACGGCAGTGGTCGGACCGAACGGCGTCGGCAAAAGCAATATTCTTGATGCGGTCCTCTGGGTGCTGGGGGAGCAGAGCACCAAGACCTTGCGCAGCGAGCGAATGGAAGACGTCATTTTCAACGGCACCGAGTCCCGCCAGCCGTTAGGCATGGTCGAAGTCTCACTGATTCTGGGCGACGTCGACGGCAAGCCGGCGAACGGCAATGGAAATGGCAATGGAAACGGGAATGGTGACGGTGAGACCGCCGCGCTCCCGCATGCGCTCTCGGAATGTCAGGAGGTGATGGTCACCCGACGGTTGTTCCGCGACGGGGTGAGCGAGTATTTCATCAACAAAACGCCGTGCCGGTTGAAGGACATCCGCGGGCTCCTGCTGGACACCCGCGCCGGCAGCAAGGGCCATACGGTCATCGAGCAGGGGCGGATCGATCGCGTGCTGAAGGCCACGCCCATCGAGCGGCGCGAGCTCATTGAAGAGACGGCCGGCATCGTTCGGTACAAAAAGCAAAAGGCCGAGGCCCTGCGGAAGCTGGAGGCCACCAACCAGAACCTATTGCGTGTCCGCGATGTCGTCAATGAAGTCAAACGCCAACTGGGAAGTCTGGAGCGTCAGGCGCGCGCCGCCGAGCAGTATCAGAAGCTGCGTCAGGAGGTCCGCCGGTTGGAGCTGACCGTCCTGGTCCATGACTACGATGAACTGCTCCGCGAGCGCGATGAGTCCGACCGGGCGCTGGGCGACTTGGCGCTTCGTGAAAGCGCCGCGGTTGCCGCTGCCGCCCGTCTTGCCACGGAAGTCGAAACGCTCCATCTCGGCGTGACGGAGGGCGAGGCCGCGCTCGCCGGGCTGCGCGATCACGCGGCCCAGGCGGAGGCTCGGCTGGCGCAAGCCGGCGCCGCCATCGAGTTGCTGGCTCAGCGGGCGGCCCTCCTCGAAGAGCAGCGGGTCCGTGTGCAGGCCGACGTCGGACATGTTCGCGGAGAGCAGCAGGAGGCGGGAGCACTGCTCGCGGGACTGCGGGGCCGGGCCGCCTCGGAGCAGGAATCCGCCAAGGCCCGGCTGACCGCCTGCAGCGAGCGTCGCCGACAGACCGAGGTGCGACTAGCCACCACCAAGGGCGCGCGCGCCGATCTCGCTGACGCCATCGCCTGTCTCAAGAGCCAGCTTGCGGAGGCCGAGCAGCGGCTCGCTCGCGTGCAGGAAGAGAAGGCCGTGTCGGCCGCCCGGCAGAAAGTCCTTCAATCTGTGAGTTGCGATGCGATCGAGGACGACGTCGCGTCGCTTCTCAAGGATACCGTCGCGCAGGTGCTCGCCGTTCCGGCTGAGTACGAGCGCGCCATCGAAGCGGTCTTGGGCCACAGGCTGATGGGACGACTCGTCGAAGGGCCGGCGGAAGCCGTCCGTGTGCTGCGCGCGCTCGCGGGGAAGGGCGCGGCGGGCGGGACCTTCATCCCGAAGCACCCGCGGGTGTTCGGCGCGCGCGCGACCGCGAAGCTGGACGGAGCCGGCGTGGTCGGCCCGGCGCGGGATGTGGTGACTCCGCGTAAGGGCTATGACGAACTGGTGAGCCATCTCCTGGCCGGTGTGGTCATTGTGGAGACACTGGACCAATCCGTTGCTCTCTGGAAAGACATGACGGAGTCCAAGCAGGCGCTCTTGGTCACGCTGGCCGGCGAGGTGGTCGCGCCGGACGGGATGGTCAGCGCGGGCCCGGCTGGGACCGCCGCTGGGGCCATGGGCCGCGAGCGCGAGATCAAGGCACTCATCGTGCGGATGAAGGAGCTTGAGAAGGAACTCCCGGCCGCGCAGTTGAACAAGGAGAAACTCGGCGCCACGTTGACTGCGGAAACGGCTCGCTTGGAAGCCCTGGAAACGGAAATCCGCTCGCTGGAGATGGCGCTGGTCGGCGAGCGCAAGGACGAGCAAAGCGGCGAGCTGGAACTGGCGCGGTGGTCGGAGCAGGCGGAGTCGGAGCTGGCCAGGGTGGAAGCCGCATCCGCTCTGCGTGAGGTCCGCCTCGGCGAACTCGGGGCGGAAGCCTTGAGGCTGAAGGCTGCCGGAGCCGCCGCCGTGGCCGAGCGTAAGCAGACAGAAGAAGGCGTGCCGGCCATGGAAGCGGCCATCCAGGACGCGCGGCAGCGCTTGGTGAAAGCGCAGGAGGGGCAGACCGGCCGGGTTGCGAAGGTCCGCGCGCTGGAAACGGAATGGAATCGGGCGAGGCATGCGCTCGATGAGTTGCACAAGCAGCAGGAGGCGATTCGCCTGCGGCGCGTGGAAGCGCAGACCCGCCTGGAAGGATTCGACGCGCTCCTGACCGGAACCTATACCGTCAATTTCGCGCAGGCCGTTGTGGAGGCCGGGGAGTCTGCCGATGAGAATCTGGAAACAATTAAGGACACCCTTGCGCAGAAGCGTCGGCGCTTGCAGGAGCTGGGCCCGGTCAATGTGATGGCCATCGACGAGCACCGGGAACTGGAGGAGCGGCTGCGGTTCCTAACCACGCAAGAGGAGGACCTCACGCAGTCCATCGCTTCGCTCAAGGCCATCATCACCCGCATCAACCGGACCACCAAGCAACTGTTCCTGGAGACCTTCGAGAACTTGCAGGGCAAGTTCAACGAGACGTTCCAGACGTTCTTCGAAGGCGGCCGGGCCGAGCTGATCCTGGTGGAAGACGAGGAATCCACCGAGCCGGGAGTGGACATCGTGGCCCAGCCTCCCGGGAAGCGGCTCAAGAACATTTCGATGTTATCGGGCGGGGAACGCGCGCTGACGGCGATGGCGCTCATCTTCGCCAGCTTTCTGATCCGGCCGACGCCGTTCTGTGTCCTGGACGAGATCGATGCGCCGCTGGATGAGGAAAATACCCTGCGGTTCACCAGGGTCCTCCGGGAGCTGGCCGCCCGGACGCAGTTCATC
>CAYLLY010000167.1:0-4329 GCA_964384595.1 uncultured Nitrospirales bacterium
TGACGTAGTTGATCGGGCACATGACGCCACGCAAGTCCAGCGTCGTGACGGTCTTGCCGGAACCGGCGACGGCAGGCACGGCGGGAGCCGGCTCCTTCGCGGCTTCGGCCGCGGCCGCCTCTTTCAACTTGAGGCCCTTGCTCATGCCCTCCGTGAGGGACCGGCACGCATCCACAAAGCCCTTCGCATAGGCCATCTTCTCGGCGGCGAAGGCGGCCGTCGTGTCCTTGGGCCCAAGGTCTCCGATCCCGGTCGTCGGTGCAGCGTAGGCCGCATCAACGATCCCGGTGACGCCGAACCGCCGCTCAAACTCATTAAACGTCTCGGCGTCGGTGTTCGGATCAATCCCTTCGGTGACCAGGACGGCCTTAGCGGCTGCGAGTACCGCGCGATAGGCCTTGTTCACAGCCGCTCCATGCTGCGCCTTGGCCTCGAGCAACCGGGCCTGGTACAGCTCCTGCTCGGCTTCGAGAATGCGGTTCTCGATCATCTCCAATGCGCCCCCCGCGCACTCGCCGGGGCCCAGGTCTTCCATGATGAATTCTTCTTCGCCTTCCCAGTCGAAGTAGTACGAGGGGTCCTGCTCGAAGGCCGGCACGATGGTGAAGGGGATGAGTTCCTCCTTGAGTTTTGCTTTGCCAGAACGCTCAATGAAGTCCAGGAGCCGCTCGCCCTCGCGGCGGTGCTGCCGCCAGAAGTCCAGGAGGTGCGACACGGCGGCCGGGACGTTCTTGGCCGGCAGCTTGACCATCATCTGGCCGATCTTGGGCACGCCGTCAATCCGTCCGCCGAGGTGCAGCTCGTAATGCGGGGCGAAGTGCTCGCCCATCCGTTTTCCGACACCGTGGAGTCCGATGGTGGCGATGTGGTGCTGGGCGCAGGAATTGTGGCAGCCGCTGATCTTCACCGACTCATTGCGGAGGTCATCCGGAACCTTGCCCGCGGGGAAGACCTCGGCCATGGCACGGGCCAATCCCTTGGAGGAGGTGATCCCAAGGCCGCAGGTATCGGTGCCGGGGCAGGCGATGATGTCTTCGACGAGCTCGGCGCCGGGATCGCCGAGGTTGGCGGCGACCAACTGCTCATACAGATCCTTCACCTTGTCGCTCGGCACCCAGCGGATGCAGAGGTTCTGCTGGATCGTGGTGCGGATGTTGCCGTTGGCGTACTCGTCGATGAGGTCGGCCACTTCGAGCATCTGCGCGGCGGTGATGTCGCCCATGGGGAGCCGGATGAAGGCGGTGGCGAACCCCGGCTGCCGCTGCTGGACGACGTTCGTGCGCCGCCACATTTCAAGCGGCGTTTCCCCGTGGCCGTTGCCTCCGGCGCCTCCGTTGCCGCCATCGTTTTCCCCTCTCTCGGGGAACCCGTTGCTCTTCGAAGTGCAAGGGGTCATGGAGAGGGCAGGGGTGAGGGGGACCGGCTGAATCAATTGGGGCCCTTCGGCTTTGCTCAGGACAGGCGCGGTGTCGGCGATGGCCGGCAGGTTCAGCTTCCCGTTGTAGCCCTTGCGAATGACGGCGTACTCGGCCTCGAACCGGCGCTTGAATTCCGCGAAGCCCAGCTTTTCGATGACGAATTTCATCCGCGCCTTGTTCCGGTTCTTCCGGTTGCCCAGGTTGTCGAAGACCTTGATGATCGCGTCGCAGGTCGGCAGCAGGTCGTCCATCGGCATGAACTCGTGCAGAAGCTGCGCGATCCGCGGCGCGGAGCCCAGCCCGCCGCCCGCCGTCACGCGGAAGCCGATGGTGCCGTCGTCCTTCTTCGCCGCCAGGAAGCCGAGGTCGTGGATGGGCGTCATGGCGCAGTCGTGCCGGCAGCCGGAGAAGGCGATCTTGAACTTGCGCGGCAGGCTCTGGTTGAGCGGGTTGCGCAAGAGATGGGCGGAGACCACCTTGGCGTAAGGGGTTACGTCGAAGACTTCGCCCTGGCAGACGCCGGCCAGGTGGCAGGCGGTTACGTTGCGGACGGTGTTCCCGCAGGCCTCGCGGGTCGTGACGCCGACTTCCGCCAGACGGCGCATGATCGTCCCGCAGTCTTCGATGCGCGCAAAGTGCAGTTGGATGTCCTGGCGGGTGGTGACGTGGCCCACGCCGGTAGCATAGCGGTCGGCCATCTCGGCGATGACGCGGAGCTGGTTGGAGTTCAGACCCCCGAACGGAATCTTGATCCGGACCATCTGAACGCCGGGCTGGCGTTGCCCGTAAATCCCGTGCTGGAGGCGGAACGGGCGGAACGTGTCGAGCGACACGTCGCCCTTCAACAGTTTGGCGACTTCTTCCTCAAACGACTCGATCTCGCCGATGATCTCGGGCGGGATCGGCGTCGTCTGGATGGTGTGGGTCGTTGGCGTCTTCATGGTATGTACTCCTAAGAGGGCGTGCATTATCTTGCCCGGTCTAAAGGCCGGGTAGCACGCCCCTCCATAAAAATCAGATGTGGTACATCAAGACACGCTGCTCTTCGAGGTCGCGCGCCCGCCGGCAGAGATCGGCCAGCGTCGTGCGGTTCAGCGTTTCCAGAACCGAGTCCTTGACCTCTTGCCATACACCTCGGACAAGGGAACCGTGGGAAGGCCGATGGCCATTCCCGTTCCCCTGTCGGGCGTGGGCGCGGGTCGGGAGGGCGATGGGCCCGTCCACGGCCTGAATCACGTCACCAATGCGGATTTCTCCGGCCGGCCTCGCTAGGCGATAGCCTCCGTGCACGCCGCGGGAACTTTCGACGAGGCCTGCATGCCGGAGGGCGCTGAGAATCTGCTCCAGGAACCGCAACGGAATGCCTTGCCGGTCCGCAATCGCCTTGGCCTGGACGGGAGCCGCCCCGTTCGTCAGGGCCAGATCGAGGACGGCCATGATCCCGTATTCTCCCTTGGCTGAGAAGTACATTGGTGAATCCCTACTGATCCGATAGGAATATCGTGTTATGAGATTTATACAGTGGTTTCTTGTGACCTGTCAACAAGAAATTTAATGGCGAGGGGGCTTGATGAAAAGCTATGTTATAGCTATGCTGGTCTACGCCCCATCTCGTGCAGGCCGATGCGAGAGGGCGAGCGGAGGGTTTATGAAGCAAGCACCCGGTCGGAAAAATAAAGACACGCAAGTGAAGGAATTCGAAACGAGGGACTTGGGCCATGACATTGCCAGCAGCAAAGCTGCGGTTATCGTTCGCCCCAAGACTCGACAGATGCCGACCTCGATCTTTCTCGATCCGGCAATCATCGAAAAGCTGAAGAGCAAAGGGGAGAAGCGCGGGATCGGCTACCAGACTATGCTCAAGATCATCGTCCACGAGCACGTGGATGCATACTGAGCTGGAATGATTGCATCTGTGGAGCATAGATGGTAACATTGGCGTTACCATAGGTTATGGCGGCGATCCGGCTGCTCGAATATCTCGATGCTGAGGGCCGTTCTCCCTATGGCGCCTGGTTCGACGGGCTCAATGCGCCGGCGGCGGCGAAGGTTGCGGCGGCTCTGTACCAACTGGCGGCAGGCAATCGTTCGCACGTGAAGGGCGTCGGCTCGGGCGTGTTTGAGCGAAAGATCGACTTCGGTCCCGGCTACCGAATCTATTTCGGAAAGGACGGCGACAGCGTGGTCATCCTGCTCGGCGGCAGCACCAAGCAGCGCCAGCACCGTGCGATTGAAACGGCGAAAGAGCGATGGGCGGTCTATCGCCGTCGCAAGGGCGCGTGAACGCGGAAGGGGAGGCGGTATGGCACTCACCAGGGCTTTCAAGGACACGGTGGCGGCGCGGGCGCAGCGCGATCCGCGCTTTCGCGAGGCGCTCCTTACGGAGGCGATCAACGCGTATCTTGGAGGCGACACGGCCGCGGGCAAGGCCATTCTGCGCGACCTGGTCAACGCCACGCTCGGCTTCGAGGGGTTGGCCGCGGAAATCAAGAAGCCGAGCAAGAGTCTGCACCGGATGTTGGCTCCGCGCGGCAACCCGAGCACCGAGAATTTCTTCGGCATTGTGAGCGCCTTGCAAAAGAGAACGCGGGTGAAGCTGCGCGTGACGGCCAGAGCCAGCTAATCTTCTGTATCTTTTTCGATCCACCCGCCGCCCGCTGAATGAATCGAGTAACTTTTGCAGTCGTGCCCGTGTCTAACCGGGCAATGAAAGACCTCATACCGATCGAGCGCATTGAGAAGCGCATTCTTCTCCTACGCGGCCAGAAAGTGATGCTGAGCATGGACCTTGCTGAGCTTTACGAGGTTGCGCCCAAGGTTCTTGTCCAGGCCGTTAAAAGGAACAGCACAAGGTTGCCAGTGTATCGCCCCTGATTTCTTGGACAGGTGAGTGCGTGTAATCATGCGGCCT
>CAYLLY010000168.1:0-4277 GCA_964384595.1 uncultured Nitrospirales bacterium
CCCCGCGCGATCACCTTGCCGTTCTCGAAGACCAGATAACTGTTCCATCCGTAGAAAAACAGCAGGCGCGCGACAGGCTGCGCCGCGTCCGGCGACAGACCGTAGAACACACTCACCACGTGCGAGGGATCGTCAGGGTTCCGGAATGAAACGAGCACCGCCTTGTCCGCCCCGCCGTAGTCCTTCCCGCCGACCCGAAACCCGTCCGGACGGAGTTCCACGCCGGCCGGCAAACCCCGCTTGGCCCACTCGAAGACGGCGCCAGCGGCTGGGCCGCCCAGCAACAGCACTGACGTTTTTCCCCATTCATTCGGCGCGGGCCGATCGGCCGTCTGCGCAACGACCGCGCCCTGCTTCGACACCCGTTCCGCCAGCTCCGCGTAGGGCGCCACGGCTTTCTGCCCGCCGGCCGGCGCCACGACGAGCCGCTTCGGGTCCGTCACGAAGAGATTGAGCATGGCTGGCAGATCGCGGCGGGGCATCCGCCGGAACACGTGAAAGTCCGGGTCGGCATCGGCCGTCGCGTCGGCGGCGCCCGGCTGCTCGACCCAGCGCGCGAAGAACGATCGGAGGTTGCGCCCGGCGATCCTGCCGAAGAGCGCTTCGAGGTCCTTCCACCCCGCCCGCCTGCCTCCGTATTCGCCGACCAGCGCCAGGAGGGCCGCGAAAAACCGCTCGTCGCCGATCTCGCGCCGCAGCATGTGAAAGACCATGGCGGTCTTGTTGTACCCGATCGCGTTGTCCCGCTGGTCGGATTTTCGTTTGAACTGCGCGACGGGATAATCCTGGTCGGGCGGGACGTATACCGCGTAGCTCAACAGCATCATGCGCCGCTCCTCGCGGGCCTTCTGCCGGTCGCCCTTCAACTCGTGCCAGTAATAGTTCGAGAGGTATGTCGTGAGGCCCTCGACCCAGTTCCCGCCGTTGTCGTTGAAGACGTGATTGCCGATCCAGGAATGGACGATCTCATGGCCCAGCGCGTAGGGCTGCGTGTAGCGGCGGCGGATCGAGCCGGCGCCCAGCAGCGTGTAGGACGGCATGCCGAGCCCGCTGGCGAAGAAGTTTTCCCCAATGGAGAAGCGCGGAAAGGGATAGGGGCCCAGAATAGCCGAGTAGGCTTCCAAATAGGTCGCGGCCGACGACAGATATTCGTCCGCCAACGCCGCCTCCTCCGGATAGAGGTACGTGGCGATCTCCGTAGGGCCGCTTTTCTGCGTTTTCACGACGAACTTCCCGGCCGCCAGCGTCAATCCTTCCGTCGGCGCGGACGTGTCCCAGGTCGTGACCGTCCCCTCAGGCGTGACTTCACTGGCAATCAGCCCGCCCTGCCCGATCGTCTCCCAGCCGGACGGCGTCGTGGACGTCACCCGGTAGGACGCCAGCGAACCGGGGACATCGGGATACCAGTAGGTTTCCGGCCCGATGTAGACGCCTTCCGGCCCGATGTGGCCGGATGTTTCGCTGGGCGTCACGAACCGCAGATGCTGCGGTTCCTGCGGCGGATCGTTGATCTCGCCGGCATAGTCGAAATCCAGCGCGAACGTCTCGCCGGCCACGACCGGCCGATCCAGCCGCACCACGATCTGGTGCGCGCGGCGGGCGTCCAGCTCCGTGGACGGCGGAAGCGGCTGCGGCCGGAACGGAATGAGCGTCCCCTCTCGGGACACCCATGCCACCACGAGCGCCTTGTTGAGCGTGACGGCGATCTCCCGCAGATGACGGTCGCCCACTCTGATCGTCACCCGGTCCAGGCCCTTCATCCGGTGCGACTCAGGATCGATCGTCACCCGTATGTCGTGCCGCAACAGGCGGAACGCGGGAGCATCGGGCGACGGCGGAACCGGAGAGGAGAGCGCCGCGCAGCCTGGCCCTTGCAGCAGGACAAGAACAGCCAGCAGCAGAAAAGGGGACAGATTTATTTTTCGACGCGGAAAATAAATCTGTCCCCTTTTCATGAGTCCTCTCCCAGCAAGGCTTCAACGAACGCGTCGGGATCGAAGGCTTGCAGGTCCTCGACCCCCTCGCCGACCCCGACGTACCGCACGGGCAGTCCCAGATCGCCGGCGATGGAGAGCACGATCCCGCCCTTGGCCGTCCCATCGAGCTTGGTCAGCACCACGCCGGTCACGCCGAGCGCCTCATGAAACTGCCGCGCCTGCGACAGGCCGTTCTGGCCGACCGTGGCGTCCAGGATCAGGAAGACGTCGTGCGGCGCGCCCGGCATCGCCTTGCCCAGCGTGCGCTTGACCTTGCGGAGCTCGTCCATGAGGTTGGATTTCGTCTGCAGGCGTCCGGCCGTGTCCACCAATACGATATCGGCCTTGCGCGCGAGGGCCGCGACCACGCCGTCGTAGGCGACGGCCGCCGGATCGCCGCCTTCCTGATGCTTGATCACGTCCGCGCCGACGCGGCGGCCCCAGACCTCCAACTGCCCGCCGGCGGCCGCGCGGAAGGTATCGCCCGCCACCAGCACCACGCGCTTGCCGGCTCGAATGGACTGCCCCGCGAGCTTGCCTGCCGTGGTGGTCTTGCCGACGCCGTTCACGCCCACCAGCAGAACAACATGAGGGAGAGAGAATGGGCCATGTGCCTGTCCCCCTTTTCCGGCATATTCAGCGGTCCGCAGGTGCTCCGCCATCACCTTTTTCAGGACGGCCCGGACGGAGGACGCGTCCGCCTCCCCCGCTTGACGGACCAGGTCACGCACCGCTTCCATGAACAGGGACGCGGACGCGGCGCCCACGTCGGCAGCCAGCAGCGCGGCCTCCAGCTCCTCGCAGAGCTCCGGCGTGATCTTGCGGCTTCCCGGCAAGAGGCGCCGGATAGTTCCCAGCAGGCCCTCGCGTGTCTTCGCCAGCCCGAGCCCCAATTGACTCAGGACGCCCATTCAGTTCCTTTCGTCGCGCACCGCGTGGAGAATCGCCTTTTCCTGGCGGGCCATCCGAAGAGCGTCGCGTTCGCTTCGCTCGTGATCGTAGCCGAGCAGATGCAGGACGCCGTGCACAAGGAGGCGCGCCATTTCATCGCGAAGGCTGTGTCCCAACGCCGCCGCTTGCCGCTTCGCGGTAGGCATCGAGATGACGACATCGCCGAGCAGAACAGGGGACAGATTTATTTTCCGCCGCGAAAAATAAATCTGTCCCCTTTCCAACAGCGGAAAAGCCAGCACGTCCGTCGGACGATCTTTTTTCCGATAGCGCCGATTGAGCGCGCGCATGCGCCGATCGGAGACCAGCACCAGGCTCAGTTCCGCCGCCCCGGCGCGGGCGGCCGCCAGGACGGCCTCGGCCGTCCGGCCCAGCCGGGTCCGATCAACGGCCACGGCGCGCTGACGATTTTGCAATAGAACGGGCACGGAGTCAGGATCGCTTGGAAACCCTGCGGTGGGCGCGCTTCTCGCCGTGTCGTTGATAGGCCACGATGATGTCCTGGACCAGCCGGTGGCGCACCACGTCCTTCTCGGAGAAATAGACGAACGCGATCCCGGGCACCCCCGCAAGGATGTCCCGCACCTCGATCAGGCCGGAGACCCTGCCCTGCGGCAGGTCCACCTGCGTGATGTCGCCCGTCACGACCGCCTTCGAGTTGAACCCCAGCCTGGTGAGAAACATCATCATCTGCTCGGAGGTGGCGTTCTGGGCCTCGTCCAGGATCACGAACGAATCGTTGAGCGTGCGTCCGCGCATGAACGCCAGGGGAGCGATCTCGATCTCGCCGCGCTCGATCAGCCGGTTGGCCCGCTCGAGGTCCAGCATGTCGTAGAGCGCGTCGTAGAGCGGCCGCAGGTAGGGATTGACCTTCGCGATCATGTCGCCCGGCAGGTACCCGAGCTTCTCGCCGGCTTCCACGGCTGGCCGCGCCAGGATGATCCGGCTCACCTCCCGCCGGCAGAGGCAGGCGACCGCCATCGCCATGGCCAGGTACGTCTTGCCGGTGCCGGCCGGCCCGATGCCCAGAACCAGATCGTGCGCGCGGATGGCCTCGAGGTAGCGCTTCTGCACGGGGGACTTGGGAAGAATCACCCGCTTGGAGGTGCTGATCCCCGCTTGGCCGCGACCGCCTTCCTTCACCGCGACGGCATCGTCCCCGTCCTTGAGCGTGCGTATGGCGAACTCGACATCGTCAGGGCGCAGCGCCATGCCGTTTCCCATCATCGCCGTGAGCCCTTCGAGCAGACGCTCCCCGCCCCGCACGGCCTCCGCCTGCCCTTCGAGCAGGACTTCTTCGCCCCGGGCGGACACCCGGATGCCGAAGGCTTCCTCGATCATTTTCAGATG
>CAYLLY010000169.1:0-4269 GCA_964384595.1 uncultured Nitrospirales bacterium
CGCCTTTGAGCGCGGACACCACGCCGGCGGGTTTTGAGGTTTGGGCCAGGAGCAGAGCAGGCGGAAGCAGATTCGCGTAGATCAGCAGGGCGGCGATCAGCTTGAACCCCAGGCCCCGTTTCATCGGCATCCCCCCGATTGTCAGGATTGTCCCGGAAGGGATGGCCCCTGTCAACGTGATTTATTCACGAACTCCACGGGCGACGGACCTTTCCTGATTTGTCAGGGTGCCTATTTTCTCTTCTCCTTGGGCGCATCCTGTTTCGGCGTAGCCTTGGGCGTTTCCTTCGGCAGATCGGGATTAGCGGGCTTCGGCGCGGCTGCACCCCCGGCCTGGGGCTGAGGCGCGGGCGCGAGCACCACGTTGAAGCTGCCGCACCCCGTTTTCTGGAGGTCCTGCTTGAGCGCCCGTTTCTGCTCATCGGTGATCTGAGACGCATCGATCCGGGCAGCCAAGAGCGTCTGGGCGCCGCTGCTGTAACTCCAATGCAGATTCTCCACGTCGACTTCAATAAACGTCGTCCGCTTGGTCTTCTCGTCCTGCACCCGATGCCACAAGCAGCCGGTGGCTGAATCGAGCAGAAACGGACTTCCGGGGTGGTCGGGAATCACGACCAACTGGTACCGCCCGGCCGTCTGCGGCGCCGTTTGCGCCGTCGTGGGCGTCTGTGCGTAGAGCGTGGCGGGGACGATGAGCCACATGAACAGAACGAGCAGGGTATGTCGCATCGGCATCCTCCTGATTGCTTACGTTGCGGATGGAACTTCTTCTTTTTCCTTCGGTCCTGTAGAACCCGCGCGAGCCAGGAATTTCTCGATTGAAGCAAGAGCCTCCGGTTTGAGGTCAAGGAACGCGAACCCGGCTTTATCTCCGGCGGTCCAGGCCACTTTCCCCTTGACGTTGATCCGGGGTGAGCCGTCCAGCAGATCAAGCTGGAGCTGCATCACTTTGCCCGTCGCATACTCCTTGGGCAGGTCGTGCGCCGCGAGGCCGCCTCTGCTCAGATCGTTGACGGACGCGACGACGGACACGTCGCCCGCGAATTCGGCGATGGACACATCGCCTTCGAAAATGGTGACGGCGGCTTTCACCGCAAGGCGCTCGAGCTTTCGCAGGTTGGTTTCCAGCACGGTGTAAATCTTGACCGCAATCTCCTTGCCCTTGACTTTGACTTCTCCCAGATAGCGCGTGAGGAACTCCCCTTTGAGCTCCTCCTGCGTGGACTCACTGATGACGATGGAGACGTGGTAATCCTTGGTGATGCTCTCCAGACGGGAGCCGAGGTTGATGGTGTCCCCGATGGCGGTGTACTCGAGGCGCTGCTCGGCGCCGATGGTTCCCACCACCGCGTCCCCCGTATGGACGCCGACCCCGCACTTGAGCTCGAGCCCGTACTTGGCCTTGAACTTCTCCGACAACGGTTTGACCCGCTCCTGGAACGCCAGCGCGGTCTTCACCGCCCGCGCCGCGTGGTCCGGCTGGTCGAACGGCACGTTGAAGAGCGCCATGACCGCATCACCGATATACTTGTCCACCGTGCCGCCGTTCTGGAACACGGCGTCGGTCATGACCGTGAGGTACTCGCGGAGAAAGCCCACCACTTCCTCCGGCGACATCTTTTCCGAGATGGACGTGAAGCCCCGGATGTCCGAGAAGAGAATCGTCATGCGCCGGCGCGCGCTGCCCAGGTTGACATCCTCCTTCTGGCGAACGATGTCCTCCACGACGGCCGGGGAGAAATACCGCGAGAGGCGTTTCTTCTCCCGTTGCTCCTGGATGAAGTTCTCCACCACCGTGGCGCCGTAGCCCAACATCAGGGCCGCCGGCACGGCCACCGCCTCCATCCAGTAGCGGACCCAGACGAACGCCGCGAACGTGGTCGCAGCGTACGCCGCCGCCGCGACAAGGATCAGGCCGACGGCCGGGAGAGGACGGAAGCGATCCGTCACCCACACCGCCAGCACGGCAGCCGTGACCGTCGCGATGATGCCGAGCCAGAGGGACGCCCGCCTCACCGGAATCCCCTGAAAGAGCGTCTCGAGGACATTGGCGTGGATCTCGACCCCCGGCATTTCGCCGCGGGTAGCGAAGGGCGTAGGAAAGACATCGTGCAGGATCGGGCTTGTGGAGCCCACTAGGACGATGGCGCCCGCGAACAAGTCCGGCTCGACCTCGCCGTTCAGCACCTGGTAATAGGGAATCGTCAGGAACGTCTGCGGCCCGCCGCGGTAATTGATGAGGACGCGCTGCCTATCCGGCAACTCGGCTGCGCGGAGGCCCATCTTCACGCCGAGCCGATACAGTTGGAGATCGAAGCTGGGCGTCTCTTTCCCTTGAAACGACCGGGTCAGCGAGGCCGACCGCACAAAGGCGTCTTCGTCCACATTGGGGTTGACGAACCCATACGCCGCAGCCTGCTCCCGAAGGATCGGAATCGGCGGATTCAGATCTTCCTTGACGGTGTACTGGCCCGTGATCTCCGTAAACGCCGCGCCGAGCGCCACATTGCCCGCCAGCCCGACGGCGTCGGCCAGCGTCTTGTCGTCCTCGGACCCCCTGGACGACGGTTCGGGAAAGACGATATCGAAGCCGATCGCGGCCGGCCGGCCCCGGCTCACGATGTCCAGGAACCGGCCGTGGAGCGCGCGCGGCCACGGCCACTGAAGGTCCAGCTCGTCGAAGGAGTCTTCATCGATCGAGACGATGATGATCGGGGTCTGCGGCTGGATCGGACCACGCAAGTCGAACTGGACGTTGTACGCCCAGCGTTCCACCCCCTCCGTGAGCCCGAAGAAGGATGCCAGGGCCACAAGCGTCCCGAACAGGGCGCCCCGCATCCGAAGGCGTGTTGACTTTTTCTGCCAGTCCGTGGTCAGCCCTTCTTCGCGAGCGGAATCCTGTGCTCTCGGATCTTCTTGCGGAGGGTGTTGCGGTTGAGCCCGAGGAGCGCGGCGGCCTGGTTCTGGTTGCCGCGGGTCTCTTCCAGGATCAGCGCGATCAGCGGCTTTTCGACCGCCTTGACGAGCAGCGGGTGGAGATCGGACCCCGCTCCCAGCTTCATGCGGCGGACGAAGTCGCGCAGCTTGGCCGCGATGTAATCATCCAGGCCGAGCTCATGAAACAACTTGGTGCTGTCTCGATGGGTGATCTGGCCGTTGCAGAGGGCCTTCACCGCCTCGGTCGACTTCCGCAGGAAGGCCCTCTCGCCCACCAACACCATCTGCGGAGCGGGCGCGACCGCCTCGCACAGACTTCTCATCTCGGCCGTCCAGTCCTTCCGTGACTCGACAATCACGGCATCGAACGAACGCTTCGGGAGCTTGCGCATCGCCGCCGGCGCGTCTTTCGCGATGGTGATGACGCATTCGGGACAATCGTGACGGTACAGTTCGACGAGGTCAGGATCGGCGGTGAGCATGAGCACCTGAAAAACGTGTCGGGCAGGCATGAGCGCTCCGGACGTTCGTAACTGGAGAGGGCGTACTAATAGCAGTCCGTCCGGAACCTGTCAAGATGGAGAAAAAGATATGGGCGGTTTGCGAACCGTCCTTACGCCGGCACTGAGAAGACCAACCCGCCGTCCACCGCGTCCACCCGCACCGTCTGCCCTTCCTTGATCGCGCCGTCGAGCAGCTTCATCGCCAGCGGGTTGAGGATCTCGCGCTGGATCATCCGCTTGAGCGGGCGCGCGCCGTACACGGCGTCGTATCCGGTCATTGCCAAATGCTCCTTCGCCGCGTCCGTCAGGACGAGCTGGATATGGTGCTCGTCCAGGCGATGGCCCAGATGCTTCACCTGCAATTCGACGATCGCCGCCAGTTGCTCCTGTGTGAGCGGGTGGAACATCACGATGTCGTCGATGCGGTTCAGGAATTCCGGCCGGAAATGGCCGCGCAGGACTTCCAACGCGCGAGTGCGCATCTCCGCTTCATCGCCCTCCGCCGCCGCATCCTGGATCTCACGGCTCGCGATGTTGGAGGTCATTATGATCACGGTGTTCTTGAAATCCACCGTGCGTCCCTTGCCGTCGGTGAGACGTCCGTCGTCCAGCAGTTGCAGCAGCGCGTTGAGGACGTCATGGTGCGCCTTCTCAATCTCGTCGAACAGCACGACGGCATAGGGCCGGCGGCGCACCGCCTCGGTGAGCTGCCCCCCCTCCTCGTAGCCGACGTAGCCGGGCGGCGCCCCGATGAGCCGCGCGACCGCGTGCTTCTCCATGTACTCCGACATGTCGAGCCGGACCATCGCCTGCTCGTCGTCGAACAGGA
>CAYLLY010000170.1:0-4122 GCA_964384595.1 uncultured Nitrospirales bacterium
TTGCCGCATGAAACTTGACTCATTCACAACAACTCTTGTCCCTCAAGACCTCTAGTGGCTGTTGCCAGACCCGCGTCCAAGGAAAGCCTTGACAGCGTCAAGGACATGATGGGACGCGGCTTCTTCCACTCGATCGATGAGCTTTTCCTGCCAAACTGGGGGCAAGAGGACTGCCCCTGGTGCTGGGAGCTGAACAGGCTCAAGAACTTGCCCGATCGGGCAGCTATCACCCCGGCGATGCGGCGGCGCTACCTCGCCCTCGAACGGACAGCATCTGGTCTCAGTGGCGGCCTCTTCCTCCATTGGTCGTCACGCGGTGCCCTCAAGACAGCTCTCCGCTTGGGGCCGAGGTCGATCTTTGGTGAGAGGCTCTCGGATGTCGAACTGTTCGTGTCGGTGGCGAGCGCAATGCAGACGCTGCGTAGCAGCGGCGAATTGAGCGAGCACTACGTGACTCCGCTGGCAAGGGTTCTGTCGCCCACCTTCTATCTCCGCGGCAGGTACTACGACGCCATTATCACGGCAGCGATACTCCGTTGTGGAGCCCGCCACGATCTCCGCTCGACGATGACGGACGCCAAGCTCATCTCCGCGCTCACTCAACGCTTGCGGGAGCGGGCGTCGGTTGAGCTTCGCTCCGAGATTCTCTTGGCGATCGCGCAGGGAAAGCTGCCCAAGGTCCCCTTTGGTGAGGAAGATCGCGACTTCTGGCGTGGTGAGCCGGGCGTCTGCGCATTCCTTCGGTCACTTCTCCTGCGCACCGGTTGATCACACCTCAACTGCCGCATCGGCCCAGCCCCGACCCTGGGGGAGTACTGGAGAACGCCTCGCTGTGCGCAACGCGAGGGAGAAAGAGACGGACCACGCTGCCGATCCCTTCGCACAGGAGGCATCTTCTGAAGCGTTGAGCGCAGCGAGACATCGGCCGAGGTATGGTTGGAAGTTGTGGATTGAAGGATCAGGTGACGTACCCTTCTGGGGATGTGCTGAGCACCCCAAAGGCCCCGGAAGGAAGCCGGGGAGAAAGGACGCCACCTATGCGGAAGGGTATCACTGTCGAGGCGGCGCCGGGCGTGGAGTTGTCCGGCGACGTGACCTTGGATGATCTGGCCCGCGAAGGGGCCCGGCGGTTGATCGAGATTGCCCTGCGGGTGGAGGTCGACGCGTACGTGAGCCGGTACCGCGACGAGCGGGACGCCGAGGGCCACGCCTGGGTGGTCAGCAATGGCACGGCCCGCCCGCGGCCGGTCACCCTCGGCGCGGGGACGGTGACGCTCGCGGCGCCGCGGGTCAATGACCAACGTGTGATCGACGGCCAGCGGCAGAAGTTCACCAGTCGGATCCTGCCGCCCTACCTCCGCCGGTCGCCGAACGTCGCCGGGGTCCTGCCACTCCTGTACCTGCGCGGGCTGTCGACCGGGGACTTCCGGGAGGCGCTGCCGGTCCTGCTGGGTCCCCAGGCGGCCGGCCTGTCGCCGAGCACCATCACCCGACTCACGCAGGCGTGGACGGCGGAGTACACGGCCTTCCGGAGCCGGAACCTGGCGGACCGCGACTACGTGTACCTCTGGGCCGACGGCATCCACTTCACCATCCGGCTCGAGGACGAGCGGCTCTGCACGCTGATTCTCATCGGCGTGCGCCCGGACGGAACCAAGGAACTCGTCGCCGTCGAGGACGGCTACCGGGAGTCGACCGAGAGCTGGGCGACGGTGCTGCGGGACCTGCGCCGGCGCGGGATGCGCGCCCCGGCCCTGGCGATCGGCGACGGGGCGCTCGGCTTCTGGGCGGCCGTCCGCGAGGTGTGGCCGGAGACCGCGGAGCAACGGTGCTGGGTGCACCGGCTCGCCAATGTGCTGGACAAGCTGCCGAAGGGACTGCAGCCGCGGGCGAAGCGAGCCCTGCACGCCATGATGTACGCGGAGAGCCGGGCCGCGTGCGAGCGGGAGATCGCCCGCTTCGTCGCCGAGTATGGGGCGAAGTACCCCAAGGCGGTCGCCTCGCTCACGGCCGACCAGGGGCGCTTGCTCACGTTCTTCGACTACCCGGCCGAGCACTGGAAGCACCTGCGGAGCACGAACCCCATCGAGTCGACGTTCGCGACGGTGCGGCTGCGCGAGCGGGTCACCAAGGGAGCCGGCTCACGAACCGCCGGACTCACGATGGCCTTCACGCGGCTCGAGGCGGCCGCCGCGCACTGGCGGCGGCTCGACGCGCCGGAGCTCGTGCCGCTGGTCCGCGCCGGGGTCCGGTTCGTCGATGGCGTCCGGGGGGAACGCGAGGCCCAGGGCCGGAAGCGGCGCGCGGCGTGACCCCGAACACCGCGATGGCACGGACCGGGGAGACCCTCGCGCCCCAGTTCACGAGATGTCGCCATGGACGCATCGCGCAGAGGCTCCAGGATCGCGTCTGATGACTGCGTCCATATCCGGGGTATCCCCCGGGACGGCCCCTCGAGCGCGCTTCATGGCGCTCGCGTCACCCGCGTCGCCGAGCGTCCGCGCCACTTCTTCCCCAGCAAGCGGAGCGCACCTGATCACGCCCGATCCACAACTCTTGACAATACCCCACATCGACCGTTGCACCCGAAGATAGGCTCTCGCCTCTGGCGCCTTTCGATAGCCTCGTCTAGCGGCTGAGGCACGCCGCGCGCTCTTTCACAGTCGAATCAGACGACCATGGCGAGAGCCCTGCTGAACGCCATCCCGGGCGAGAGCCCGGAGTCCAGATCTCCCAGTGGTTCCGTTCCCTGTGATGCCCTTTGACTACGTCTTTTCCATTGATGCACCGAACGCTCGCCTGACCGGAAGACAAGCGGCGGTAGAGGGATACTTCCCCGACGCCTGAGCGGCGTCGAACAGAGTCGCAGGGCCTGGACTTCGCGGGGCTGGGGCCGCGGACCTCAGCCGTCGTCTCTGACCTCATGCCGACACGCCCCAACATCAGCAGGTAGTAGAGGGTGACCCAGTTCTGCGCTCTAGTGTGGCGTCCCAGAAATATATTGACACATATGATCCGCCGGACGTAGAATGCCGGCATGTTCCAACCAGCGGCCGCCTTGTGGGTCGACGCGAACCAGGAGAAGCGCCTGAAGTTCCTTGCCGGGTCCGGGAAGACTCCGCAGAAGATCGCGCTCCGGGCGCGGATGGTCTTGCTGGCCGCGGCGGGCATCGCGAATCAGGCGATTGCTGCGCGACTGGGCACGAGTCGGCCGACGGTGTTGCTCTGGCGCGGCCGCTTCGCCCGGTCGGGGGTGCCCGGGCTGATGAAGGACGCGCGGCGGCCGGGGCGGAAGAAGGCCGTGGCCCCGGAAGCGATCAAGCGGGTGGTGGAGGCCACGCTGCACACGACGCCGCCGGCCGCGACGCACTGGACGGTCCGCACGATGGCCCGAGCCCAGGGACTGTCGCGGATGACCGTGCAGCGGATCTGGAAGCAGCATGGGCTCCAACCCCACCGGGTCGAGACCTTCAAGCTGTCCCGGGATCCGCACTTTGTCGAGAAGCTGCGGGATGTCGTGGGCCTGTATCTGGATCCCCCGGACAAGGCCTTGGTCCTGTCGGTGGACGAGAAGAGCCAGATTCAGGCGCTGGACCGGACGGCCCCGTTGTTGCCGCTGCGCCCAGGGATCCCGGCGCGCCAGACGCACGATTACAAGCGGCACGGGACGACCACGCTGTTTGCCGCGCTCAGCCTGCTGGATGGCAAGGTCATCGGCGAGTGCCTGCCGCGCCAGCGCAGCCGGGAGTTCATCCGCTTCCTGGCGAAGATCGATCGCGAGACGCACCCGGAACTGGACCTCCACCTGATCGTCGACAACTCCAACACGCACAAGAGCCCGCCGGTGAAACGGTGGCTCAAGCGCCACCCGCGGGTCCACCTGCACTTCATCCCGACGAGCAGTTCGTGGCTCAACATGGTGGAGCGTTGGTTTGGCGAGATCACCCAGAAGCGCATCCGCCGCGGCACCTTCCGCAGCGTGCAGGAACTGGTCGCCGCGATCACCGACTACCTCCGAGCCTACAATCAGGCGCCCACGCGGTTCGTCTGGACCAAGGATGCCGACATGATCCTGGGCAAGATCCGCCGTTGTAAAGAAGCGTTAGGGACACCACACTAGCG
>CAYLLY010000171.1:0-4062 GCA_964384595.1 uncultured Nitrospirales bacterium
GGTCCGTCAAGAAAAGCGAGGACCGCCGGAAGGCGGTCGAGCTGGCGCGGCGCGCACAGGGAGTGAAGCACCTCTACAACGAGATCCAGGTCACCGAGGAAGGCGGGTTCAGCGCTTCCGCCAAGGACATCGGCATCGAGCTCAAGCTGAAGGCCAATCTGCTGGGCGCCTCGGGCGTGGGGTCCATCAACCTCCGCTGGCGGTCGGTCAACGGCGTCGTCTACTATATCGGCCTGGTCTACAGCAGGGAAGAGCTCGACAAAGTCATGCGCGTCACCCGCGCCGTGGACGGCGTGAAGAACATCGTCAGCCACATCCGCATCAAGCCGTCCAGCCGCTCCTGACGCGCGCCGGCCGCTCAGTTCAGATCATCATCCTTCCAGTACTTGGTTCCCTTCACCGTCGCCTGGAGCGCCAGCCCGCTTTCCGTCAACTGATAGACGGTAATGCCGTCAAATACAGCTTCACCTCCAATGGCAGCGCCTTTTTCACCGGCCTTGGCCGCGGCATCGGCCTGCCCTCCAAATTCCCAGCCGCTGCCGATGAACTTTTCCATGACGGCCCGGTCATGGAAAATGAACACCACGCGAAAATCCTTCACGCCAAGCCCCAACCCGACGCCGGCCTCTCCCATTTTCATAAAAGTATTCCTGCCGGTTTTATTGTCATGAACGACGCCATGCCCGCCTCCGACGCCGACGAAAAAGAGGTAGATGTTGGCGTTGCTGAACACGGCATACCCCGGCGCCGCGGCAACCTCGGCTCTGGCCTTGGAGCGATTCTCGTACAACTCCGTCAGCACCTTACTTTTCATGGAGAGAATAGCCTGGCGTTTTTCTTGCGGAGTTGTCCCGCTGGTCGTGGCGCACCCGTTTACTATGAAGACTAGCGCCAGACCGCACAACCCGATTTTCACTCGTTCCATAAATTTATCCTCCCACGGTCCACTCATCCCTTGAACCCGGGGAAGTTGAAGCCAAAGTCCTTCATCGGGTCCTTGGGTTTCTCTGAAGCGGCTTGGGGATTGGCGGCCTGTTTCGCACAGGCGTCCCGGATTTCCCTGGCGCGCTCCTCCACCCGCTTCGCCATCTCATCCTTGTTCTGAGTCCTGAGGACCATGGCATACTGGTCCATCGCGTTCGCGCGGCTTGGATGATTCTTGCCGTGGGCGGTCTCCAGGATGGCCAGCACTTTGCGGTAGATATTCTCCGCTTCGTCGTGCTTGCCCTGCGCGTATTTCAACCCGGCGAAGCTCTCGAGGCTGTGGGCGAAGTCAGGGTGCTCCGGGCCCAGCGTGTCCTGCCAGATCTTGATCGCCCGCAGGTACAGCTTTTCCGCATCGTCATACTTCCCCTGCTCGCGATAGACATCGGCCAGCTTCTCCAGGCCGTGGCCCACGTAGGGGTCCGCCGGGCCCAAGGCCTTTTCGCGGATCGCCAGCGCCTGAAGATAGAGCGGCTCGGCGTCGGCATACTTCCCCTGGGCCTGGTACAGGAGCGCCAGCTTGTCGAGCGTCATGGCGACACTCAGATGCTCCGGGCCCACCGCTTTCTGTTGTGAGGCCAGCGCCCGCTGCAGGAGCGGCAGGGCTTTGTCGTATTTGCCCGTATCGCGGTAGGCTTCTCCGAGAGTCATGACGGTGACGACCACGTCCGCATGCTCGGGCCCCACCGCCTTCTCCTGCGACGCCAGCACGCGCCGGAGGAGCGGCTCGGCCTTGGCCGACTGGCCGCGCCCGCAGTAGAATTCCGCGAACTTGCTCAGGGCCGCTACCACTTCCGGGTGCTCGGGGCCGAGGGCTTTTTCCTTTATGCCGAGGGACTGCCGGTACAGGGACTCCGCTTCGCTGTGTTTGTTCTGCTCGCGGTAGGCCGCCGCCAGGTTGCTCATGGCCGAGGCCTTGCGCAGATCCTGCTCACCGAATTTTTCCGCTTCCTTGAGGGCGTCCTTGAACAGCGGCTCGGCTTCGTCCGGACGGCCTCGCTTCATCGCCGCGTTGCCGGCGTTCGTTTTCTGGATGAAGTTGGGGCCGGGATCGGCGAGCCCGGTCATCTTCCGCAGTGAATTCGACAGCCAGTCGGCCATGGCGTCTTCTCCCGTATCGCAAAAGGTGGGATAAACGGGGGGATGCTAACAGGAATGACGCCTGAGGACAAGAGATAGAAATTTTACCAGCGAGGGCCCACCACCCCAGGCCCTACAAACTCCCCAATTCGCCTTCGTCAGAATTGACCAGACTATGGCTTGAGCGGGATCGAGACGATCATCCCGCCCATCACGTCATTCTGCTTGAAGTCGCGCTTCGGACTGTCCGGGTGTGCGTTGTGGCATCCGATGCAGGCCTGAGAAACGGCCCTGTCCGCATAGACCGCTTGCAAGTACAGATCCGGCCCGTTCATGACCACTTCGGTATAGGGACGATTGGGATGCTGCAGGGTCTCCTGGAGCCCAGTGTGCTCGAACGGGGACTTCGGCCCATTCCGTTTGTTGATCGGCCAGAGGCTGATAAGCCGGTATCCAACCCCGGTTCGTGTGCTTCCCACCAACTGGTTTGACTCCTGTAAGAACTGGGCCGGGAGGGGAAGCGTATTCGTGGACTGCCAATTTTCCGAGGCGACCACGACACCCTTTGCCTGCATCCGCTCCACGACATGTTTCGTATAAAAGGTCCGATCCGCCTGGAGCACGGCATGCACAAAGTCGGCCACTTTCTCTGCAGGAACTCCATCCTGTGTGCCGCAGCCTTTTTCTCCTGACGAAATCCCCGAGTATCCTAGCACTGCGATAAGGGTTGCTACTGTTCCCCATGTGAAGGCTTTTCTGATCATGATGCCCTCTCCTTTCCCGGGTCCGAGCCCATTGCTGGAATGGTGGTCAGGACAATCGTGTTCTGTCATTTCCTATGCAAGGAGGAAGCCCCAGACAGTTGCAAGACCAACTGATTGAAACTCCATAGCTTATGCAATCGCGTTGGGCAGGAATATCAAGTCAAATTGGGTCGCATTTGGTGGAACCGTACCATCAGTGGCTTAAATGAACCATCAACCGAAAAGCCAGGAGACACAGCCTCGAGACTCCCCAATTCGCCTTACAGACTCCCCAGTTCCCCTTCGTAGAGAAAGGCCTGAGTTTCGCGGGCGATGGCGTCGGGGTCGCGTCGGACGTGGGCCGCGCCGGCGCCGGGCGCTGCGACAGTCTGTTCCCTTACAGATGGAGTCGAGAATAGGGGCGCGGCTGTCGAACGGGTCGAGTGGAGGCCGGGGCCACTTCGCTCATGAAGGTCAGGAACTGAATCAGGGCGTCGAGATCCATCGCGCGTGGATCTTGGGGGCGAGAAGATCGCCTGAGTATCTGAAACTCCTGTCGCAGAGAGCGTGAAGACGCCATCTCCAGCAGTTCCTGCTTTTCCCTCTCAGTCAACACGGTCAAACCTCTCCCGGAGCGCGTGCCACTCTCCCGACAAGCCGAACAACTCGAAGAACTCCGCCAAGCGGGCCCAGTCCATTTCCGTGCGATACACATCCATGAGCGCTTCGATGTCGGCCATCTCCTTCCTCCGTCTCGCCGGATCATTCGCCATGGCTTGAACCTTGAGACCGATCACGTCTTCAGGCTGCAGAAGCCGCGCCAGACGGGATCGTCCCAAGATCGGCTTTTCCATCGCCCTGTCCAGCATCGCCAATGAAACCGTCCTGAAGGCATGAACGAAATCCACACCGCCCCAGGCGTCATCCGGGTTTGCATACTGGGAGACGTTTTCCGTGTGAAACCGTCGAGCATACCCTAAGGAGCTCATCAGCGCATGCAGCGCCTCGAGATCGTCCCGGTGGACCAGAAAATCGAGGTCCATCGTTGCCCGAGGAGCGCCCAACGCCCCCAACGCAAAACCTCCCATTAGGGCATAGCGGATGCGCCGCTGGTCGAATCCCTCAAGCAAGCTCTTGAAGACGCGCTCGAAATCCACGCCGCCATTCTAGCAGATACCACGCGTGGGCGCTGCATCGCCGTCCCACCGTAAGGGGAAGGGGAGCGGTGTCAGACCCCACGCTACAGACTCCCCAG
>CAYLLY010000172.1:0-4016 GCA_964384595.1 uncultured Nitrospirales bacterium
GAGGCGGTGGGGTCCCGAGTAGTAGGCCCCGGCAAAGACGACGTGGCAGTCGGGGGTCGGTCCCCGTGGAGCTTTGGGGACACCGGTGGGGCCCCGACACGCCGGCTCGCCCAGCCCAGCCCGCTGGCGCACCAGGGTGAGGTCGGCTATGCTCACAGGGTAGTGGCGGAGGGCAGAGGACCGCGAACGGGCGTTTGCGGTTTCGCGAGCGTGTGGCACGGTGATTCCCGACGATCATATGAATACTGACCTACTCTCTCTAGTCGAGATTGGCAGTAGAGGGGTTCGCCTGCTCATAGCGAGGCTGGCCGACGGTGAGTTGAGGTCTGTCGCACGACGTTACGACTCCGAAGCTAGTCTTACCGAGGCGTTGCGGCTGTCCGGTGGGGCCCTGACCGCCGGCGTCGAAGCGGTAAGACAGGTAGTTGAATCCTACGTTCGTGAATCGCTCCAAACGCACGCGGTGCCCCTCAGACGCATCTGGGTCTTCGGAACAGAAGCTGTTCGACGCTTGCGAGATACCTCGCCCACCGCCTATGGTCTGTTGACCCGAGGGTTCAACGTTGTGGCCGCATTTGAACGAGCTTCAGACAGGTCTCCGACCGCACTGGATTTTGTCGTACTAAAGGAAAAGGATGAGGCCTATTATTCTTTGGCCGCCGCGATTAGGTCCCTGCCCGATCTAATCAAGAAGGGTGACTTGGTGCTTGCCATTGATCAGGGGTCCGGCAGCGTTGAACTCGCGCTCGGCCGCTCCAAAGACAGTCATATTCGCTGTGAATCACATCGCGCCTATCCGCTGGGCACCAGTGCACTAGCTTCCCAACTCCGCGGCTTTCGAGGCGATCACAACGAGCTCCGAAGTTGGTTAATGGAGAAGCTGCAGCGAGCCTTACTGCCTCGCGCACGATCTGCCACGCGCACCGTTATTTTGGGAAGCGCAGTCACAATGCTTGCACGGGTGATTTTGAAGCGCTCCGGCAAGAAGACGACGGCCGTGAAATACAGTCCGAGAGAGGTTCACGGATATCCACTCACAATCGAGGATGTTGAGCAACACATTCGGGACCACTGGTGGAAGCAGCAGCTTACACCGGTCGAGATCAAGGCTGGTGAGTTTGAAATCGTGCTCGCTGGGTTGGTGGCTCTCCATTCCCTGCTGTCCATATATCACAAGCGCGAATTTGTCGTCTGTGCTGAAGCGCTTCGATACGGTGTCGCGTGGGAGCTGGCTGTAGGCTGTGCCGAACGGGAGCGGGTCCGCAGAAGATGACCGTAGGTCGCCCGGAGGGAGACAGCACTCCGGGGAGGCCCGTCAGGCCGGTGAACGTCGGAACGTCATCTTATATCGACTTGAGCTTGGGCACGGGGAATTCCAGCCAGTACGGAGGACGCCATGTCCATAGGCGAGGAACATGACGAGAGCCAGCATCTCCGGACGGTCCTAGCATCGATTGAGGAACTGACTTACCTAGCGGCGGAGCAGGACCAGCGGGAGTTTGAATACGTCTGGACTGCCAACCGCAACCTTGTCGAGAGTCATCTCTCGAAGAAGCCGACAGACTGTGACGTGTGGCTGGACGCGCTCCAGCGCTACCTCCTGTCCGGTCCGGCTTATGGGAAATACGCCAAACAGATCAGCCACGCGACGACCGAGGAACTGAGAAGACTCGATTGCGCCTATGACGTCTGGCACTTGTTGGAACAGGCGGGAAGACGGGTGTACGCGCGCGGTGGCGATAAGACGGACCGGCCGTGGGATACCCACGAACGCCCCATCACCGCCTCCTCGCGGTGGTATGTCAAGGCGCGCCTCACGCCCCAACGGAGTGGACCTGGAGGCAAGATCGAGTTATTTCGAAAGGCCGCCGAGGAAGCGCGCCAGGGGACGACGAACCATTGTCGGAACCGGGCGAGTTACATGGAAGCGTTTGCCCGCCATTACACCGCCTTCGACCTCCTCCGTAGGGCAAGGGATGAGCGTGTATTTGAGGAGGCGGCCCGGTTGTTCGAAGAGGCGCGCCGTCTGGTCGAGACGACCGACGAGGAGGTCGACCCGGCGCGCGCGCATTTCGAGGACTTCTTCCGGAGCCTCTGCGCCCTGCAAGACGCAGAGGTCAGGCTCGACCTCCCAGGCGCCAGGCGCGCACTTGGTAAAGCGCTAGAGGCAGGTCGGAAACTTCCTAACCCCGAGGGCCCCTTCAGGACGCCGAACCCGTGGACCTCGCGCCGGGATCTTGAGAACGAGGAACGCTTCATCGAGGTGATTGGCGAATTGCAGTCTCGGGACATATGGGCACTCGAGTCGGCGATCAAGGCACTGGACGATATCATTGCAGACTGTGAGGTCAGCGAGCGCAAAGAGGAACTCGGGACAAGGCTTCTCGTCCTAAAGGGCGTGAAGGCAGCACGGGATAAGCAGCAAGCCGAGCTGGAGAGATATTGCGACCAAGCGGCTAGGTCCACGGAGCGACCCCTCGCGGGAAAACGCTCCAAGCGCCTTGTGGAATTGCTCCGCAAGACTCTTTCAGGCTCGAACGCGAAAGAGATGCTGTCTTCGGTCATTCCTCTCCTGCCCCTCGGTCTGGTCGGGATCGGGGACCCGGAGTCGCTGACACCGCTGCTTTATTCTGCCCCGTCCTGGCTCAGGGAACTTAGCAAAGCGTCGGGTCAGGACGAGGCACGAGCGCTCCTTCTCTGGTACATAAGGCTGGTCCTTGACTACCTGTGGTCAGTCTGCGAGAGGGCCGCGACACAGGAAGGCCGCAAACTAAGTCCGCGGCCTTTCTTCGCAGACCTACCGTACCAGAACCTTCCAGAGCAGGTGGAAAGCATCCGCCAGCTGCTGCGATGGACGGGTGCGCCGGCAAAAGAGATAGAAGCGCTAGGGACCAGGCTTCCTAATCTGATCGGGCAGGCCGCGGCTCCAGAAACCGAGTTCGTGGGCGGGGTCGAGGTTCTAATCCGCGAGACCCAGCGGTGGCTATTCCCACTGGCCGTCCGCTTCCAGCTGCATCAAGGCGCAGAGCTCGCCCTCGAGAGAGTGGACGACCCCGGTCCGGAGTATCGATACGGAGCAGGTAGATTCGACGCGTCGGCCATCATGGGTCAAGTCGGAGTCGCCTATGTCAAGCCGCGTATGGGCAGAGGCATGGGCCGCCCTGAGGAACGGGATCACAGAGCGCTAGTGCTCTACCCGGCGCCTGCCTATCCCCTCTTCTCGCGCACTTGTCTCATCGTGGAAGGCCCGTCGGATAAGGCATTCTTCGAGACGATATTGGACCGCATCGAACCAGGGTGGAGGGCTCTCCGCAGCGAGGCCGATCCCTCTCGCCAGACGATCGAAATTCGCGCGGCCGGCGGAGCAGACGAGGTCCCGCGGGAGTACGCCAGCGCCCGGAAGGAGGGTGCTTTCCATGAGCTCGACCCGCTCCTGGAAGCCGGCGCCGGGCGCATCGTCGCTGTCGTGGATGCAGACAAGCGGGAGGTTCTTCTCGACAAGCATCAGGACGTATCACGGTGCGGGCATCAATGTGTGCTAGATCCAGACCTGGAGCGAATAGCAGCCCCGGCCTTCAAGGCGGCGCTCGAGATCGCGCTCCAGAGGCGTCTGGATCTGGGAGAGATCGATGAGCTGTGTAGACGCTTCGGCTCGCCTGGCAAGGAATTTACGGCCTGGGTTCACGAGAAGTGGGGTATTGCGCTTAAGCGGCAAGACAGCGGCCGCGCGAAGGGCTTCGCGGTGCTGCTAGCCACGGTGTTCCCCGAGCGCCGGGGTGGGTCAAAGTGGAGTGCCGTCTGGGACATCTGCGACCGGGTGCTAATGCTCGCCAAGCGACGGAGTCGGCTTAAGCCCCTCGTCATCGGCTTGTAGCTTCCGGACCGCGTCCTCGGTGGACGGGACGGAAGCGGTCGCGCTCGCACCTGGCAATGTGGAGTGTGATTCGTCACGCGGCCAGCCTTAACACTACTGTGTCATAAACATCAGACTGCCTGAGGCTCGCGACCACAGGACA
>CAYLLY010000173.1:0-3931 GCA_964384595.1 uncultured Nitrospirales bacterium
ACGGCCAGGACCAGGATGCCCAGCGCGATCCGGTAGTAGGCGAAGGGCTTGAACGTGTGCTGCTTGATGAAGGTTAGGAAGCCGGCGATGACGATGAGGCCGGTGACGAACGCCGTCGCCAAGCCGATCGGAAAGAGCAGCGCGTCACCCTGAAAGAGCAGGTCGCGCGACTTGACGATCTTGTACCCGGTTGCCGCGATCATAGTGGGCAGCGCAAGCAGGAAGGAGAATTCGGTCGCGGTCGTGCGGTCCATCCCCACCACGAGCCCCCCCATGATCGTCGCGCCCGAGCGCGAGACCCCCGGAAAGAGCGAAACGCACTGTGCGATCCCCACCCACCAGGCCTCGCGCAAGCCGATTTCTCCGAGTCCCCTGATGCGCCGCTCTTTCACGGTATGCTCGATGAGCAGAATCACCGCTCCCCCGGCGATGAGTGCGCCCGCCACGGTCACCGGCCCGAACAGATGGGTCTCGATCCATGTGTGGGACGCCAACCCCAGGAAGGCCGCCGGGAGGAAGGCGAGTCCTATTCCGTAAACGAGTCGCCGGCTGAAAGGGTCCGTCGGGAGCCGTTGCAGCAGGTCCCACAGACGCTCGCGAAAATACACGACGACCGACAGGATGGAGCCCAACTGGATCGCAATTTCAAAGCTGACGGCGTATTCACCGGTGATGCCCAAGGCATGGCCGACGAGGATGAGATGGCCGGTGGAGGAGACCGGCAGAAACTCGGTCAGGCCTTCGACCACGCCCAGGATGAGAGCCGCCCACAGGGTCATACAGGTGCCGGCATCATCGGCAAGGGTGGTGGAGTTGTCAAGGACGTTCACCGCTCGCGTATTCGGGCTGTTGACAAACAGGGGAGTTTCGACTACATCTTGAACGGCGCAGGGCACGGAACACCTGCGCTGGCCGTGGGTCATGAGGGAGACGGTGGCATGAAAGAACGGATTGCGGGGGCGGCGAGTCTGCTTCTGCTGGCGGCGCTGGCCGGGTGCGTAAGCCAGGGCACCTACGATCAGACCTTGCGTGAGGTGCAGTCCGTCAAGAACGACCTCGACCGGGTCCGCATCCAGAACGAAGGGCTCAATAAGCAACTGATAGGACTGAAGGAATCCAACAGCAAGCTCAAGGAGGAGGTCGACAAGCTCAACGCGCAAATCGCGCCGCTCAACGAAGCGGTCGTGAAAGAACGCCAGGCCGGCGAAGGCAAGCTGAAGGATCTGGAGCGCCAGCTCAAGGAACTGACGGCGTCGAAGAAGGCGTTGGCCCAGGAGCTGGAGGTCGCGAAGCAGCGTTACGAGGACTCGTTGAAGATCCAGAAACGGCAGGCGAAGGAATTGAAAGAGCGCGAACAATCGGCCCTGCTCCAGCCTCCGACGCAGCCGGCGAAGCCTGTGGCGCCTTCTGCTCAGGAGCCACAGCAGCCGGCCGCCAATTTTACTCCCGCTCCTGATCAATTGGTGGATATCAATAAAGCCACGCAGGCCGAGCTGGCGGTGGCCTTGGAATTGGCCAAGGAAGACTCCGACAAACTGGTCAAGAACCGCCCATACAAGACGAAAGAAGAGCTTGTCACGAAAGCCGGGATCGCAAAAACGACGGTGGATAAAATCAAGGACAGGATCACCGTCGGGCCATAGCGTTCGCGTAGCGAAAACGGGAGAACAGGGCCATGCCGCCGACTCGGTGGCATGGCCTTCGTGTTTGTGCGGCGGTTTGACACTATGGCCGGGGCTCCCCTAATATGCGGTTTTGGCTGCATGATTCGGGTATGCCGAACCGTTGGAAGTAACTAATGCGGCGGCCCAGGTGTCACATGACAAAGGGGAGAGTCCGCATTCAAGCCTTGCAGGGGAGAGTTTCCGCGGCTGGAAGGAGGAAAGAATGGGACTGAAGACGTGGGCGCTGGCGGCGATAGCCGTATGCCTGGTGGCTGGAGAAGGAAGCGGGACCCTCGCGGCCGCCGCCGAGGTCATGTCCCCCCAGACTGTACCGGAGGTGTTGACCTTGGGGAAGGCGGTCGAATTGGCGCTGTCCCATCACCCCAGCCTGCGGGTGGCGTCCGGCACCCAGGCGATCAACGAAGCATTGGTAGGGCAGGCCCAGTCTGGGTTCTATCCGCAGGTTCAGGGATCGCTCGCCAAAACGCTGCGGACGACCAATTCGACCAGCACATTCCAAGGCAGTGGGGTTCCGCGAGCTGCCACCGGCAACACCACAGGATTCAATCAGAGCAGCGTGACGCTCAACCAGTTGCTCTATGATTTTGGGACAACCAAGTCCAGAGTTGACACGGCGCAATTCAACCTGCACGCCGCCAATTCGGACGCCGAGACGATCTTGCAGACGGTCATCGTCAACGTGCAGCAGGCCTATTTCGGCCTTCAGCAAGCGCAGCGCCTGGTCACGGTGAGCGAGGAAGCCATCACGCAGTTCAAGAAGCACCTCGATCTGGCCAAAGGACGCTTTAAGGCCGGCGTGGCGCCCAAGATCGACGTCACCACGGCCGAGGTGGACCTGTCCAACGCCCAGTTGAATTTGATCACGGCCAAGAACAATCGCCTGGTGGCCCGAGTGACCCTCAATAACGCGATGGGGATCAAGAGTTCGGATGTCTACCGGGTTGAAGAGCCGACGTCCATGGTGCATGACCAGATCGCTCTGGAGGAAGCGGTGGCATTGGCCATGCGCCTTCGGCCTGAGATGATCTCCCAGCTGGCCCAGGAAAAGGCGGCTGAGGCGGCTATCAAGACGGCCCAAGGCGATTTCCTTCCGACGGTCATAGGCTCGGCTAACTACTCCTACAGTGGGATAGAATTTCCGTTGGTCTATAACTGGAACGTCGCGGGCACCGTGAACGTTCCGATCTTCAGCGGATTCCTGACCAAACAGCAAGTCGCCCAAGCGCGCGCGAATCTTCTCAGGACCAAGGCCAACGGAGAAGTCCTCCAGCAGAATATCCTGCTGGAAGTGAATCAGGCGCTCTTGAACCTGGAAGCGGCCAAGGAACGTTTGCGGGTGACGGCGGTGACCGTCGTCCAGGCGAAGGAGCGGCTTGCGCTGGTGGAGGGGCGCTACCGGGCCGGCCTCAGCAACGCGATCGAGGTAACGGACGCCGAGGTGGCGCTCGTGAACGCCCAGGTCAATGACGTCGTGGCCGTGTCGAATCTCCAGGCGGCCAAGGCCCAGCTCGATCGGGCGACGGGAACCAGCACGCCGGCAAAAGGCAGTTCATGAGCAAAGCCAGGGGGATCGCTGTGAGCGCCCTGCTCATCGTGGGGCTTGCTACGGCCGGCTATATCTATTGGAACGGGGAGCAAAAGCCTGCGGTCAAGTATAAGACCGCGAAGATCGAACGCGGGACGGTGACCCAGGGCGTCACGGCCACCGGTACGATCAATCCCGTGATCACGGTGCAGGTCGGCAGCCAGGTTTCCGGCATCATCCAGGCCCTCTACGCCGACTTCAACTCGGTGGTGAAGGCCGGCCAGGTCGTGGCCCAGATTGATCCGGTCCCATTCCAGACCAGAGTCACGGAAATGGAGGCGAGTCTCCAGAATACCTTGGGGAATCTGGCGCGCGCGCGCGCCGATCTTGCTTTGCAGAAGCTCAACTTTGACCGCGCGAAAGCCTTGTTCGAGCAGCAACTGAACGCCCAGCAGGATGTGGATAATACCCGGACGGCCTATGAGACCGCGCAGGCCAATGTCCTGGTTGCGGAGGCGCAGGTCAAACAAGCCCGGGCCCAGTTAGACACGGCGAAGGTCAACCTGGAGTACACCACCATCCATTCTCCCGTCAACGGCATTGTGATCTCGCGGAATGTGGACGTCGGACAGACCGTGGCGGCGAGTTTCCAGACCCCCGTGCTGTTTACAGTCGCCAAGGATCTGACCAAGATGCAGGTGGACACGAACGTCAGCGAGTC
>CAYLLY010000174.1:0-3924 GCA_964384595.1 uncultured Nitrospirales bacterium
TAGTGGGTGACGGCCTGACGCCCCCGGTCTCGCTCCCGACGGCGCGAGGCCCGGGCCGGCGCGCTCCGGACGCGGAGGCTCCGGTCCTCCACGAGCACGCTCTCGAGCGTCCCCTGGTCCGCACGAACCACGCCCTCGACGACCGCCACGTACACCCGCTCGAGCGTCTGGTGGCACCGGTGCCCGCGCTCGACGCGATGCTGAACGGGGCCGCTCGGCAGTGATCCGCTGCGGGCGAGCAGCCCCGCACTGGAACCTGCCGTTATTTCGAGTCCCTCGCGCGCTTCCTTGCCCGGCCAATGGCAGAGACCGCCGCCTCTGCCGCGCCGGTCAGTTCGTCGAGGAGTCGAGGAAAGACCGCTGCCGCCGCGATTCTGTCTCCGCGCGGAGCATCTAGGAGACGCATTTCCTTGGCCTCTGCAACCACCCAGCTCTCCGTCTCGGGATCGATCACCAGTTTTGTATATCGAATACGCAACTCCCAGTTCTTCGGGCCCTTCGCGAAGCCAAGGGACTTTTCGAGACGGCCAGCCATATCCATTCCCCTGTATTCGACCGGGACCGCTGGATCGTCCTCGTTGAGCGGTTCTTCGAGCCACACCTCCAGCCCGAGACGAAGCGACCGGAGCTTCTCCTCGAAATCGGAGATGTACTTCTTGAGGCTGTCCGACTCCGAGTTGAGTTTTTGCGCAGCGTTCTCGAGGGTGCTAAAGCGGCGAGAAAGAACATCGTGGGACATAGGCGTCCTGCCTCCTTTTGGGTGGGGCCTCCACCGATTTGCCCACCCCTGGTACGGCCCGACCAGAGCCGCATCAGGAGCAAGCACCAATAATACTACCATGCGGGCACGGCCGAATCAATCCGAGGCTGCTCGCCCGTAAAGCGAGGCGCCCCTGCTCGTCCGCAAGGCGCTCTCGGGCGTGGCCCGCGTCCACGACCGCTTCGGCCTCGGCGTGGTCGTGCGGCTGGTGCGCGGCGAGGCCGACCCGCGACTCACGCGCGCCGGCCTCACGCGCGTCCCCACCTTCGGCGCCCTGCGCGAGCATTCCGAGGAGTGGCTGCTCCGGCTCCTGCGCCGGTGCCTGGCGGCTGGGTGAATCGGCTTCAGCGGCGGCGACCGCCCCGTGGTCCTCCTCACCGAGGAGGGCCGGACCGTGATGAAGGGCATGCGGCCAGCTCGCATCCTGCTGCCCCCGCCGACTGGCCCGGCGCCCGAGCCGGCGGGGCAGCGGCAGGATGCGACCAAGTCGCGGCGCGCCACGCCGGCGGCCGGAGGCGCGGACGCGCTGGACGGCGCCGCCCAGGCGTGGAAATTCTCAGTGTCAAGGCGCCAGTTTTTCTCTGGCATTCTCGGTTAAGATGCGCCACCTCGTGAGGATGCTGAGGCGATTCTCTCATACCTGGTGGCGATGACCTCGTAGAGGATCGGGCCGATGTCGGGGTCGGCGGGTAGGTAGCCGAACTCGTCGAGGATCAGCAGATCGCTCTGGTGATAGGGCTTGAGGATCCGGGCGCGGCCGTCCAGGCCGGGGGCCCGGACGACGCGGGTGAGCAGGGCCTGCACGGTGGTGAAGCGCACGGTGTAGCCGCGCTTGAGCAGGGCGCGGCCGATGGCGACGGACAGGTGCGTCTTGCCCAGGCCCGTGGCGCCGACCAGGGCCAGCGACCGGCCCTGGGTGATGAAGCGGTCGTCGAGATAGCGCAGCTCGTACCCACAATCAGGTCGAATCCCTTGCCGACATCGAGAGCAGCGACGCCGCGCTTGCGTGCGAAGGCATCGGCCAGTTCGCCAAGGTAGGTGGCGGTATAGACGCCGCGCATGCCACCGCCGTCGAGGCTGAGGACCCGGAATGGCCGCGATGCGGGCGCTGAAGCCGGTCCGACCAAATCGGGTCGGCCGTCCCTCACCGGGAATTCCCTCCTTCGTTGAGTCGCATCGACGAGTGAGGCTCCGTGTCGATCGCCCCGCCGGTCAAGCGCCACGTCTTCATGCAGTCAATCCGAATTGACGCCGGACCTCGCCGGTCCCGACGAAATGCGATAGCAGCCGGTAGTTCTTCTGTTCGTGTCGGATCTTGCCGGCGACGATCGCGGGATGAACCTGCAGTGCCTTCGACAGGTTAACCGCGGCCATCGGCGTGGGATTTCGACGCGCTTCGCTCGTCTCCCATATCGCACCCGGGACAAGAGCCTCCTCAGCCCATTGATCCGCCTGAGCCTCCTTCGGGTCTCGACGGTCGCCTTCGACTTCGCGGAGCGTGAGGTCGTCGACGAAGGCGACGTCGCCGTCACTGTCCATGTGGCGGCCGAGATGGGCGAGTTCGTGCAGGAGGCAGAACCAGAAACTATCGACACGGTCGTACCGAAGCGTCAGGCCGACTACTGGCGTGCCATCGCCGAGCTTGAGTGCAGCGCCATCCAAGTAGGTTCTCGGCAGGTGGCGAACCACGACGAGCGAGATTCCGTGCTTGGCGAGAAATTCTTTGGCGAGCCGCGGCCCCTCGTTTGACCAGCTCAAGCGCGCGATTTGGCCGAGGAAGTCCAGTGTGATGGTTCCGGGCTTGTACGAAACGGGCGGGCGGGCCTCGTTGGCGTCCGCGAGGACCTTCCAGCACCACGCCTTGAGCGCGTATGGATCCATCTTGGCATTCGTGCGGGCGTAGTCGTTCTTGCGGTAGAGCGCTGCGGCGGCGACGGCTGACCCTCCCGCGCGCCGAATCAGGTCACCAACGAGCTCCTTTGCACGTGACTCGGGGTTCTTGACCTTCGGGATCCAACCGAGCTTTGCCATCGCCTTCACCGGGAAGCGGTTCCACTCGATGTCCGCCAACGGGTCTGCGAGGGACGCTCCCGGTTGTTGAAGAAGCACCTCAGCTGGGATGCCGAGGTGCTCATGGAGTGCCCGCGCCATCGGCATCGTGATCTGCCGCTTCCCAGACAGCACCTCGGAAACCTTGGCGCGGCTGCCGATGAACGGAACGAGATCCCGCTGAGTCAGGCCTGCTTGCTCTAGTCGGAATTCGATGGCGGCGACGGCGCCTGGGTAGCCCATCGGGACGTGCTTCGCCTCATAGTGCTCAACGAGGTCCGTCAGGACGTCGAGCTCTTCACCCTCCGGTGTGCCGGGCTCGGCGTCCATGAGCGCGTCAATGCGGGCGAGCGCGCCCTCGTAGTCCGCTTCGGTCCGAATTGGCTTGATCATGCCCATGTCACACCTCCTCCGCGTCGATCCCGTCGTACTCGGCGTGCGTGCCCACGAACCGGATGTAGACCACCCGATACGGGTAATTGATCTTCACCACGAGCCGGTAGTCGTTGCCCTTGATGTTGAACACCACGCGGTTGTCGCCGATGACGCTCGCGGTCCGGTACTTCTCCTTGACCTTCGCGGGGGTATCCCAATCCTCCTTCTCGACCTCGCGGTACCACGCGAGAAGCGGCTCTTCCGCGTCCGGGTGGAGCTCCCAGAACTCGCGGAGCGTCCTTTTCGCGATGATCCGCATGGCTGACAATACATCGGTCCCATTACCTCGTCAAGATCTTTGCTCCCAAAAAATTCAGGCGTCAATAAAAAAATAGGCTGTCACGTAAGTAATGGATATATATAATTTTTTTAAACTGAAACTAAAGGCGCGCTCGCTGGCCTGGCTTCCATCAAGCCGATCGCTGCGGGGCAACCAACGGCTCCGGGAGGAGGCGCGGGCGTCAGCCGAGACGTCGTCCCTGCACGCGTCGACGGTCGCGCCTCCGGGGGCCCGAGGCGGGCGACCGTTGGGACGGACCGGAGAGCCACCGCCGCCGGCTTACACCATCGGGGGACGCCAAGGCCGCAGCGTGCCAGCGCCCAGGCCAAGGCCGGGCTCCGCGTGGAGGCTAGTGGTCCGACCCGCTTTTCCTGTCGGAAAAGTCCGGCCGCTCGAGGTA
>CAYLLY010000175.1:0-3778 GCA_964384595.1 uncultured Nitrospirales bacterium
CGCCCAAGGAAGTGCCCGGCACGCTGTCCCGCAGCGAAGGCGATCTCCATCCGTCCGGCAATCCGCACTATAACCTCGACCCCGAGGGCGGACGCGCCATCGCCGGAGCCATCTTCGACAGCCTGGCGCGGAATTACCCGACGCTCAAGACCCAGTTCGAAGCCAACCTCAAAGCATTCCTCGTCCAACTCGATGCGAAGACGCGCGAGTGGGAGGCCTTGAGCCGTCCGCTGAAAGGGTTGAAGCTGGTGTCCTATCACCGCGACATCGTCTACTTCGCGGATCGGTACGGGATGGAGATCGTCGGAGAGATCGAGTTGAAGCCCGGCATCGAGCCGACGGCCGGCCATCTCATCGACCTCGTGGGACGGATGAAGGCGCAGGGGGTCAAGGTGGTGATCCGCGAGCCGCATTTCAGCGAGAAGGTGCCGAACCAGATCGCGGCGCAGGCCGGAGCGCAGGTCGTGAAGCTGCCGATCATGGTCGGGGGGACGCCTGAAGTGAAGACGTACTTCGACCTGATCGAGTACAATCTGCGCGCGATGCTGAAGGCGGCCCAAGCCGCGGGCGTCGCGGGGAAGGGGTAACGATCGTCATGGCCGGCGCGCTGGTGAGCTTTCAGGACGTGACGTTGGGCTATGACGGGACTCCCGTGCTGGAGGGATTGTCGCTGGACGTCCGCCCCGGTGATTGCCTGGCGTTGCTGGGGCCGAACGGGTGCGGCAAGAGCACGATCTTGAAGACGATGGCCGGGATCGTCCCGCCGCTCCGCGGAACCGTCCGGAGCACGTTCGATGGGCGGCCGGTGCGGTTCGGCTATGTCCCTCAGCAGGAGACGCTTGACCTGGCGTTTCCGATGACGGCGGCCGAGGTGGTCGAGATGGGGACTTACGGGGGGCTGCCGGCGGGGCGGCGTCCCAGGCGCGCCGAGCGGGAGCGGGCGCTGGAGTGCTTGGAGCAGGTGGGGGCGGCCGAGCTGCGCGGCCGGCTCTTCCATACGCTCTCCGGAGGTCAGAAGCAGCGCGCGCTGGTGGCGCGCGCCCTGGCGACGGAGCCGGATTTGCTGTTGCTGGACGAGCCGCTGAGCGGGATCGACGCGCCGACGGCCGCGGCGATTCTGGCGCTTCTGGGACGGTTGAACCGCGAGCAGGGCTTGACGATTCTCCTGGTGACGCACCATCTTGGCGCGGTGCGCGAGGTGGTCCGGGAGGCGATCTGGGTGCATGGGGGCAAGCTGCTTCGAGGCCCGGCTTCGACCATGCTCGCGCCGGAACGGGTGCGCACGATCATCGAGGAGGACTTTCTGTCATGAGCCTGCTCATGGAGATCCTGTCCCCGGGCTTCCTCCTGCGCAACGCATTCTATGGGGGGCTGATCATCGGCTTCGTGGCGCCGCTGGTCGGCGTCTATCTGGTGGGCCGGCGCATGGTCTTTCTCGGCGTGGCGCTGCCGCAGGTTTCGACCGCGGGCGTCGCCGGGGCGTTCTTCTGGCACGCGCTGTTTCATGAGCACGCGCTCCACGAGGGGGACTTTGGGCTCGCACTTGCGGGCTCGACGGTCTTCACCCTCGCGGCCATCCTGGGGCTGGCGGTCTGGGAGAGCCGGAGCCGTGCGCGGGCGGAGGAGCAGACCGGTGTGCTCTATGCATTTGCGGGCGCGTTGAGCCTGCTGCTGGTGGCGTCGGACCGGATTGCCGAGATCGGCATATTAGGATTGCTCAAAGGGGAGATCATCGCGATTCCCACCGGCGAGCTGCTGGTGCTGGCCGTGGGGTATGCGGCGATCGTGGCGGCGCTGTGGTTTTTCAAGAAGGACCTGCTGTTGGTGTCGGCTGACCGCGACCTGGCGCGCTCGTTCGGCAAAAATGTGCTGGCGTGGGACGTGGTGCTCTACCTGATCATCGGCACGACGATCTCGCTCGGGGTGCTGCTGGTGGGTCCGCTGGTGATGTTCGGGTTCCTGATCGTGCCGCCGCTGATCGCGGGGCGGCTGGTCACGGGCATCCGGCACCTGCCGCTCGCGGCCTCGCTCTTCGGCGGGCTCGCGGCCTTCGCGGGGTTCGCCATTGCCTACCGCCTCGACTGGCCTCTGGGCCCGACGGACGTGGCGCTGGTGTGCGTGCTCCTGGCGCTCGTCGTCACCGCGCAAACCGCTATTGGCTGGCTAAGAAGGACTTAATTCTCCAAGGCGCGGGTCCTGTCGTCGCGCAGCCCGTTCGAGCTGGGCGTTTCGCCGTCGAAGTCCCGGAACCCGGCTGTACGCCCTGTGCTCGATACGGGCGCCCGCGCGACGCCACCCGGTTCACTTGCTTGCTGGCACAAACTCCAGGAAATATTGTCTCGGCAGGAAGGTGTGCTCTTTGGAGAGGCGATAGCCCGCTTCGGACATCTCTTTGATGACGGTCTCGCGGGCGACGAGGTGCTCCGGTGAGAAGCCGAGGTCGCCGGCCCGCCCGTCGGTCCAGTAATCGATGATGGCGACGCGGCCATTCTTCGTGAGCGCCGCCTTGACGCGCGTGAAGTAGTCGGCGCGCTGCTCCAGGTGGTGGTACGTGTCGCAGACGAAGACGAGGTCCACGCTGTTCGGCGGAAGGAGGGGATCGTCCTCCTTGGCCACGACGAACTTCGCATTGTACGGCGTGTGGAGGTGATCGGCCATCTCCTCGTTGTATTTCAAGAGCACCGGCTCGACGTCCACGGCATAGACCATGCCTCTATCCTGAAGTACCCACACAAATTTCCGCGTGAAGTAGCCCGACCCCGCGCCGATGTCCGCGATCGTCATGTGCCGGTCGAGGTTGAGCGTCTGGATGACCTCGTCCGGCTTCTGGTCCTTGTCCCGCTCGGGCCGTTCCAGAATCTCGATGTACTGTTTGAGGTCGGAGGGGACGCGGTGCTTTTGGCCATGCTGGTGTGTGCAGGCGGGCAGCGCCGACAGAAAGCCGATCAGAATGAAGATGGTAAAAAGACGATTAGTGCCAGTCGTCATTGGGGTTGCGGGGGACGCTGGTGGCGAACATGATGATCAGCGCGGGCTTGTCGGACTTGTTCGCGGCGGCGTGATACATCATGGTCGGGATGATGAGCAGGCGATTGCTGGGACGCAGCGGGATCTCTTCCCGCTCGTGCGTCTTCATATTCTCCAGCGTCATCTCGATCTCGCCCTCGCGCATCCAGACCGCGACCTGGTGCTCTTTATGGTAGTGTACGCCCGCGGTCGCGCCGGGCTGGATCTCGTTGGAATAGACGTAGGTGATCGGCGCGCCGAGCGCCCGCTCGATCACCTTCAGGTCGAAGACCTCCTGCCGGCGGCCCGGTTTCTTAGGGTCCACGTCGATTTTAAACTCGAGCCACCTGGCGCAACCCATGAAACCGTCCTAGAGCTAAGTTTTCTCCGGCGCGAAGACTTTCCGGCTGTCTCCTATGATACCAGAGAGCAGCGAGGTCAGCTCCAGCGGAAGTACGAACTTGGTCGACGGGCTGGCGCCGAGGGACTTGAGCGCGTCCAGGTATTGCAGGCCCATCGTCTTGGCGTCGACACCCTTCGCAACTTCAAAAATTTTCGACAGCGCCAGCGCAAAGCCTTCGGCGCGCAGGATCGCCGCCTGCCGCTCCCCTTCCGCGTTGAGGATGCGGGACTGGCGATCGCCCTCCGCCTTCAGGATAGCCGCCTGTTTTTCGCCGTCGGCGACCGTGATCGCGGCCGCCTTCGTGCCCTCCGCTTCGATCACCAGGGCCCGGCGGGTCCGCTCGGCCGACATCTGGCGGCTCATCGCGTC
>CAYLLY010000176.1:0-2413 GCA_964384595.1 uncultured Nitrospirales bacterium
GACAGAACTCCCAGCCGAGATAGGCCGCCCTCGTGGCGGCCTTCTCCTTTTCCGGGGGCGAGAGGCAGGCAGTACTCGATGGTCCCGCGAAGCTGCTTCTCGACGTTGATGCGCTTGACCCAGGTGCGCAGCCAGGACTTGCGCTCCATGATCGTGCCGTCCTGAAGCAGCCCGCGCAGATCCTCGACGCAGCGGCGGACTTCCGCCTGGCTCACGCGGAACGGGGCCGCCTCCTGGGCGATGGTCTCGCGCTTCTGCTCCTCCAGGGATTCGATCTCCTGGCGAAGCGCCTTGATGCGCGGCCCGATGTCGGCCATGTCCACGTGGCCGCTCTCCAGGGCCACGTAGAGCTTGTCCAGCCGGCCGTTCAGCGTCCGAAGCTGCGTCTCGATGGCCGTGACGCGCTCCCGCGCCCCGCGGCGGTCCTTGTTCATCTCCTCGTTCACCAGGTCCACCAAGGCCGTGAGATTCTCGTCGGTCAGCACGCGGTCCTTGAGCTGGTTGACGACCGCGTCTTCCAGCCGCTGGCGGCCAATGAAGCCTGACCGGCAGGCCTGCGGACCTTCTTTGAGCTGCCGCTGGCAGACGTAGTAGAAATGCGTCCCGCTCTTGGCCTGGCTGCCGATGAGCCTGGAGCCGCAGGTGCCGCAGAAGACAAGGCCGCTCAGCAGGTAATCGCTCGTCAACGTCGCTGAGTGGATCACCTTCGGGCTGCGCGACTTGAAAATCCGCCGGACCGCCTCGAAGTCCTCCCGCGAGACGAGCGCCGGGTGCGTGCCGTCCACCCGGATGGGCTTCTGCTCGCGCATGCCCTTGGATTCCCAGTAGCGGTAGGCGTTGAACACCGTCACGCCCGTGTAGGCCTCGTTCGTGAGCATGTAGTAGAGCACGGTGTTCGTCCACGGATTGCCTTGCCGCGTCTTAAGCCCCTCGGCGTTGAGCCGCTTGGCGATCTCCTTGACGCCCATGCCGCCGAGCGCCATCTGGAACACGCGCTTGAGAAGCGGCGCCTCGGCCGCCTCGATATCGAGCTTCACCTTCTCGGCGTCGCCCACCTTCACGCGCACGCGCTTGTAGCCGTAGGGCGCGCGCGAGCCGTTCAGGAACCCGCGCGAGGCGTTCTCGTTCATGCCGCGCACGGTGTCCACCGACAGGTTCGCCGAGTAGAACTCGTCGATGACCTCGATCATGCCTTCGAGCATCCGCCCCGCCGGCGAGTCGTCGATGGGCTCGTTGATCGAGACGAGCTGGACGCCGTGCTTGCGCAGCATCGCCTTGTAGAGGATCGAATCCTCGCGGTTGCGCGCGAAGCGCGACAGCTTCCAGACCAGGATCACCGAGAAGGACGGCTTCTTCTGCCTGGACAGCGCGATCATCCGCTGGAACTCCGGCCGGTCGGCGGTGCGCGCGCTTTCCGCCTCGTCGATGAACTGCTCGACCACGCGCCAGCCCTGCTTGTCGGCGTACTCGCGCAGGGCCTTGAGCTGGGCCGGGATCGAGAGGTCCTTCTCCGCCTGCCGCTCCGAGGAGACGCGCGCGTAAACCGCGGCCCTAACGTCGTTCGCCGTCGTTCGTTCCTCGCTCATGCTCGCGCCTCCTGTCCCGACCTTTCCTTCCCAGACCCCATAGTGTGCCCCCTCGGCTCGTTTTTCGCCAGCTCGCGCTGAAGCCGCCGCGCGATAAGCCGAGCCAGCACTCGCAGGCTCTCGCCTCCCATAGGTACGGTTGACACCTCGATTTGGTTCCCGGTCTGCTCGATAAACACCCCCTGGTTTTAGCTTTGCTGATCACTGAGGTTCGCTTTGTTTGGGCGCGGAACCCGAATGGTCCGACTACTTGAACTTGACTTCGACGACGCTGATCTCCGGCCGCTCTCCATGCGCCAGGATCAGCTTGAACCTCCTCAGGGCGATGGAGCCCTGGAACTCCAGCACGTCGACGACGCCGAAATCCGGCCGAAGCGACTGTCGCTCGAAGTCGCGACGGCCGAGCACGTTCTTGCGCTCGTCATGGACCCTGACCCACTTGAGCTCGCGCGGCTGGCGGCTCCGGTTGACGATGAACGCCTTGAGCCGATAGAGCCCGCCGAAGGAGCGCAGCGACTGGACCTCGACCAGCCATCCATTGCCGGAGTAAGCCGGGGCGGTGGGCTTGCGCGTCCGCCAGGATGGGATCTGAAGCGCCCGGACACACTCGACCAGCCACGGATACTTGAGGACGTAGTATCCGCCGGTCCCGATGGTCGCCGCTACCGCGAGACCGCTGACGAGACCCCACCGGCGGAAGCGGTACCGAGGCCGCCAGTCATAGCCAACCCGGTCCACAACCCAGGAGTCCTTGAGCCATCGCCAACCAAGCCCCAAGGCACGCCGCGACCAATGGGGCCGGACGACCGCCGGCGGAGCGGGCCGAG
>CAYLLY010000176.1:2513-3751 GCA_964384595.1 uncultured Nitrospirales bacterium
CCGCGGCGGACGCCTTCGTCCCCGCAGATCCACCAGACTTGATCGAGGTCCCGGCGGCGCCGGAGCTGCCGGAAGGACTCGTCCAACTTGCCGGCACTCTTGAGGTTCAGCTCGACCTCTAGCCCGACCCGCTCGGCCCTTTCATCGCCCGGAACCCGATACCAGAACTCCCCATCGCAGACCTTATCGGCCTCGTCTTTCCGCCGCTTCCAGAGCCGACTTTCCGGCAGAAAGTCATGGACCAGCGGGTGCCTTTCCAGGAGCAATCCGACCTTGGCGCAGGCCATCCGGTGCTTGAAGATGAAGAGGTTATAGCGCTCCGGCGCGAAGCGCGAGCCGACCTTGAGCCGGCCGAACTTGGCCAGGACCCGGTAGCCTTTCGCGGTCAAATGGTGGCCGTTCTTCGGGCTCATCAGCGTCTCGAAATCCGCGACAAGTCCGAGCCCTCGGAGCCCCTTCACGACCTTGTAGCCCCAGGTCTTGTTGCCGAAAACGTAGTGGACCTCATGCATGGTCAGGTACCCGTACTCGGATATCCTCTCCATGAGATCGAGCGCCTTCGGGGTCAGAGTCTGCCGGCTCTCCTCCGTTTCCTCCAGTTCCGGCCCCGATCCGACTGCCGTCTCCTCAGCTGCATCTTCCGCCCATTCAGAGGTAGTCGTCTCCAAGTCTCCTCCCCACCTCCTTCTTGCTGTTCCCCGCCTCCCCGACCTACCACCCCCGGTTCGAGTCCCTTGCAACCAGGGTGATACATCACCATGGTTGGGGGAGAGGGGTCGGGAAACGCGCCAGCGGTTCCCGACCCCTCTCCCCGGACGAGAAACGGGGCTACAACGCGGGGAGGCGGGGGACGGCGCGTTTAAACGCGCCGTCCTGGCCCGTACCACCGGCCAACCACCCCTCCGACACGAGTACCACTGTTCTTACCAGTCGACGCACCACTCCTTAAGCCGCTTCCAAAAGTTCTCGGAGCCCGAAATCGCCTCGATGCCCTCCCAAAGATACTAGAGTCGGGCAAAATCGAAAACGGCACGCGCGACTTGGCCTCAGGCCCTGGAAAAGCGTCGCTGCCGAAAGCGCAATCGGATTCTTTTTCGGAGCCGCACCATGGGGTGGGAAATGCCCATATGGGTTGATCCATGTTTCGGCTCTTGTATATCTGTCTTGCTGTTAATAATCAGTCTTGATTATCCCTATACCAGTAAACTTGACTTCTGGATACTATCTGCTACAATAAT
>CAYLLY010000177.1:0-3732 GCA_964384595.1 uncultured Nitrospirales bacterium
CGCGACCCCCGTCTGGTCTGGGAATGGTATAACTGGCGGCGCGAGCTCATCGCCACCAAGAGCCCCAACCCCGCTCATCATGCGCTGGTTGAGCTGGAACAGCGGGTCGAACGCTTCTGGCTGATCACGCAGAACGTGGACGGGCTGCATCCCGCCGCCGGCTCCCGGAAGCTGTCCGAGATTCACGGCAACATCTGGAAGGTCCGCTGCACCCAATGCCGGCAAGTGCACGCGAACCGGGAGGTGCCGATACCGACTCTCCCGCTCTGTCCCGCATGCGGCGGGCTGCTGCGTCCGCATATCGTCTGGTTCGGGGAATCGCTCGACCCGGAGAACCTCGACCGGAGCCTGGCCGAAGTCGGCTCCTGCGAGGTGCTGCTGCTCATCGGCACCTCGGGCGTCGTCTATCCGGCGGCGTCCTTTGCCGCGCTCGCCAAGCAGGCCGGCGCGTTCGTCGCGGAGATCAACCTGGACCCCACCCCGAACTCGCCGATCGTCGATATCGCGATCGGAAGCCGCGCCGCAGAGGTCGTACCCGAACTGCTGTAGAAGCACGGCAGACGGTGCCCCTACTTGAACACCGGCGGGGATTCGGGCTAGGGTAACGGAAGGCACGGACCATGCGGAACCAAATCCTGAGACGGGCGATCTTGCAGCTGCTTTACCAGCGCGCCGTGGAAGCGCCGCAGTCGCTGATCGCCGGCGTCGAAGCCCGCGAGATCGCCCTCCAGCTCGACATGACCCCCTATGAGTTCGCCTTCAACGCCCTCTACCTCGACGGCAAGGGCTTGATCACCAATGACCGGTCCAGCTTCAGCGGGGAACTCCAGTTCAGCGTGATCATGATCACGCCGGCCGGCATCGACGTGATCGAAAATCCGGATCGCATGGAACGCATGGTGCCCCTCACGCGGCACGCGGGCGCGCGCAACCGCCGGCTCAAATCAGACCCCTGAGTCTCCCCTCGCTGAGGTCGGGCCGGCCTTCGTAACCTTGCGCGCCATGAACACGGCAAAAACCAGCGCCACGATGACGAGCACGTTGACGCTCACATCCAGGAGATAGCGGTGGAATACTTCGGTGGTGAGGTTCTCCGAGTACGCGGTTTCGGCGCCTGTGGTGAGAATGCGCCGCGTGGACGCAATGATGCAGATATACAGGAAGGGTTCCAGCGTGATGACGTGGGTCTTGAGGAAATTGATGATGGTCCGGAACAGCTCCAGGAGAATCACGACCAGCAACAAGTCATGAATCAGGGTGAGCGCCGCAGGAAGGACTCCCGAGGCCAATGTCGTCAGAAAGGCAAACCAGGCATGGGCGAAGACCACCATGCCGAGCACCAGGAAACTGAAGCCGGCCGTGATGTAGCCCAGCCCATCGAGCGTTTCCATCCACCGGATCCAGAGATTCTGGCGGGGTCCGTTGTCCATGCGTGAACCGAGCCTAGCATACGTCCCCTAAGTGGTCAACCAGAGACGCGGATGGCCGGAATGATCAGCCGCATGTCCAGGATGTTCCGACGACCACGAACGGTTCTTTGCTTGCTCGGAGGGCTCGCGTGCGCGTCCTGGTTGCCGGGCGCGTTCCCCGAGCACGGAATCGCCGCGGCGGAATTCCGCCCGGCCCTTCCCGGCTACCAGTACCGATTCCCGCAGGACCACGGCACGCACGACGACTTCCAGACCGAATGGTGGTACTACACCGGCCACCTCCGGGCCGCAAACGGGAACACGTTCGGTTATCAACTGACCTTCTTCCGCCGCGCCGCCGCGCCCGAGACCGCGGCGCGCAACCCTTCGCGCTGGACAATCCGCCATCTCTACTTCGCCCATTTCGCAGTCACGGACGAAGGCGGGCGCCGGTTCCACTTCAGCGAGAAAATCGCCCGCGCGGGCATCGGCAAGGCCGGCGCCGATGCGGGGCGGCTGGCCGTCTGGATCGAGGATTGGCTGGTCCGGGCGGACGGCGAGGCGCACGTGCTCCAGGCGCAAGCCGAGGGGCTCGCGCTCCGCCTGCGGCTGACGCCCGAGAAGCCGCCGGTGATCCACGGCGCCGACGGCGTCAGCCGCAAGGGAGCAGGCCCGGGCGAAAGCTCTCATTACTACTCGTTCACCCGGATGCGGACGGACGGCACGCTCACGCTGGGAGGAACATCCTTGCCCGTCGCCGGCCTGAGTTGGATGGATCACGAGTTCGGCAGCAACCAGCTCGGCAGCGAGCAGGTCGGGTGGGATTGGTTTTCGCTGCAGCTCGCCGATGCAACCGAGCTGATGGTCTACCAGATCCGCCGACGGGACGGTTCGGTGGAGCCCGCTTCGGGCGGCACGTGGATCAGGGCCGACGGCGCAGCCGTTCCTCTCTCCCGCAACGCCATCGTGATCGACGTGCTCGAGCACTGGCAGTCCCGGCAGAGCCGAGGCCGTTATCCGGGTCGATGGCGCATCAGCGTGCCGTCGGTGCGCCTGGCAGTCGAGGTCATTCCGACGGTGTCCGATCAGGAACTGATCACGCGCCGCAGCACGCAGGTCACATACTGGGAGGGCAGCGTGACCGTCACGGGCGCGCGAGAGGGACGGCCCGTTTCGGGTCTCGGATACGCGGAATTGACGGGGTATGCTAAATTGAAGTGACTGTACCAGGCATTGGGAATTCAGGAGACCGCTCAATGATCGTTTTCATGCGTGCGCTGATGCTTTTCTGTCTTGTGCTGTCGGCCGCCGCCTGTAGCGGCAAGAGCGACACCATCGTGGCCATCGCACCGCATCCGCGGAACCCGGCCATCATGTATGTGGCCACCAATGAATCCTTGTACAAGACCCGAGACGGCGGAGCCACGTGGAGCAAAATGACGACGGATCTGAGCAGTTTCCGCGTGCTGACACTGGGGGTAGACCCCCATAGTCCCGCGAACGTGCTGGCCGGCACCATGGGTGACGCCGTATACAAGAGCCCCGACGGGGGCCAGAGCTGGACCCCGCACAACGCAGGCCTGAAGGAGCACGTCTCGGTGGTCAACCAGTTCGTGTTCCACCCGACCGATCCCGAAATTGTCTACGCGGCGACGACCGTCGGCGCCTTTCGGACGAAGGACGGAGGCCGGTATTGGGAGGAACGCATGACCGGCATGAAAGAGGTCCACTACGTCGTCACGCTCGCCATGGACCCGAAGAACTCCGACGTGATGTACGCCGGCACGACCGGCGGTGTCTACAAGACCACGGACGGGACGGCCCATTGGGGGCTGGTCAACAACGGGCTGATCCCGAAAGAAAAACTGGACGCGGCGATGGCGCTGGGCGTCAACAGTTTGGTGACGGACCCCAAGATGCCCGGCACGGTCTACGCGGGTACCACCAACGGGCTGTTCAAAACCTCCGATGCCGGGGCGTCATGGAATCGGATCGAGAAAGGATTGGCAGACACGTACATCAGCGCGATCCTCATCGATCCGTCCAACCCCAACGTCCTTTACACCGGCACCCGCAAGGGCGTTCACAAGACAACCGATGGCGGCCACACCTGGGCCGAAGCCAGCCACGGCCTCACGACGTTGAATATTCGCGCCATGGCTCTCAGTCCGCTCGACCCGCAAACCCTGTACGCCGGAACGAACGGCAGCGGCCTGTTCCGCAGCACGGACGGCGCCAAAACCTGGCAGCATCTCCCGCTCACTCCCTTGCAGAAACCCCCCACGCCCGTTCCCACAACATAGAATTTATTTACGTAGAATAA
>CAYLLY010000178.1:0-3725 GCA_964384595.1 uncultured Nitrospirales bacterium
TGTAATCCACCGGCATGATCTTCACGAACTTCGGCAGCATCGTCTCCCAGGCGTCGAGGACCGTCTTCGCCTTGCGGCTGCCGGTGTACGTGAGGTGCGCCTCGATCATGTCGCGCAGGAGCTGCTTATCTTCCGGGGCGACGACCTTCTCCAGCTCCACCATGCCCATGTTGCAGCGCGACTCGAACTTGCCGTCCTCGTTCAGGATGAAGGCGACACCGCCGGACATCCCGGCCGCGAAGTTCCGTCCGGTCCGGCCGAGCACCACGACCACGCCGCCGGTCATGTACTCGCAGCCGTGGTCACCGGTCCCCTCGATGACGGCCCGCGCGCCGCTGTTCCGGACGGCGAACCGCTCGCCCGCCGTCCCATAGAAGTAGCACTCGCCCTGCGTGGCTCCGTACAGGGAAGTGTTGCCGATGAGGATGGTCTCTTCGGGCACAAACGTGCTGCCCTTCGGCGGATAGACGATGATCCGCCCGCCGCACAGGCCCTTGCCCAGATAATCGTTGGACTCGCCTTCGAGCTCCAGTGTCACGCCGCGGGCGAGGAACGCGCCGAAGGACTGGCCCGCCGATCCAGTAAATTGGATGTGGATCGTATCGGGCGGCAGGCCTTCGAGACGGTACTTCTTGGCGATCGCGCTGGAGAGGATGGTCCCGACGGTCCGGTTCACGTTTCGGATGGGCAGGTCCTGCTTCACCGGCTCTTTGCGTTCGATGGCCGGCTTGCAGAGCTCGATGAGCTTCCAATCGATGGCCCGGTCCAGCCCGTGGTCCTGCTTCTCGACACAGAATCGGGCGACTTCCGGCCCGGCCTGCGGCTGGGCCAGGATGGCGGAGAGATCCAGCCCTTTCGCCTTCCAGTGGTCGATGGCCTTCTGGGCCCGGAGCTTGTCCGTGCGGCCGATCATCTCCTCGAACTTCCGGAACCCCATCTTCGCCATCCACTCGCGCACTTCCTCGGCCACGAAGAAGAAGTAGTTCACGACGTGCTCGGGCTGGCCGGTGAACTTCGCGCGGAGCACCGGATCGTGGGTCGCGATGCCGACCGGGCACGTGTTGAGGTGGCACTTGCGCATCATGATGCAGCCTTCGACGATCAGAGGGGCCGTGGAGAAGCCGAATTCCTCGGCGCCCAGCAGCGCGGCGACGATGACGTCACGGCCGGTCTTCATCTGCCCGTCGGTCTCCACCTTGATGCGGCCGCGTAGGTTGTTCAGGACCAGGGTCTGCTGCGTTTCGGCCAGGCCCAATTCCCAGGGGATGCCGCCGTACTTGATGGAGGAAAGCGGCGAGGCGCCGGTCCCGCCCGAATCCCCGCTGATCAGCACCTTGTCGGCCTTGGCCTTGGACACGCCGGCGGCGACGGTCCCGACGCCCACTTCCGCGACTAGTTTGACGGAGATGTCCGCATCGGGGTTGGAGTTCTTCAGGTCGTAGATCAATTGCGCCAGGTCCTCGATCGAATAGATGTCGTGGTGCGGCGGCGGCGAGATGAGCTGGACGCCCGGCGTCGAGTACCGCAGCCGGGCGATGGTCTCATCGACCTTGTGGCCGGGCAACTGCCCGCCTTCGCCGGGCTTGGCGCCCTGGGCCATCTTGATCTGCAGTTCCCTGGCGTGGACCAGGTAGTCCGTGGTGACGCCGAACCGCGCGGAGGCCACCTGCTTGATCGCGCTGTTCTTGGAGTCGCCGTTGGGAAGCAACACGAACCGCTCTGGGTCCTCGCCGCCCTCGCCAGTGTTGCTCTTGCCGCCGATGCGGTTCATGGCGATGGCCAGCGTTTCGTGGGCCTCCTTGCTGATCGCGCCGAAGGACATGGCGCCGGTCGTGAAGCGCTTGACGATCTCCTTCGCCGGCTCGACGTCCTCCAGCGGGATGGGCGCCGGCAGGGTCTTGATCTCCAGCAGGCCCCGGATGTTCGACCGGCGCCTGCTCTCGTCGTTGACCAATGCCGCGAACTCCTTATAGGTCGTGGAGCTGTTGGCCCGCGTGGCGTGCTGGAGCCGGTAGATCGTCTCCGGGTTCCAGTTGTGGTGCTCGCCCTGGACGCGATAATGGACCTCGCCGCCGAAATCGAGCTGCCGGATCGGGGCCGGCGCGTAGGCCAGGTGGTGACGGCGCAACGTCTCCTCGCCGATCTCGCGCATGCCGATGCCCTCGATGCGGGAGGCGGTGCCGGTGAAGTAGCCGTCCACGAGCTTATGGTTGAGGCCGATGGCTTCGAAGATCTGCGCGCCGCAGTAGGACTGGACGGTGGAGATGCCCATCTTGGAGAAGATCTTCAGCAGGCCCTTGTTGATGGCTTTGATGAACTTGGACTCGGCCGTCGCGGCGTCGAGGCCTTCCGGCAGGTAGCCGTCCCGCTCCATGTCCACGAGCGTCTCGAACACGAGATAGGGATTGATCGTGCCGGCGCCGTAGCCGATGAGGCAGGCGAAGTGATGCACATCGCGCGGCTCGCCGGTCTCCAGGATCAGCCCGACTTCCGTGCGGGCGCACTCGCGCACGAGGTGGTGGTGGATCGCCGCGATGCCCAGCAGGCTGGGGATCGGTGCCCACTCGTCGTTCACGCCCCGGTCGCTTAGGATCAGGAACTTGTAGCCGTCCTTGATCGCCTGCGAGGCCTGCTGGCAGAGATCGTCCACGGCCGCGCCCAACCCCTCCGGCCCCTCCGCCGTGCGGAAGAGCATCCGCAGGGTCTTGCTCTTGAAGTGCGGGTCGGCGATCAAGCGGATCTTCTCCAGTTCCGCGTTGGTCAAAATGGGCTGCTGGACCTTGATCCGGCGGCAGGCTTCCGGGGTCTCGTCCATCACGTTCGGCTTGGGGCCGATGTTCGTGACCAGCGACATGACCAGTTGCTCGCGGATCGGGTCGATCGGCGGGTTCGTCACCTGCGCGAACAGCTGCTTGAAGTACTTGAAGAGGAGCTGCGGCCGCTCGGACAGCACGGCGATGGGCGTATCGGTGCCCATGGAGGAGACCGGCTCCTCGCCGTTGACGACCATCGGCGTGATGACCATCTTCAATTCTTCCACCGTGTACCCGAACGCCTGCTGGCGCTGGCGGATCGTTGGGTGGTCCGGCTGGGGCACGTTCAGCGGCTCCGGCAGCTCGTCCAGCGAGATGCGGTACTGGGTCACCCACGCCCGGTAGGGTTTGCGGCCCACGATGTCGGCCTTGATCTCCTCGTCGTCGATGATGCGGCCCTGTGCGGTGTCCACGAGGAACATGCGGCCCGGCTGCAGGCGGCCCTTCTGGCGGATGTCCCTGGCGTCGTAGGGCAGCACGCCGGCTTCGGAGGCGAGCACCACAAGGTCGTCGGTGGTGACTTGATAGCGGCAGGGGCGCAGGCCGTTGCGGTCGAGCGTCGCGCCGATCTGCTTCCCGTCGGTGATGCACACGGCCGCCGGGCCGTCCCACGGCTCCATCATGGCGGCGTGGTACTCGTAGAAGCCGCGTCGGTCCAGGTCCATCTGCGGGTTCCCGACCCACGGTTCGGGGATCAGCATCATCATCGCGTGCGCGAGCGAGCGGCCGCCCATCACCAGGAACTCCAGCGCGTTGTCCAGGCAGGCCGAGTCACTCTGGTGCTCGTACACGATGGGGAAGAGCTTGGGAATGTCGTCGCCGAACAGATCCGACTCGAGGCGGCCCTGACGCGCCCGCATCCAGTTCACGTTGCCCTTGAGCGTGTTGATCTCGCCGTTGTGGCAGATGTAG
>CAYLLY010000179.1:0-3718 GCA_964384595.1 uncultured Nitrospirales bacterium
GCCTGCCGGCAATATCCCATCATTTTCGTCCAAACCCCTGATGGGGCGGTGATCGCCCAGGCCGTCCTCTCCCTGACCGAAGGAATCAACTCATTTATCGACGATAAAGGGCAGTGGACGGCGACCTACGTGCCGGCCTTCATCCGGCGCTATCCCTTCGTGTTGGCGGAGATCCCCGGCAAGCCCGACGACTTTGACGTCGCCTTCGACGAGGGGAGCGGGTGCTTCCACCCCAAGAAAGGCGAGCCCTTGTTCGACGACCACGGGGCCCCGACCCCGTTCCTGCAAGCCCAGATTGATTTCCTGAAGAATTTTCATGGCGAGCACCAGCGCACCCGCCGGGCGCTAGATGCTCTCAAAACCGACGGGCTGTTGATTCCCTTCAACGTGGACATCGTACGGGGCCGGGACAAGGCCCAGTTCGCGGTCCGCAACGCGCTGGTCGTGGACGAAGCCAAGTTGACCGCGTTGGCGCCGGAGAAGGCCGGCTCGTACCTCAAGAGCGGCATGCTCGCCATGGTGTATGCGCACTTGATCTCACTGCAGAGCTTTCTGGCGGTGGCGAACCGCACGGGAGATCCTGCAGCCGATGTCTCTCCATGGTGGGCAAAATAGCCCGCCATGCCGCTTGAAGCGGGATCGACTACTGGAACGCGTGAATTCGTTGCCTCTGGAGGGAGCGTGAGACTCAAGCCGAGCCGCCTGATCCTCGCAAAGTGTGTTCTTGTCCTGGGAAGCGTGATCCTGCTGGCGCCGGTTGTTCAGGCGCAGGCCCCTCCGCCGGAAAAGCGCCCGGACGTCTTGCTCGAGCAGCAGCGGAAAGCGGAAGAGGAGAAGAAGAAGCAAGAGCAGATCACCCAGCCCAAGGCGCCTCCCCAGATCGACAAGCCCCCCCGGGCGCGCCCTCCGAAAGGCGCCGAAGCGAGGGTCAAGGTCGCCCAGTTCAAGTTCAGCGGCAACACGGTCATCAAGACCAAGGAGCTGGAGAAGATCGTGGCGCCGTCCATAGGCAAGACGCTGACCCTCCGCGAGCTGTCCGAAGTGGCCGGTCTGGTGTCGGAGCACTACGCGGTCCAGGGGTTCATTCTGGCCCAGGCCTATCTGCCGCCGCAGGAAATCCGGGGCGGCGTCGTGGAGATCGCCATTCTGGAGGGTAAGGTCGGCAAGATCGGCGTCACGGGGAACACCCGCTACAAGTCGTCCACGATCGTTCGCGCCATGGAGCCGGTCCGCAAGCGGGGCATCATTCACGAGGGCACGCTGGAGACGGCGCTGAATGAAATGAACGACTATCCGGGCCTGAAAGTGCGGGCCGCACTCAAGCCGGGGGAGACGCGCGGTCTGACCGATCTGGAACTGACGGCCAAGGAGCGGATTCCCTACACCCTGGTGACGGACATCAACAACTATGGGTCGCGCCTCACCGGTCCCTGGGTCTACGGCGCGGAGATCGGGCTCGGCAATCTCAGCGGGCTCGGCGACAACCTGACCCTCAAAGGGACACGGTCCGACGACAATCTGTTTTTTACGAACGTCAACTACTTGATTCCGGTCACCAGCTTCGGGACCAAGTTGCAGTTCTCTTGGGCCCACTCCGAGAACGTCCTCGGCGAGGAGTTTTCGGCTTTGCGTCCAACGGGTCGGGCGGACATTGTCGCGGTGGAGATCTTGCAAACCCTCACCCGGACCGGGGCCTTGAGCCTTACGGCGGTGGCCGGGTTTGAGGCGAAGACCATCCGAAACCTCCTTGCGCAATTAGGGCCTTCTCCGGTGCTCGCCAGCAAGGATGAGCTCCGCATCTTCAGGTTGGGGCTCAGGGGTGACTATCGCGATCCGTTCCTGGGGCGCACCTACTTCGGCCTCACGGCGCATTATGGCGTGGATTTCTGGGGTGGCTCGGAACAGAATGCGCCGGGAACAAGCTTTCAGATAGTGGATGCGCAGGGGAATACGCAGGGCGCCGGGCCCGGCACATGGGGCAAGCTCACCGGCGATGTGGCGCGCTTCCAGTCGCTGGGCTTCCCCTTTATCCAAGGCCTTCCGGTCCTGCCGAAGGTGTTCAACGACAGTTACATGATCTTGCGCGCCACGGGGCAATTGGCCAACGACCGTCTGCTCTCCCCCGAGCGTTTCGCCATCGGCGGGTACTACACGGTGCGCGGTTACCCCGTCGCCGAACGGATCGGCGACAACGGCTATGCGGCGACGGCCGAAATGGTCGTGCCCATCCCATCGGGGGCGAAGGTCCCCTTCAGCAGTCTGGCCTATAAGGAGATGTTCCAGCTCGCCGCCTTCATCGACCACGCCGGCAACTTCGCCACGCCCCTGCAATCGACCACCCAGGGTGGGTACGGCTATTTGACCGGCGCGGGCGGGGGGATCCGGGTCAGCATCCCGTTCGGCGTGCGCGCGCCGGTGGATCGCGGAGTGCTTTCGCTCAAGATTGACTGGGCGTCGGCCATCGGGCGCCCACGCCCGAGCAGCCGTGATCAAGGCATCAGCCTGAACGACGTGTACGGCGACGGCGCCGCCGGCGTACTGTACGTGAGCGCCGCCCTGCGGTTCTGAGGCGCATGTCGTTAAACGTTCAACGTTAATCGTTAAACGCAGAAGCCTAAACCGATTCACGAATAACAATTAACGTATAACGGGTTCACAATGATGCACGCCTTCCGTGAGAGCCTCGACCCCGCCACCGCTCGGGTGAGAAGCCTGGAAGTCCGGCTTGCGCAGGAAACCCAGCGCTGTCTGCAACTGGATAAACAGGTGCAGGCCTTAAGCGAGCGCGCCGCTCAGGCGGTCGCGCGGATACACGAGCTGGAAGCCAGGCTTGCGGAGGGAGCCAAGCGAATATTGCAGATCGAAAAGCAGATGCAAGCCTTCCTCGGGAGCACGACGCACCCGATCGCTCAGGCCCGCAACCGGGAACCCCGCATTGTGGCGCGAGGGACGCCGTCTGCCGGGGTCATGCCACGGGTTGCGGGGAAAGCTCCCCGGCAGGCCAGGCGGAAGGGCTAGCCCGGTCTAATTTGTCATTCGTTGTCGTGAGGAATCATAAGTTTTTTGGGTGCGAGAGGCCTACAATGCCACCTTATCGTGTAAGGGCGGGGTATCAGGCCTCAGGAGGGTTCTTGCCCAACGGACTTCTTCTCTTCATACAGAGCTTGTAAGGAGGTCATCCCATGAGCGGTCGGAAAGCCAAATCCCAGCGTCGGGCGCGAGTAGGGGTGCCGCAAGACGTTAAACGTGAAACGTTAAACGTTAATGGGGGGTCTTCCCGAATAACGAATAACGTTGAACGAATAACGAATAACATGGTGAGGGGTTCTTATCTGGCGGCCGCCGGCCTGATGACCGGCGCGTTGGCCCCTGTCAGCGCGTGGGCGCTCCCCGAAGGCGGCACCGTCGCCAGCGGCTCCGCGACCGTCAGCACTCCGACCACGACTTCCATGCGGGTGGACCAGGCCACCGACCGCCTGATCATGGACTGGACGCGGTTCAACATCGCGGCCAACGAAGCCGTCCGCTTCCAGCAGCCCAGCGCCGCCGCCATCGCCCTCAACCGCGTGGCCGGTCAGGAGCCGAGCGGCATCTACGGTTCGCTGACCGCCAACGGGCAGATCTTCCTCATCAATCCGAGCGGCATCCTGTTCGGGTCGAGCTCGCGCGTCGATGTCGCAGCCCTCACCGCCAGTACCATGAACATCACGAACCAGGA
>CAYLLY010000180.1:0-3698 GCA_964384595.1 uncultured Nitrospirales bacterium
AGACCGCTCGCTTCGGCCGCCTTTGTGAGATGTCCTCCATGAACCGCCAGCTTTTCCTTGAGGTATTCGGCGGTGAACTCGCCGAGCACTTGGTTCTTGGCTTCCACGTACGACATGCTTGCGTAAGAGCGCGGCCTTTCTGATCCGGCTTTCCCGGAAGCCGGCAGCAAGGATCTGATCTCCTCACATGAAATTTCATTTTCCGTGGCGATCATGACGGCCCGTTCAATCACGTTCCGCAATTCCCGCACATTTCCCGGCCAGGCATACTCCAGCATCTCTTCAATGGCCGACGCCTCCAACACGCAATGCGGTTTATTCATCTCCCTCCCGAACTGGGCGCACAAGTGTCGTGCGATCGGGGGAATGTCTTCCTTCCGTTCTCTCAACGGCGGCACGTGAATGACCACCACCGCCAGACGGTAATAGAGGTCTTTGCGGAACGCCCCGGCGCGGACCTTCTCTTCGAGGTCTTGGTTGGTGGCGGCAATAAATCGGGTCTCGACCGCCTTCGTGCGGGTCGCCCCCACACGGCGAATCTCGTTTTCCTCCAGAACATGCAGGAGCTTGGCCTGGAGGGATAATGGCAGATCCCCGATCTCGTCCAGGAACACGGTTCCGCCTTCCGCCAGCTCGATCAAGCCCGGCTTGTCCGAGATGGCCCCCGTGAACGCGCCCCGCACGTGGCCGAAGAGCTCGCTCTCGATCATCCCTTCCGGCATCGTGGTGCAATCGATCACCTGATAGGTCCGGTCATGCTCTTGACTCTGCTCGTGGATCGCGCGAGCGATCATTCCCTTGCCGGTCCCGGTCTCCCCCGTGATGAGCACGGTAGAGCGCGTCTGGCCCGTTTCCCGCACCAGCTTGAGCATTTGTTGAAATGCCTCGCCGGCGCCGACCAACCCTCCTGCCTGAGTCTCGTATCGGACGGTCCGCTTGAAGGCCGAGTTGTACCGGAGGATCTCCGAGGTCCGGATGGCCTGGTGCAGGCGCATGCCCAGGTCAACCGGATTGACCGGCTTGAGGACGTAGTCATACGCGCCGCGCTTGATGGCATCCACCGCCGTCCGGACCCCTTTGAGACGCGTGACGACCAGAATCGGAAGGTCCCGGTCTATCTTCTGGATCTGGTTGACGAGGTCGAGACCATCCAGACCCCGCATCACGACATCGGTCAGGACCAGATCAACAGGGCGTTCCTCCAGAAGCTGCAAGGCGCCCTCCGCGCTGGACCGCACTTGGATGTCAATCACCCCGTCATTCACCTTCAGATCGGCCTGCTCGATGGCATGGAGGAGCCGCTCCGTGTCCGTGGGGTCATCGTCGATCACCAGGATCGTGAACGGGTCGCGCGTGGTCCGGGATCCGGGCAAGGATTCACGCATGAGGTTTCCCCTCTCGCTCACTCCTTTCCGGTGAGACGGCGGCGCGCGGCCGGGTGGAGTCGAGCATTCCCAACACAGGAAGAGTAAACATCACGGTGCAGCCGTCGCGGCTTTCAGGTTCAATCCACACCTGCCCCCCGTACAACTCGATGATGCGCCTGACGATGGTCAACCCGATGCCGCTTCCCTTGGCCGATGCCGATTCGAGCCGAACGAAGGGCTCGAACACCCGATCCCGCTGCTGAGGCGGAATCCCACAGCCGTTATCGCGCACCGAAAATTGCGCCAGGTCCCCTTTCAAACAGGCTTCGATGCGGACCTCAGGGTCAGGCCGGTCCTTGCAAAATTTGACGGCATTCGAGATCAGATTGTCGAACACCTGGCGAAGATACGCGCGATGGCCGGCCACCATCGGAAGCGGATTCGCCACGTGGACCCGCACCTTGCGTTCTTCAAGTTCGCCCGCCCTTGCCTTAAGCACATCACCGACGACCAGCGCCGGATCCAGGGCTTCAACCGATTCCTGCATGGCACCGACCCGCGCCACCTCGAGCAAGTTTTCGACGCGATCGCTCAAATCCTGCCCGTACCCCTGCATCCGTCGAAGCCAGCGCGTGGCTTTTTCATCCAGGCGGCCACCATACTCCGCGAGCATCATGTCGGCCAACTCCTCCATGCGCTCGCCCGGTCCTTTCAAATCGTGGGCCAGCGTCTCCGCCTGACTTTCCAGATACCGAAGCCGATTCAACAGATCTTTGCTCTGTCGCTTCGCTTCTTCGTACAGCCGCGCATTGGAAATGGCGATCGCCGCCTGCTCGGCGAACCCCTTGGCCAGGCGGATGTTCCATTCATTCTCCGCGACCTTTCGCTCCAGCAACAACATTAACACACCGAATGGTTTGCCATGGGACATCAATGGGATCGAGAGCAAGCTCTCACCCATCAAGTTCCGTCGAATCGTCGCGGGGCGTCGGTCGCTCCGAAGATCCTCCCCGATTGAGGGATTGCCGGTCTCAAAAGAACGCACGGCGATCGGAAATTCGTCCCAGAGCATGACCGTTTTGTGGAGTTTTTCATGCCATGGGCCCGAGGCTGCTTCAACGATCCAGCATGCCATCTTTTCATGCCGCAGCATGACGAGGCAGACATCCACTTGCAGCATCTCGGACGCACGATCTGTGATCCGCCGGAGCACTCCATCCAGGCCGTCAGGCCCGATGGTGTTGATCTCAGTCCCGATTCCGTTGATGGCTTCCAGCTCCCGGATGTGGCGATGGATGTGGCCCACCATTCCCTCAAACGTCCGCGCCACCTGCCCGATCTCATCGGACGAACCGATGGGAATCGACACGGCCTTGCCGCCGGATTCTATGCTTTTTTCAAGCGTGGCGGTCGACGACTGCAACGCCGCAAGAGGGCGCGTAATCGAGCGCGTCAGGAGCCGAGCGCTTGAGAGGCCGAGCGCCAACCCCAGAACCACCGCCAGCAACAATCCCCAGAAGGCGCGCCGGGCCAGCCCCGCCTCTTCCGCGGCCAGGCTTTTGATGCGGCGATCCAGCGTGCCTTCCACGTTCTTGATATCTCGGCGCAGCGCATCCGACAGCGCAAGGCCTTTCCCGGATCGAACATATCCCAAGACCTTATCCAGGTGGCCGGTCTGAACCCGCCGGATCAGGCTGTGTTTGGATTCGAGCAATGCGGTTGCCCGCTCGCCTAAACCGAGAATCGCGTCCGCAAGCCCCGGCTTGTCTCCGGCAAGCTCGACCGCCGCAGCGACCGTCGGTTGCAAACTGGACTCGGCCTCCTGCATCGGTTTCAAGAACTCATCCTGTCGGGTAAGGAGATAGCCGCGGAACGCGTCCTCAATATCGACGGCCAGGCTCAGGAGAAGACGCACCTGCCCCCGAGACTGAACGGCTTGCTCGTGTTGTTGCTGGACGGCCCGGAGTTGCTGGATCAGGGTGACGTGAACGACCAGCGCGGCGATGAGCGGCACGCAGAGAACCAGCACCACGGTCCAGACCTTCTGCTGGACTCGAAGCTGATCCCACCATTGAACAAACGTGAGCATAAGGCGCCATCCCACGCCAGTGGCCAATACACTGCGCCGAATTAAAGTAGAAGGCAAGGAATCTGTCAAGATCAACCGTCACTCCATGGGCGCACAAACACGAAGGGGCGAGGAGCCCTCCTGGCTCCTCGCCCCCCGTTGACCCGATCGTGCTATGGGGACAGATTTGAAATCTGTCCCCGCCCTAGCTTTACAGCCAGGTCACGCGTTCCGCCGGCCGGATGTAGATCGGCTCCTCCACC
>CAYLLY010000181.1:0-3695 GCA_964384595.1 uncultured Nitrospirales bacterium
GGATACGGGCGCATCTCCATCATGCGGCGGAGCGTCTCGATTCCGTCGAGATCGGGCATCCAGATATCGAGGAGCACGAGGTCGGGTGGGGGCTCCGTGCGCACCAGCTTGAGGGCTTCCTGGCCGTCCTTGGCCGACGAGACTTCGTAGCCCTCGTCCTGCAGGATGCCGGAGAGGGTGTCGAGAATCGCCGGCTCGTCGTCCACGATCAGAATGTGGTTGGCCATGGCGATCGGAGCGGTCAACACGGGCTAGGCAGGGAGCTCGATCGTGAAGATCGCGCCCTTGGGGGTGTGGTTGGCCGCGCGGATCCTGCCGTTATGATCGGAAATGATGCGGTGCACGATGGCCAGCCCCAGGCCGGTCCCGGCCTTCTTCTTGGAGAAATAGGGCAGGAACAGATTCTCCTGGTCGCCCGGCTGAATCCCGACGCCCTCGTCGGCCACCTCGATGACGACCCGGCCCTCCCGGGCCTCATGGCGGGTGGTCACCCACAGGCACCCCTTGCCGTTCATCGCCTGGACGGCGTTGTCGAACAGGTTGACGAACACGCGCTTCATCTGCTCGCGGTCCATCATAATCCAGGGCAGGTGCTCGTCAAGGTCGGTCACGAACTCGATGTCGCGGTGCGCCCCCCTGTATAGCATGATCACGTCGTTGATCGCGTTGTGGAGCGACTGGCGAACCATGACCGGCACCGGCATCCGCGCAAATTTCGAGAACTCGTCCACCATCCGCTTGAGACCGCTCACTTCCTTGACGATCGTCCCCGTGGACTGGTCGACGATGTCGTTGAAGTCCGGCGCTCCTTCGAAGAACTTCTTCCGCAGGCGCTCGGCGGAGAGCTGGATCGGCGTCAGCGGGTTCTTGATCTCGTGCGCGATGCGCTGCGCCACTTCCTGCCAGGCGGCGGCCTTCTGCGCCTTGATGAGGGCCGACAGGTCCTCGAACACCACCACCGCGCCCAGGCTCTGGCCCTTGTCGTCCCGCAGCCGCGACCCGTTCAGCCCCAGCGCCAGCACGCTCCCGCCCACCTCCGCCTGCCCCTCCCAGGCGAAGAACTCCCGTTCCCCGGTGCGGATGCGCTCGACGAGGTCCGTGAACATGACCAGCCCCAACGGCTTGAAGACATCGTTCAGAAGCCGGCCGCGGATCTCGTCGCCCTTCATCCCCAGGATGCGCTCGGCCGCGCGGTTGAAGGTCGTGACGCGCCCGCCGGCGTCCACCGAGACCACGCCGCTGCCGACGTTGTCCAGGACCGTTTCCGTGTACGTGCGCCGCCGCTCCAGCTCGATGTTGGAACCCTGGAGGGACGTATTGGCCTGCTCCAACTCCGCCTTGCTGGCCTGCAGGTCTTCGGTCATCCGGTTGAAGGAGTCCACCAGCACGCCGATCTCGTCGTTGGCCTTGGCCGTGATCCTGAAATTCAGGTCGCCCGCGGCCACGGCCTTGGTGCCTTCCGCCAGCCGCTGGATCGGCACGGTGATCCCCTTGGCGATCTGGAAGCCGAACCACGTGCCCGACATGATGATCACCAGCGCAATCCCCAACACCAGCGCGATGTATTGCGCCTTGATGGGGTCCTTGAACGCCTTGGCCTCCTTGAAGTTCTTGTAGGACTGCGTGACCCCGTCCATCTTCGCCACCAGGGCTTCCGGCAGGTACGTATCCACCACGACGGCCCCGGCGATCTGCGTCGGGTCCGACACCGACGGGATGGTCACGGCGGCCCGGATCAGGTCGCCGGTGTCAATGGACTGGAAGGACTTCACCTCCCCGCCCGCCAGGGCGTTCTCCACCAGCCGGTTCTGGGGATCGTCCAGCACGGCGAGCGGAATCCTGGGATCCACCGAGCGGGTCAGGATTTCCTTCGTCGGCGAATAGACCTCGACGCCGCCGACGCCGTACTCGATACGCTTGCGCTGCATGGCCACCGCCAGCGTTTCCTTGTGCTCCGGCGCCAGCAATTCATCGGCGTAGATCTCGCGGCTGATCGCGCGCGCTGAATTGAGCGCCACCACCTCGTGGCCCCGCCTGTGGGCCTGCGCCACATCCTGCGAATCCTTCAGCGCGTGCTCCACTTCCTGCCCGAACCAGTTGTCGATGCTCTGGGACAGCAGGCCGCTGGCCAGGCCGACGAGCAGGAGCGACGGAATCAGCGTGAACCCCACGAACGCGGCGATGAGCTTGGCCCGGAAGCCCGATCCGAGCAGGCGCTGGCGCCGCTCGAAATAGGCCTTGACCAGGTTGCGGGACAGGAGCAGGACCAGGACCACCAGGAGAATGATGTCCACGTTCAGGAGCGCCAGGACCAGGATGTTGCTGGGCACGAACGGCGTGGGCTGGGACTGGTCGTAGTAATGGAGCGTCAGGAAGACCATCGGGACCAGGAAGAGGAGGACGATCAGAACGGGGCGGAAATGTGACGGCGGACGGTCGGCGTCCGCCTTCGGAGGAGGCGCGGCGGGCGCTTTATTTTTCGTCACGGCAACCATCTCACCCCGGCGTCCCGATCAGACTGCGCTTCCATGCCGCCTGGAACTCGGCGTAGGTTCCTCCCGTCACATCCTGAATCGCCGCCGCAAAGTCCCGGGCCTCCCCCAGACGCATCAGCAACGCGCGGACCGCCGCCGCGCCGTGGCGGGCCAGCAGATAGCGCACGGCCGTCTCGCTTTCCGCGTAAGCGAGCGAAACCTGCGTGGGCGGAAGGGTCAGGAACGAGCCGTGCAGTTCATCGAGCGGGATCACGTGCCCGGCGTTCCCCATGACCCTGCGCGCCTCGTCCATCCCCCGGTTCTCGGCTACGATCGCCAGCCCTTCGCTGAGCCACGTTGGGACGTTGCCGCGCGTTCGGGCGTGGATGAGCGCGTGCGTGTACTCGTGCCGGAGGGTTTTGTCCAGACTCTCTTCGTGCAACGCCGCCCATGAGACCGCCAGCCTGATCTGCCCGTCGAACAGCCCCTGGGCCCAATGCGGGACGGACGCATGCGCCGGAAATGTCCCGTCCGTGTACAGCATGACCGGCACTCTGCTTCCGGGAAACGCTCCAAGCTGCCATCCGACATCGCGATAGGCGGATTCCAACCGCTCAAGGAGCGCCCACACGAGGGCCGGATCGGCCCGCCCCTCAAACCGCACCGTGAAATGGCGACTTTCATATTTCCGCAACGGCAGGGCCGGATCGGCGCCCGCCACCGTGGCCGTGAAGATCAGCCCGACCGTCAGAAGGATCAAGGAGCGCCGTTCAGCCATTGCACTAGGCTTTCCGGGCTTGGGCCTTCTCGACGAACTTGATGCGGAGGGTGTACAGCATCTCTTCCAGCAGGGTCTCCTCCTCCCCCGTCAGATTGCCTTTGGTCTTGGCCTCCAGCATCGTCAGAATGTCGATGACTTCCTGGGCGTGCGTGAGATTGGGAGCCTGCTCGGCCGCGCCTTGGCCGATGGGCTCCCCGAGGTACATCAGCGCCGACGTCCCCATGGAATAGATGAATGACAGGAAATTGACGGGCGGGGCCGGTTGCCCTTGGGGAGGCCCGGGTTGCGGGGGCGGTGGCTTCAGGCGCTCCGCCTTTTCTTCTGACTCGGCTCCCGTTCCCCGACGATCCCGAATTATAAAGCCTTTTTCCTCTTCAGCCATGCGTACATCCCTGGGTGCCTCCAAAATAACACACCAGGGCAGGGCAGAGCAATTTCGG
>CAYLLY010000182.1:0-1562 GCA_964384595.1 uncultured Nitrospirales bacterium
CCGCCCACCTCCGCCGGCCCGGCGGGCGGGGGCGCTCCGGCTCGGTGCGTCCAGGCTCCGCCGCCGGGGCGCCGACGACCGGCGCCGGCACGATCGCCGCCCGCCACGCGGCATGCGGCGTGAGGGTGCTCGCCAGCCTCCTGCGGGCGCTGAGCGATCCGGGGGACACGACGGCCCTGGTCGGTGTGCTTCGCGGACCGCTCTTCGGCCTCAGCGATGAGGCGCTCTTCCGTCACCGGGAGGCTGGATTCAGACTCCTGCTGACGTCGCCGCTGCCGGAGGAGGCCTCGGGTCCGGTGGTCGAGGCGCTCCGGGCCCTCCAGGCGATGTTCCGGTGGACACGGACCCTGCCCGCGCCCGCCGCCGTGGAGCGCGTGCTGGAGGAGACCGGCCTTCTGGCCATGGCCACCACGGCGACGCTGGGCGGCGGGGAAGCGGGCAACCTGCTCCACGCGGTGGACCGCGTGCGCCAGATCACCGAAGCCGGCGGAAGCCTCGCCGATGCCGCCGTGGCCCTGGAGGAGGACATCGAATCCACCGAGATTGATGCCGTGCCGCTCGAGCCCGGACGCCGGGACGTGGTGAGGATCATGAACCTGCATAGGGCCAAGGGCCTCGAGGCCCCTGTGGTGTTCCTGGCCGACCCCCTTGGCGGTGTGAAGGCCCGGGCAGACGTCCGGATCCTTCGGGATGGAACGCGGGCGGTCGGCTATCTCCCGATCACACGTCGATTCGGCGAGTGGGGCCGCCACCTGCTGGCTGAGCTCGCAGGCTGGGCCGATCATGAGGCCGCGGAGCTTGCCTACGTGACCGCCGAGGAGCACCGCCTGCTCTATGTTGCCGCCACGCGGGCCAAGGAACTCTTGGTCATCAGCCGCTGTGGGGCCACTGGGGGCCGTGCCACGCGCCCCTGGGAGCCGCTGACCCCACACCTCAAGGATGTCCCCATCCTTGCGATCCGTTCTGCGGTCGCCCTGCCGGCGCCAGAAATGGGGGATCTCAGTCCTGAGACTCGGATGGCTGCGCAGGCCGCCCGCGACGAGAAACACAGACGGGCGGCTGGTGCCTCCTGGCGAGTTGGATCCGTCACCGGGACTGCCCACCGCGGCACCCGCCCTGGCCAGCCTCCTGAGCCGGGACGCACCCGTGAACCCGACACCGGCATGGCCTGGGGGACCCTCGTCCATGGTCTACTGGAGTATGCTGCCCGGGGCCCCCAGCGCGACCGCGCCCACCTGGAACGAATCGCCCGCTGGTTGACCATGGAACAGCCTGAGCTGCGAGCAGTCATTCCTGACGCGCTGGAAGTTGTCGAGCGCGTCATGGCGTCCGACCTCTGGCAGCGCGCCATGGACGCTGAGGAGCAGCTGGTCGAGGTGCCCTTCGCCGTAAAGGTGCCCGGCAACGGAGCCCCGCCGACCATCCTCCATGGCGTCATTGACCTTGCCTTCAGAACCGCAGAGGGCTGGGAACTTGTGGACTACAAGACGGACCAGGTAGATGTCGAGTCGCTCGTCGAACTCTACGGCGATCAGGTTCGTCAGTATGCAAAGTATTGGGCC
>CAYLLY010000182.1:1662-3666 GCA_964384595.1 uncultured Nitrospirales bacterium
GTCGCTCGTCGAACTCTACGGCGATCAGGTTCGTCAGTATGCAAAGTATTGGGCCGCATTGACCGGCGCCCCAGTGAAGTATGCCGGCTTGTATTCGGTTCGGGAGGGCCAAGTCACCCGCAATCTCATGGAAGAGTAGGGTGGTTCGGTTGAAGCGGATTCGATCGTCGCAACAGCTCGAGACACTCCGCGGGGGTCACGACCGCCACGCGACCCGCAGCCTTCTTCGGGTAATGGCGCAGGTTTCCCGTGACGAGCACGGCCTCTGCCGCGGCGGCGACCTCGAGGAAAGGGAGGTCATCCGCGTCGGGCAGGTTTGCCGCGAGCGGAAGGGCAGGGACGGGGTCCCCCAAGGACTGCATGTACGCAAGGACCTCCGCAACCGCCGCAGGGGAGAACGCGAACTGCGGACGCCGGAGAACCTCCTCGTGCTCCTGGAGGATTCGCCGGTCCACGCACACCCGTGCGACGCCGTCCAGCACGAGATCCAGGAGGCGCCCGCATGGTCCTGGAGGGTTCAGGAGCCCGGCGACGAGGACGTTCGTGTCGAGGACGACCCTCACCGGCTGCCCCGTCGCGCGCGTCGCGTTTCGGCAACGATGGTGTCAATCTCGTCCATGGTCAGCCGGTCCAGGCCTTTCGCCCTGGCCTGGGTTCGAAGCCGCTCCACGGCGACCTTGGCCCGGGCGCGGCGGATGGCCTGAAGCTCTTCCTCGACGGAGTCCGGCTCGACGGGGGTCACCACCGCGAACGGCCGGCCATTGGCGGTGAGGACGATCTCTCGTTCCTGGGCAAGGTCCTTCCGGATGCTGGCAGTCTTGCTGCGCAGCTCGCGAATCGTCACGAACTTCATGGCTGTGTCCTCCTTCCCACGGTTAGGTTTCGTGCCTTCATGAGTGTACGTCATCGTGTACACGAAAGCAATCCATATTGTGATCTGGCCGCACGGAAAAGCGAGTGGCACCCATCGGTCATTGGGATTGCGCTCTGGTCCGGCTTCTGAAATCATCCCTCCGTCCCCGGTGCTCCGTGTCTCCGCCCCCTCGCCGCTTTCCTTGATGCTTGCATACCAGGGCCACCTTTGGTAAAAGAATAGTGTGCCCTGAGAGTTCATTTCTGTGAGTCAAACCGCGATTCCGGAGACTCTCTCATTGGCGCCAGATGAGAGGAAGAGGCGAAGCAACGAGCGGAAGTTTGGCGCATGGGAAGAGCTCCCGGGCGGCGCAAGGCGGTATTGGTACGAAGTCACAGGTCATGGGGGATGGCGAGCCCGGTACGTGAAAGAAGTAGATTCGGACGAAACGGTGGTGCGGTTCTGGCAAGAGATCTATAATGAAAGCGGCATCCTTGTGGAGCGACACGAAAAGTACCCTGTGGATCGAGGGCACGAGAAGGTAAGGGAGTAGGGCAATGATCATCACACGGGAGATGGTCGCGGATCGAATCTCTGCCTACCTGCGCGGCCGAGAGAAGCTGACGGAAATTGTTTCCTGGGCAGAAGAGGCCATGCGTGAGGAGGAGTTTGCGGAAAAGGACTTCACGGTTATTCGGGAGGTGGTTGCCCGCCTTGGCTTGGCCGATGTGGCCGCCTTCGGCCTCACCTGGGAAGATGCCGTGGGCATGCTGTCACGACTCGGGTACCGGGCGACGGTGGAGATTCAGGCCGTCCGCGCGTGATCCCCCGCTCTTGCTCCGTTTCCCCGTTTCTCTGGTTCTCCCGAGCCCCCTGTCCCCTGGTCTCCGTGTCTCCTGCAAGCTGCCACCTGCCAGCTGCCCGCTGTCGTTCGAGTCTCGGCTCACGGCTCTCGGCTCTGCTTTCCGTTTTGCCGGTTCCCCGTTTCCCCGCCGCCGTCTTGGATAGAGAGAGTTCCTTTGCGTGCTTTGCGTGCTTTGCGGTTGAACTGCACTTTTCGGGTTGAATGACAATGGTCGGGTGGGTCCGAGAGACCAGGTGGCCAACCAGCGCATCACGCTCGCAGCTTGCGCCGAGGTTCGGCGTTTGAT
>CAYLLY010000183.1:0-3606 GCA_964384595.1 uncultured Nitrospirales bacterium
TTGCCCCGCTTGACCCGCTCTTCGGCCATGCCCAGCAGCTTGACGCCCTCGCGGAGCTCTTCGGCGGGCACCAGCGCCTCGGTCTCGATCGCCCGGATGCGCCGGCGCGCGTGCTGGGCCGCCTTGTCGATCTCATGGAGGACTTCCACGTGGACGCCGGTTTTGCGGCGGACCGCGATCATGGCGTTCCGCCCGCGGCTGAGTTTCATCAGCAGGACGTTGCCCTCCTCGCCCACCACGCCGAGGCGGCGCCGGCAGTGGGCCAGCTCCCGCTCGCAGGCCGCGATTTCATGCGCCAGGTCCCGCACCCGCTGGATCAACCGCTCGCGCTGGGCGGGGTGGAGATTGAGCGTATCCACTTTCTCCGCGACCTGCCGCCTGGATTCGTTCAGCTTGGCCTTGAGCTCCCGGCGCTTGGCCGGGCTGAGCTTGGGCTTCCGGTTCCGGGCGTACAGGGCCAGCAAGCCCGTCGTGAACGGCTTGACCTTGCGGATGGCGTCCAGGGTCTTCTTGCGGAGATCTTCGTCGTCCTGCTCGACGACCTCTTCGAATTCCTCATCCACACCCGCCGAGACCACCTCCCGCGCCGGGATTTTCCTGGCCCGGACCTGGTCCACGAGGGCGAACAACGCCTTGATCGTCGTGGGCATCCCGAAGACAACCGTCGAGATGTCCTGCTTGCCTTCCTCGATGCGCTTGGCGATCTCGATCTCCCCCTCCCGGCTGAGGAGCGAGACGCTGCCCATTTCCTTGAGGTACAGCCGGACCGGATCGTCGGTGCGGGCCAGGTCGCCGGGCGTCAGGTCGATCTTCTTCTCCTCGACTTCCTCCGTCTCCTCGATTTCCTCCGCTTCCTCGGCGGAGCCTTCGCCCTCGGACATCATCTGCTGGTACCTCTCCCCTTCAGGAGAGTCGATGATCTCGATGTCCATCTCCCCGAACATGGCCATGAGGCTGCTGAGCCGGTCGGTCGAGACCTGGTCGGCGGGCAGATTGGTATTGAGGTCGCGGTAGGTCAGGAAGCCTTTCTCCTTGCCCATGGAGATCAGGCGTTTGACTTCTTCGGTTTTCTCTTCCTTAGGCATTGACGCTCCCAACTTCGGTCAGTGGCAAGGGGCCCGCTCCCAGTAAACGCTGCTTCTCTTGTTGGAGGGCGTTCAGCCGGAGCAGGAGAGACCTTGCGGTCTCCGCATGTTCGGCCCGCTCCGCGGCAATCTGGGCCGTCTTGACTTCCTGGATCTCGTCGGCGATGCGTCGAAGCTTCAAGGCCTTGAAGCTCTCGCGAAACGCCGCGCCGGCGTCGTCGTACGGCATCTCACTGAGCGAGAGCGCGCGGACGATGCTCCCGCACATGGAATCTTCCTGCGCCCGGGCGATCAACTCGTTCACGACGATCGCGCCCTGTGACTCCCGACCCTCCAGGGTCAGGGCGATCAACTGCCGGACGCGGGGGTCGGTGAAATCATCGGCGGCAAGCTGCGCCGCCATTTCCGGCGTCAGCTTTTCGTGGAGGAGCAGCCGCGCGAGGACTTCTTCATCCTTCGGCAGAGGCGCCTCGGCCTGGGCCGTCGGCGCCTCGTCGGCCGCCGAAGCTTTCCGCGGGAGGCTCCGGTACCGTTCCAGCAGGACCTTCTCCTCCATGCCCAGCCGGTCGGCGACGTGCCGGATGGCAGCGGCTTTCTCGACCGGATTGCTGAGCTTCTGCAGGAGCGCCAGGATCTCCTCCACGCACCGCACCCGCTCCTCCACGCTCCCCCGGCGATCGGTCGTCAGGCTGCCCGCCACGGTGAAGTCCAGCAGGGAGGGCGCCTTTTGAATGAGCGTGGTGAAGGCCTCAACGCCGCGGGACCGGACGAACGTGTCCGGATCGTCGCCCGCCGGCAGGCTGCCCACCTGGACGGCGAGGCCCGACCCGATGAACAGGTCCAGAGTGCGCAGGGCCGCGCGCACGCCGGCCGAGTCGGGATCGAAGAGCAGGACGACCCGGCGGGTGAAGCGCCGGATGACGTCGATGTGCTCCGGCGTGAGCGCCGTGCCCAGGGTGGCGACCACGTGGGTCAGGCCGGCCTGGTGCAACGCGATCGCGTCGAAGTAGCCCTCGACGATGACCACTTGATCTTCGCGCGCGATGCCCTCCCGCGCCGACTCCAGCGCGTAGAGCGTCCGCCCCTTCCGAAACAGCGGCGTTTCGGGCGAGTTGAGGTACTTGGGTACGCCGTCATCGAGCACCCGCCCGCCAAATCCGATGACGCGCTTCTGGAGGTCGCGGATCGACAGCATGACCCGTCCGCGGAACCGGTCGTAGTATCCGGACGCGTCACCGGGTTTCCTACCGCCTTGATCCCGCGCGACGATGAGCCCCGCCGCGGCTAGATCCTCGGGGGTCCATCCCCCCTTGTCCGTTTTGGACAGCGCCTTCAGCAGCCCGTCCCAGGACTGGGGCGCGTACCCGATGCCGAACCGCTCGATCGTTTCCGCCGTGATCCCGCGGTCCCGCAGATACGCGCGCGCGGGTTCGGCGGCCGGGTCGGCCAGCAGCGTCCGGTGGAAGAAGGCGGCGGCGGCGCGGTTCAGCGCGACCAGTCGTTCCGCCTGCTCCGCCCGCTGCTTCGCCGCCGGCGACGCGGGCGTCTCCTCCACGCGGATCCCCAGCTTCTCGCCGAGCGCGCGCACGACCGTCGGAAAGCTGGCGCCCTCGATCTTCATCAGGAAGGTAAAGACATTCCCCCCTTCCCCGCAGCCGAAGCAGTGGAACATCTGGCGCGACGGGCTGACCGTGAAGGAAGGGGTCTTCTCGGAATGGAACGGGCAGAGGCCTTTCCAATGCTGCCCCGCCTTGCTGAGCGATAGATGCGACTGGACGATTTCGACGATGTCGGCTCGGTCGCGAATCCGGTTGATGACGTCTTCTGAAATCAGCCCTCTATCCACCCTGTCCCCCGCATGCGACCGAACCGGAAACCAAACTCTTACAGTAACAAAAAAATCGAACCGCCGTCAAAGAACCCGTCGGCTAGCCGGGAGGCCAGGCCATGTGGCGGCCGCCCAGCACGTGCAGGTGCAGGTGAAAGACCGACTGCCCGCCGTCCCGGCCCTGGTTGGCCACCACGCGATAGCCTGCTTCGGCGATGCCCTTCTTCCCGGCGACCTGAATGGCAGCCTCGAGGAGCCGCCCCAGCAACGCGTGATCGCCCGCTCCGATATCATTCAACGAAACGACGTGCCGTTTCGGGATCACCAGCACATGGACCGGCGCCTGCGGATTGATGTCGTCGAAGGCCAGCACCTCGTCATCCTGCATGACGACCTTCGACGGGATCTGCCCGGAGCCGATCTTGCAAAAGAGGCAGTCGCTCATGGGGTCCCCCGCGACGCTTTTTCCTTCAGCCCGCTCTGGCCGAACCGCCGGGCCAGCTCCTGATAGACCTCGGCCGGCGGGACCTCGTGATAGCCGAGCGCGACCAGCAAGTGGAACAGCAGGTCGGCCGATTCATGCACGATTTCCTCGCGCTTCCGCCCTTTCGAGGCCAGGATCACTTCGCCGGCCTCCTCCGTCACCTTCTTGAGAATCTTGTCCTGCCCCGCCGCCAGCAGCGAGGCCACGTA
>CAYLLY010000184.1:0-3598 GCA_964384595.1 uncultured Nitrospirales bacterium
ACTGCACCACACCGGAGCCGCTTCGTCAATTTTCAACTAACAATGGCACACCTTCCAAGCCCGCTCTTATAATATTCAGTGTGTACCATTAGAAGATAACCATGTTATCTCTGCCTTGGTATTTTCCTAAGAGAATAAATTAGGGTCAGACTCCATTTCCAATCTTTCCCGCTTCTCTCTTCCGCCTCCGCCAACTCGTTAGAGCAGAAACGTAGCCGGTCCGCTCCGCCGCAAGGCGGGGGCCGGTCCCCCTGCCGTTAGACGAATCCCCATTCCAGGTGTCTAACTCGGTAATACGGGGCAAGACATGCCGGAGAGCGGGAACAAGTGACCCCTGCGGTGATCTCCATTGGGGAGGCGAAGAGGCGTTTCGGGATGAGCACACCGAAGCGCCAATTTTTGTTCGAACGGTTTCAGACGGTGTTCAATCTTCTTCATGAAACAGGCAAGGTCAGGCACGTCTACATCTTCGGCAGCTTTCCAACGGCGACCCCGTCGCCCAACGATGTGGACCTTTTTGTCGTGATGGCGGCAGATTTCACCACGAGGGGTTTACGGGAGAACCTTGCGGACGTTTTTACCCACCACGCTTGTCGAATGCGGTATAATGCCGCTGTCTTTTGGGTAACCGAAGCCGTCGGTGAGGAGCAGGTCAAGGTTGCGCTGGATGTATTCTCGCGCAATCGCGCGCATGAACCCCAAGCGATTCTGGAGGTAGTGACGTGATCCAGAACGATGAACAGTTGCATCAGGCGCAAGCCGACATTCAGAAGCTGTGGAGTTTTTTGGAGCACGCGCGGCAGACCCATTCTCCTGACGATTATGAGCGGCTGGCTCGGCCCTATGTGCTGCAGATTCAGGACCGCCAACAGGAAATTTTGGAGTACCTTTCCTCCAGGCCGGAAGTTCTGCGCGCGTAACCCCTCCCGTTTCTCTCTTCCGCCGCCACCAAACCAAGCTTGCTCGTGCCGCCGCGTTCGATCAAATCGTGGCGGATATTTAATACCACCAGTGACCGCAGACGGGCGCACCGCCGTGCGCCCCTACATCGGATCGAAGACGGGGACAAGCCCCGGTCGGAAGGGGGCCGGTGGCCGCCCGCCTTTTAATGCCTGCCTAGGCGAACGATTAAACCTTTTCGTCGATCGGGTGTCTCATCTGCAAAGGGGCTGGTTTCGCTGTTGCGAAAGACAGGCAAAGATGTGTATAATTCTGTGAAATATACACACGAAGAGGGAGGGAGGATTCTGTGCGAACCAATATCGTGATTGATGATCGCCTCATCGAGCGGGCCTTGCGCGCCACTGGTCTCAAGACCAAACGGGCAGCGGTCGAAGCCGGCTTGCAATTGTTGATTGATGTCAAAGGACAGGCCGGTATTCGGCGGCTCCGCGGCAAAGTGGCCTGGGAGGGCAATCTCAGTGAGATGCGCGCCGGCCGCGTCCGGACGGTGTCGTGACCATCGTCGATACGACGGTCTGGGTTGACTACCTGCGAGGCGTCGCCACGCCCCAGGCAGAGTGGCTTGACGCAAATCTGTTGATCGAACGCCTGGGTTTGACCGACCTCATACTCTGCGAAGTCCTGCAAGGAGTGAAGGACGACCACAACTTTCAGGCCGTTCAAAAAGAGTTACTCAAGTGCGAAGTGTTCCCGACCGGCGGCATCGAGCTGGCTGTTGATTCGGCCAAGAACTATCGAAAGCTTCGGGCGCAAGGGCATACGGTTCGGCGAACCATCGACTGCTTGATCGCGACGTTCTGCCTCCGAAACGGCCATTCGCTGCTCCATAACGACCGGGATTACGATCCCTTCGAACAGGTGCTCGGACTGACAGTCATTCACCCGTGATTTAATAGACCCCCTCTTCTCTCTTCCGCCGCCGCCGCCAACTCTAGAGCAGAAACGTAGCTGGCTCCTTCCACCACCTTCCGAAAGTGCCTCCAGAGCGACTCTGGGGATCGGCCGCTGCGACGGGCGATCGAGCCGGATGCGCTTGCCGATCGCTTCCTCGGGGGAGATCACAAGCCCGTGCTCGATTTCGAGGATGCGCCACTCGCCGATCGTGAGATCCGACGGCGTAAGAATGTCGCCTTGGCGGACAGCCCGTGCCGTTAGGACGAGATTCGCGTAGGCCTTGATCTCGGCGGCTACGATGAGCCTGAGCCTGACGCGACCGTTTACGATGAGGGCCGTCCGAAAGCGCAGGGGACCGGGTCGGACGACCACGGGGATGGGGGTGATCCGAATGGACAGCCGGCCCGGCGGTAGCCGGATGCCGTCCCGGTGAGTTGTCATTCGCACTTCCAGCCTGCTGACACCGCCGGCCCAGCGCTTCGAGAGGTATCGCTCGATTGCCTGCTCCAACTGGACCGGCGTGACGGTCTGCTTCGCGGGCTGCTCGGATATGGAGGGTGCGGGATCGGGAGACGTTGCGGAGATGGCCGGTCGAACCCCCGTGCAACCCAGCAAGGCGATCATAAGCACGCTCAATGCCACTGATCTCCGAGACAAGGGCGCTTCCTTTCTGAGAAGGCGATTCTATCACGGGATTGAACGCAGGAAGACGTAGTAGAGAAATAGGTTCAGACTCCATTTCCCTCTCCCTCTTCTCTCTTCCGCCGCCGCGGTCAACTCTAGAGCAGAAACGTAGCCGGTCCGCTCCGCCGCCAAGACGGGGGCCGGTCCCCGCGCCGTTAGACGAATCCCTACCTTCAGGTGTCTCAGATAATGGATCGGACACCAAAGAGTGTGGTAGTATTTATTCATACCGGAGGCAATGCCATGGGTACAGCGGTCAAGAAAACGATTTCTCTTCCGCCGACACTGTCCAAAGAGCTCAACGAGATCGCGCGGGAGGAAGGCAAAACCGTCAGCGCGGTGATCCAGGAGGCCCTGCGACTCGCCAAGCGCGAACGCCTGAAAGAGGGCTTTCGCGCCGCGCAAGGGTACTGGACGCGCAAAGCCAAGGAGAAAGGCATCATCACCGAGCGTGATCTGCGCAAATACCTCGCTGCCCGGTGAGAGTCGTCTTCGACACCAACATCTTCATCTCAGCCCTGGTCATTCCCGGGTCCCAGGCCGAAAAGGCCGTGTTCAGAATCCTCGACGGCGACGACGTCTTGCTGATTTCCAAACCGATCCTCGACGAGCTGTTATCCACCTTGGCCAGGAAATTCGGTCGAGACCCCGAAGCGTTGAGCCAGGTGGCGGTCATGATGACCGAAATGGCCGAGTTGGTGAAACCCAAGAGCACGGTGGAGGTCTTCAAAGACGACCCCGACAACCGTATCCTTGAATGCGCTGAAGCCGGTCAGGCGGATGCCATCGTCACCGGCGATAAAGAGATGCTCCTGCTGAAGCAGTACCATGGCATCCCCCTCCTATCGTTGCGGGACTATCTGGCCAGGAAATAGCTGATCGCTTCCGCCGCCGCCAACTCTAGAGCAGAAACATAGCCGGTCCGCTCCGCCGCCGAGACGGGGACAGGCCCCGGTCGGAAGGGGGCCAGTCCCCAGCCTTGCCTATTTCCAGTAAACCACATGAAACGGCATGTGGCGGCGGATGGTTTGGAAGTCGGATTCGTTGCAGGTGATGA
>CAYLLY010000185.1:0-3588 GCA_964384595.1 uncultured Nitrospirales bacterium
CGCCAGCGGCAAAGAAGTCGAGCCGGGAGATGTCAGAAAGCGTGGGCGCTAACACGCGGGCCGAGCTCGTAGGCCTCAGGGTGTTGACAGCGGGGGCATCGATAGCCCTCCGGCCAACGGCACGCGGCCAGGTACGCCCGGCAGGCCGCCTCGTCCCGGAAGCGGGCCTGGAACTCCGCCAGCGTCTTGGGGAAGTCGGGTCGAGGCACACTCGAACACTACCCATGGGGCTCTTCGGAGTCAACCGGATAAGCAGTACTGTCCTTACCAAGGCCCTGATCGAGGAAGCGGTGCGCAATGGTATCCCCGTCGTCGTCATTGACCTAAAGGGTGACCTCGCAAGTCTGGGCATCATCCCGCTCGCAATGAAGCCGGATGAACTCGCGCGCTTTACGGTTCTCGAGGGAGACGATGCTCGCACTGCGCTGGCCAGGGCCGTCCAGCTGCAAAAGGAGAGTGAAAGAGATCTGGGCCAATTCGGCCTCAACCAGACGGACGCGAAGGCCTATAGAGAACGGATCGACTTCAAGCTGATTACTCCAGGAGCAAACTATGGCGTTCCCGTAAGTCTCGCGAACCAACTTGCTCCACCCGACAATGCCGACGTGTTGCGCAAGAACGACCCCGATCTGTACAGGGAGATCTGCACCGCCGTCACTGAAACGTTCCTCAGCCGCCTTTTTCCCACGGCGAAACGGGAATCATATAGGAACGAACGTGCCTTTCTGCACACGCTAGTCAGACACTGCTGGGACCACAACGAGGATCTCAAGGGTCTGTCGGGGCTGCAGGTCCTTCGGGACTACGCGATGGAGCCGCCGTTTGATGACATCGCGGGTACGCGCGTAGCGGACCTCCTACGCCACGGCCGGGCGACGAGAGTGCGCGACAAGATAACCACGATGATGTCGCCGCCTGATGATCGTTGGTTCGCCGGCAATCCGCTGGATGTAAGGATGTTAGTGGAGCCGCGCAACGGTCGTACGCCACTGAGTGTAATTTCGGTACCGCCCACGGATCCTTTTGAGGATCGGGCATTCGTGGTGTCTCAGGTCAGCTACATCCTCACGTCGTGGATGCTGACCTTGGCCGAATCTGAGAAGCCGCGCGTGTTACTTGTGATTGATGAGATCGGAGCTCAAGGTGGTGAAACATCGCTCTTTCCCAGCTACCCGAGCAATCCGCCCTCAAAGCGGTTCCTCAATCAGATCGTCCGCCAAGGACGCTCCTTCGGCGTATGCGCCATTCTCGCAACACAGAATCCAAGCGACATAGACTATAAGGCACTGAGCAATTGCGGCCTTTGGCTGGTGGGTAAACTCAATACCACCCGCGACCGAGCGAACGTTCTCCAGGGAATGGCGCTTGATGACCTCCGTAGGCCGATCGTTGAGGGCTGGATTTCCGGGGCTGACACGGGCGAGTTCGTTTTCAGGGACATCAAGGAGGAGACTCCCGTGTCCGTACAGGTTCGCCATCTGTACTCGTATCATCGGGGGCTTGATAGAAAGAAACTCGAGGATCTGGCCCGTTTGTGGTCATAGGTTAGGTTAGGGCCCGTCCAACAATGAATTTGGCATTTCAGGAGAGCGCCGTGTACGTTCGGAGACGTGCGAGACTACTCGCATATGGTGGCGAGTCCCGCCATTGCCGAAGCGGAGCGGCGCTGGCTCCGGGTGCTGGGGACGCTGAACGAGTACCAAGCGCGGCTCTTCGTGGCGCACCGGGCCCTGGAGCTCGGTCGGGGCGGTATCAGCCGGCTGAGCCAGTTGACCGGCATGTCTCGCCCCACGATCACCAAGGGGATCGCGGCGTTGCGGGGTCGCGCCCCGCTCGCCCCCGCGGACGCCGGACGGATTCGACGGCCCGGGAGTGGCCGGCGGAAGGTCGAGATAGTGGAGCCGGCGATTGGGCGGCACCTCCGACGCATCTTGGAAGAGACCACGGCCGGCGATCCGATGAGCTTCTTGCGGTGGACGAGCAAGTCGACGCGCGCCATCGCCGAGGAGCTGACCCGCCTGGGGTGCCCGATGACCCCGACCACGGTCGCCCGGTGTTTGCACGATCTCGGTTACTCGTTGCAGGCCAACGTCAAGACCATCGAGGGCCGCCAGCATCCCGACCGGGACGCCCAGTTCCGGTACATCAACGCCCGGGTCCAGGCCTTCCAGCGGACCGGCGATCCGGTGGTGTCGGTCGACACGAAGAAGAAGGAGTTGATCGGCGCCTTTCGGAATGCGGGGCGCACCTGGCGGCCGGAGGGGGCGCCCCAGCGGGTGTTCACCCACGACTTCCCGCACCTGGGCGCCGGCAAGGCCATCCCCTACGGGACCTATGACCTCACGCAGGACCAGGCGGTGGTCAACGTCGGGGTGACCCATGACACGGCGGAGTTCGCGGTCGAGAGCATCCGGCGCTGGTGGCGGCTGATGGGCAAGCGGAGCTATCCGGCCGCCCGCCGGCTGCTGATCTGCGCCGACGCGGGGGGGAGTAACGGTAATCGGCTGCGGGCTTGGAAGCTGCACCTGCAGCACCTCGCCAACGAGCTGCGCCGCCCGATCACCGTCTGTCACTACCCCCCGGGGACCAGCAAGTGGAACGCGATTGAGCACCGGCTGTTCTCGTTCATCAGCATGAACTGGAAGGGGCAGCCCCTGGTCAGCTACGAGGCGGTCGTCAATCTGATCGGCCACACGCGAACCCGAACCGGTCTGAACGTCCGGGCGGTGCTCGACGCCCGCGAATACTCTACCGGGCAAGAGGTGACGCCCAGCCAGATGAGGGGGCTGACTCTCAAGGGCCATGCGTTTCATCCCGACTGGAACTACACGCTGTCACCGCAGACCCCTCAGTGACCGATCTCGGTTCTGTGCCTCTTCTGACAAATTCATTGTTGGACGGCCCCTTAGGTTAGAGACGCGAGTCATGCAAGCCCTGCCTAAGCAACAACAGCCGTCTATCGAGGCGATGAACCTGACGGTCGCCTGCCGCGCCCACAGGTCATCGCCAAGGCGTTGGACTGACAAACAGCGAGACACATGAAGAGCACTCGAGCGCGATCGTTGTCCGCGGGTCTGAGAAAGCGGGTGCGCCGTAAGACCGGGAGTCGATGTCACGTTTGTGGAGGACCGCTTGGGCCGAAGTGGTCTGCTGACCATGTGCGCCCGCGAGCACGCGGCGGGAAGGACGCCGAGAACAACTACCTGCCGGCATGCGGAACGTGCAACGGGACGCGGTGGCACCGCCCGTCCAGCATCATCCGGCGCGTTCTTCGGCTTGGGACGTATCTCCTCCCCGAGATCCGGAAACGAACGAAGCTCGGGAAGGCGGTCCTTGAGCACTACCGTCGGCGCCGTCGCCGCAATAGGGCGCGGAGAGAGCGAACACGCAGATGATGCACCCCAACTCCGCAGTGCACCGGACCGGGCGCTCGCGCTCTGGCCGGTGACCGCGGGCGTTCGGCCGGCCGAGGCGGCCGGCCGACCGGAGCCCGCGGCTGGAGGCGGCCGCCTTCGGCGGCCGAACGAATTAAGGCTTTTTGCCGCGCGAAGCCGCGGCAAATGGCGGTGTTGAACTCGGTCCGCCTTC
>CAYLLY010000186.1:0-3564 GCA_964384595.1 uncultured Nitrospirales bacterium
CTCTCGCTGGTCAAGCTGGAAGAGTTCGGCACCGGCCGCATCTTCCCGCACGAGAACACCCGCGCCGCCGCGAAGGACGACCGCTATCGGCTTCTGGAGACCTGCCGGAGCAACTTCAGCCCCATCTTCTCGCTCTATTCCGATGCCGAGGGCGCCATCATCCGGACCCTGGAGCGGACGGTCGAGCGGGGGCGCCCGCGGTTCGCCGTGACGGACGCCGACGGGGTCCGGCACCTGCTCTGGACCGTCGGCGACCCGCAGGCGCTCGACCGGGTCGTGACGGCCATGAAGCCCCTGCCGCTGTTCATCGCGGACGGGCACCACCGGTATGAGTCGGCGCTGCGGTACCGGAACGCGCAGCGCCAGGCGTCAGGCGACAAGGGTCCGCTGCCTTCCGACTGGGTCCTGATGTACTTCTCGAACCTCGACGATCCGGGCCTGACCATTCTCCCGACGCACCGCATGCTGCCCGGTCCGCTGCCGTGCCCTGTGCCTGAATTCCGTCAACGGCTGGCGGAGACGTTTACCATGGAGACGATCCCCTTCACGGCGGGGACCGAGTCGCCTGCTCGGGCGAAATTTTTGGGCGCGCTGCATGCGGCGCGCTCCTCCAACGCGCACGTCATGGGGCTCATCGTGCGCGGGGAGTCCCGGTACGAGGTGCTGACCCTCAATGCGACCGGCCTGGCGAAGCTGGGCCCGTCCGCCCGCGAGCGGCTCGATGTCTCGATCCTCCAGCAGATGGTGTTCCGCGAAGCCCTGCGCATGGAGCCGAAGGACGAGGAGCGCCTGGTCTACATCAAGGATGAAGAGGACGTGCTGGCCGCGATGGCGCGCGGCGAAGGCGAATTGGCGGTGCTGCTCAATCCCCCCAAGATCACGGAGGTCAAGGACGTCGCCCGCGCCGGCGACCGCATGCCGCACAAGTCCACCTACTTCTATCCCAAGCCCCTCACCGGCCTGGTCATCAACCGGATGGATCATTAGGAGATCCTGCCGATGAAGCTCGGGCTCGCTCTCTCCGGCGGCGGATTTCGCGCCTCGCTCTTCCACATCGGCGTGATGGCCCGGTTGGCGGAATTGGACCTCCTGGGGAAAGTGGAGGTCCTGTCGACCGTCTCCGGTGGCTCCATCGTCGGAGCGATGTACTACCTGATGCTCAAGGATCTGCTGGAAACGCCCGCCGCTCCGCCACCGGCGCCCTCCGCCCCGGCACCGCTGTCCGCGGCCGATTTCGTCGCTCTTGTCGGCCGGCTGGAAGAAGATTTTCTGGCGGGCGTCCAGAAGAACCCGCGCATGCATGTGCTGACCAATCCTCTCGAAAACATCCGCATGGGGCTCACGGACTACTCCCGCACCGAGCGTATGGCCGAGCTCTACAACCGCTATTTCTACCGCACAGTGTGGGAGCGCTGCACCGGCGAATATCAGTTGGCTATTCCCCTGCGGGACATCAAGATCACGCCGCCCTGGTGCCCGTCGCGTGACGCGTACAACGCCGCGCATCCGTACAAGATCCCCATGCTGATCGTCAATGCTACGACGTTGAACACGGGCAAGAACTTTCGCTTCACGGCGAGCGAGATCGGCGATCCGGACCTCGGGTATATCCGGTTCGATGAGGTCTCTCGCATCGTCGCGCTGCGCCGGTGGCTGGCCGACCGGGCCCTGCCTGTGCCGGCGGGTTTTTCGCCGGAGGCGGCGCAGTTGGCCGCGGGCGCAGCGGCCGGGAGCCTCGCGCAGGGGGGGCCGATCGGAGTTATGCTGTTGGGGCTCGGGGGAAGCCGGCTGCTGCCCCTCCCGCTTCAGGCTCTGTCGAAGCTCAAGGATATGGCCTGGGACGCTGCCACGCAATCTGAGGCGTCCGGCGCCGGGGGCGTCCTGGACGCCGCGCTGACTGAAGTCGTGGACGAGCCCAAGCTGCTCCGGGCGCTCCTGGCCCAGTTCCGGTTCACCGGCAAGGCGCCGTTTTCCCCCGCGGCTCTCTTCGATCTGCTGTACTGGGTCCGGATGGCCGGCCGCGTGACCGATACCTGCGACAACGATCTGGACGAGATCAAGCTGGAGCAAGCCGTCGGTTCCTCGGCCGCCGTGCCGGGAATCTTTCAGCCGCTGGTCTTCCGGAATCTCTATGATGATCGGACCGTCGAAGCCGTTCGATTGGTGGACGGGGGCGTGTACGACAACCAGGGCCTCACGGCCCTGTTCGAGGAAGAATGCACGCACATCATCTGCAGCGACGCCTCGGGCCAGCTCATCTTCGAACGGGACGCCTCCGGCAAGGTCTTCGGCGTCATCCCGCGCGCCAACGATGCGCTCATGGAGAAGATCCGTGTGGATGAGATGAATCTGCTCCTGGAACGGCATGCCGCCACCGCAGACCTCAATGCCATCCGGCTGGGTACAGAGCTCCTCCCGCCGCCCCCGCCGACACTCGCCCAGCAGGGGGCCGTCGAACACCTCCGGCGTCGCTTCCGTGTCGAGGAGAGCGCGTTCTTTCACCTCAAGAGCGAGTACGCGCCCACTCCCGGCGGCATGCCCGCGCTTGGGTGGAGTCGCGAGGTTTCCGAGCTCCGGACCGATCTGGACTCCTTCACCGACCGGGAGGCGTTCGCGGTCATGTACCATGGGTATTACCTGGCCGCGCATGCCGTGACGCCCGAGACCTTCCCGTCCTGCGTCCCGGCTCGCGTGCCGGAGTCACCCGATCGTTGGCGGTTCGGCGCCGTTCAGCCGCTGCTGGCCAGCCCCGACCTTCAGCGCCACCTGGCGATCGGCGCCGGGCGCTTGTTCAAAGTGTTTGCCATGGGCAATGCATGGGCCGGGCTGGCCTGGCTGCTGGCGGGCGGGTTGATGCTGGCGGGGTGGTTGTTGATTCCGCTGGTCACCCTGAACGAAATTCTGGTCTGGCCGCTCCGGCTGTTCGGAACCGAGGAACCCATCACCGTCGCCTTCTTCGTGCCGTTCGCGGAGAAGCTCGCCGCGCTCAGTCCGCAACTGAAAAGCGTGCTGGAGTTCCCGATCCTGCCTGTGGGAGACCTCTTCGACCTCCCGCTCCATGTGCCCCTGCTGCTCCTCGTCCTCGCCGGAGCGCTTGGCGTATCCAGGCTCTGGGAGCGTTTCAAGGCCTATCTGTTGCGCCGGAACCTGGCGGGGATTTGGAAAGGCGTGTGGAGCCTTGCGTCACTTGTCTCACGGTTCAAGCGCCTCCCCTTAGCCCCGTTGGCGATCGTGTGGAGCGCCGTCGCCGCCGCCGTTGCGTGGGCGTACCTGCTCCTCTTCGACAAGCTGTACCTCCGGGCCGGCCGGCTGTAGGCTCTAGGACTCTCAGTGGTGATGCACAAGGGCTGTGCGACGCTCCATGGCCCGCTCCACGCATCCCACCAGATTGTCCCGTTCCACCGGCTTCACGAGGTAATCCACCACGCCTTGCTTGAGCAGGTCCGTCGCCAACTGGATGTCCGGGTACCCCGTGAGCACGATCACGGGGACGGACGGGTACTGCTGGCGGAAATAGGCGATCGCTTCCAGCCCGTTGATCTTGGGCATGCGGATGTCGCAGAT
>CAYLLY010000187.1:0-3547 GCA_964384595.1 uncultured Nitrospirales bacterium
AGCAGGTCCGGGGACGTTTTTTTCACCGAGATGCCCTGGCGAATGACCTCGTTCGGGATCTGCGGTTCCGCCAGTTTCTCGCGGTTCTGCGTCTGGACCTGCGCGATATCGACGTCGGTTCCGATCTCGAAGGTGAGCCGGATCGTCATGTGACCGTCGTTGGTGCTGGTCGAGTCGTAATAGAGGAGATTGTCGATGCCGGGGAGCTGCACTTCGATGGGGCGCGCCACCGAATCCGCCACGACCTCCGCGTTCGCGCCCGGATAGTCGGCGTCGATCTGGACCACGGGGGGCGTAATTTCCGGGAACTGAGAGATGGGCAGGGCCTTCATCGCCGCGAGGCCCACGACCACGATGACGATGGACAGGACCGACGCAAAGATCGGACGGTCGATGAAAAAGTGGGAGATCACAGGTCACTCTTCGTCTTGGTGTCCACCGGGGCCCCCGCGGGAGCGGGGCCGTTGCCCGAAGCGGGAACCGGCTTCACGGGCGCGCCCGGCGCAATCCTGTGCATCCCGTCCACCACCACCCGCTCCCCCGCCCGGAGCCCGTCCTCGATCAGCCATTGGGTGCCCTGCCAACTTGTGGCCTGAACGTTGCGGATCTCTACCTTGTCACCTTCTCCCACGACATAGACGACGGACCCCTTGGGACTCTGCTGCACGGCCCGTTGCGGCACCAGAATGGCGCCGGTTCGGGTGTATCCCGTGACGCGAATCTTGACGAACTGTCCGGGAAGCAGGACCCGGTCGTGATTGGGAAAGACGAACCGCCCCTGGCGGGACCCTGTCTCTGTGCTCAGCCCGACGGAAGCGAAATCCAGTTTTCCCTCATGCGGATAGGTGGTGCCGTCCATGAAGGTGAGCACGCCCCGGAGCTGGTAGAGGTCCGGCCGCTGAACTTTCTTCGTTGCAAGTTCCCGGCGCCGCTGCAGGAGATAGCTCTCCGGAGCGCTCCCCACGACATACATTGGATCTACCTGGTGGATGATCGTGAGCAGGTCGGTCTGGGCAGAGATCAGCCGACCTTCGTAGAACTTGGTCCGCTCGATCAGGCCGGAGATGGGAGCGATGATGAGCGTGTTGTCCAGGTCGAACTGGGCCTTCACCAACTGCCCTTTGGCCGATTCAAGCGCCGCCTTGGCCGCCAGGTCCTCCGCGACAGCGTCATCCACGTCCTTCTGGCTCACGGCCTGTTCCGCCAGGAGCGGCTTGACGCGAGCGAGGTTCTGCTTCGCCTGGACCAGCCGCGCCTCGGCCTGAGCCACCATCGCTTTGGCGCTCGCCACGGCCGCCTCGAACGGCACGGGGTCGATCAGATAGAGCCGGTCGCCCTTTTTGACGTCGCGGCCCTCGCGAAAGAAGAACTGCTTGATGATGCCCGTCACCTGCGACCGGATCTCGACGATGCGGGAGGCTTCCGCCTGGCCGATGAATTCCGGATCGTCTGGGATGGTTTGGGCAGCCACCGTCAGCACCCCAACCTCCGGCATCGGAGGAGGAGGCGCGGCGGCCTCCTTTTGGCAACCCGGGAGCCCGGCCATTCCCACCCACGCGAGAAGGCCTGCCGCAAGTCTCACCGCTCGAGCACGGTTCGTCATGTCATATCTCCCATCAGCCCGCACCGCACTTCTTACTTGGCCGCCGGGGCCTTCGGCGCCGCGCCGATGCTGTCCAACCCCGCCTGGGCGCAGGCATCGTCCAGATGGCCTCCCGGCGCGCCGCCGACGCCGATGCCGCCGACGACCTCGCCCCCGATTTCGATCGGCAAGCCGCCGCCCAGGATGAGGATCTTGTCGTTCATATCCCGCAGTCCCTGGACGGCGGGCGTCTTGGCGACCATCTCGGCGAATTCACTCGTCGGCCGACGCAGGCTCGCCGCGGTATACGCCTTCTTGAAGCTGCTGTCGGTCGTGTGCGGGCCCGCCCCGTCTCCCCTCACCAGCGCCTTCAGAATCCCCGCCCGGTCCACCACCGCCACGCTCACGCGATAGCCGTCCTGCTTGCACTTGTCCTGCGCGGCGGCCGCGGCCTTGCTCGCCAAGGCGAGCGGCAGGGTCGCTTCGCGTGGCAACTCCTGGGCGGCCGCTCCGGCACGGGCGATTCCGAGAGACAGAATCACACCGAGCAGGATCGCAAGGACGCGGGACTGAACGTTTCCAAAACGATGGCTCAACATCATCGTTCCTCCTTGTTCGGTGAAGCCAACGGCCGCCCGATGATACTGGCAACGATCGGAAACATACAAGCAGCCCGGAAGCGCCGTCATCCGCCTTGCCCGCCCAGTGCTTCGACGGGGAAATTGCGGGTACGCCAGGCTTCGACCCCGCCGGCGAGGGGCCGGACCCGCATGATGCCGTTCCGCTTGAGGAGGAGGGCCATGCGGGCGGCGGTCACTTCATTGGGACAGGCGCAGAACAGGATCACGTCACGATCGCGAGGAATCTCGTGATGCCGATGTTCCAGGTCCTCCACCGCCATCCACAGGGCGCCGGGGATCGAGAAGGGGTTGGCCTGGCGATCGAGCGGCTGGCGCAGGTCCACGATCACCGGTTCATGCCCGCTGTCCAACAGGCGCTTGAGCTCGTCCGGCGTGATCCGCGCGATGCGCAGTTCGCGGAGCAGGATCTGCCGGTGGACGTACTTGTACGCGATGTACAGCGCCAGGGCGCCCGCGACCAGCACCACGAGCGAGCTGCCGAGGCGAGCCGCCTGCGCCGCGACCCACTCGAGCTGATCACTGAACAGGTAGCCGAGAACGACGAACGCCGCCGTCCAGAGCAACGCGCCAAGACCGTTGTACAGCAAGAAGCGCCCCACGCTGACTTTGAAGAGGCCCGCGAGCGCCGGCGCCACCGTGCTCAACCCCGGAATGAACTTGGCGAGCACCAGCGACCGTGTCCCGTGCCGGACGAAGAAGTTTTCCGTCCGGCGCACGCAGGAATCCGGCTCGAGCGAAATGCGGCAGAGCACCGTGAGGACCCGCGCCCCACGATGGCGGCCCAGCTCGTACCAGATGAGATCGGCCAGCAGGCAGGCGGTCACCCCCAACAGGACGGCCAGGGCGAGATTCATCTTGCCGGCCCCCGCCAGCGCCCCGGCGGCGAGCAGCACCGGGACAGCGGGAATCGGCAACCCCGCCTGCTCGGCAAAGACCGACGCGAAGAGGACAAGGCCCCCATGGCGAACCAGGAATTGTGTGACTTCATCCATCAGAGACGTTCCTCTTCCAAGTCATACACGTCGTACCAGTGGTACACGACGCGGTTGCGTGGGACGTACTTCTGGATGTAGTCCTCCATGTATTCCTGCAGCTCCGGGGAGAGATCGCTCAAGCGCAGGTCGCGCTCCTTATTGTTCCAGATGACGATGTCGGCAGGGGACCGTTTCTTGGCGTGCTCGCCGATCCATGCGGCAACCTCGTCGTCGGTCGAACCGGTGGCGACAAACGCCCTGTACGCGTTGTAGTCAATCTCGGCGAACTTCAGCCACCGCTGATCGAGCGGGCAGTTGGAGTGGTATTCGCCCTGCCAGCCGACGAGGAC
>CAYLLY010000188.1:0-3524 GCA_964384595.1 uncultured Nitrospirales bacterium
TCTCGATTTTTTCTTCAGGCAGCGTTCTGGCGCAAAAGCTGCTCTTTGCGCATACAACAGCAGGTGATCTGACTGAATTCATTCGCGGCTATTTCGACACTACCACAGGAGTCAAGATAGAGGCGCAGAGTTACCGGCGCATCGGGAGTGCGCTTGACCGGCCGGCAGCAGAAATCCTGTTTGTTTCGGACGTAGTCGCTGAACTCGACGCAGCCCGGCTCGCGGGCATGCAGACAGTGGTGTGCATGAGGCCTGGGCGAGCTGAATCGGGTGCGGGCACTCATCCGGTTGTTCACACATTCGATGAAATCTTGCCCGCGGCATAAGTCTCGGGGGAATTGACCGAGAACAATCAACGGCAGTACGCTCCTTTACAGAGCTACTGAGGGGAGGGAAAAGAGTATGCGGAAAGCCAAGCAAGTCAGCGTCTGGGTGGAGGATCGGCCCGGCATGCTGGGCGAAGTCGCGTCGGCCTTGGGAGCCAAGAAAGTCAACATTGTGGCGTTCATGGCTGGCGTCATAGGGGGGCGGGGCGGCATCCGGCTAGTTGTTGATAAGCTAGCGGTAGCCAAGCAGATCTTTGCCGAATGCGGTTGGGAAACCAGCGAGGAGGATGTCATTCAGATTACGCTAGGCGATAAGCCCGGAGCTCTTGGCCGGGCGGTCAGCAAGCTGGGCGAAGCTGGCATCAACATCCGATACGCCTACACCGGCTCCGCCAGTAGCGCGCAGAAGGTGAACACTTACTTGGCGGTGGCGGACGTAAATGCCGCCCTCAAAGCGCTTCGCTAGGCGCTGTGAGAGATTGCCCTTCCGCTGTTCTTCGGCGGGCGTGCCTGTTGCCCCTGCCTTTCTGCGCGCTAGGCGCGCGGCGACGATTCCCGCAAGGGAAAGAGGTCCGAGGAGCTTTTCCAGCATGGGGGGCACGTCGAAGCAGTCGCCGAAGAACAACACTGCCGAAACCATCCCCTTTTGACACACTTCATTCCTACTTCTCGTGGCCAATGAGGATCAAGGACTTAGGAGTAATCGAGATAAAAGCCCTTTAGGTGAACCGAATGCCATTCCCTATGCCTCCTCAACATCTACCTGCTCCCTGCGTCAACAGTGTTTGGAGGTTCTTAGCAACTGCTAGACGGACCGACTCTGCATCCGTTCCCCACAGCAGTGCTAGCCCGGAGACGACGGCCTCGACATCCTTTGGGACGAGGGGGATTGATCCCCGCTTTATGAATGGTCCATCTGTTTCCGTCAAGATCCGATCCCTTGCCAAGCTAGCAACCACTCTCCGTGCACGCAGCGAGTCCAACATCTTGGAATTGATTGAGAAATAGCATCCAACCTTCGATGCTCGCTGTGCTTCCGCAATTGAACCAGAGAACCAATGGAGCACAACTCTACCTCGGTCTCGGGGAAGGTGTGTTTCTACAAGGGCTATGACTTCTTTCGCCGCACGACGGCTATGGACAGTCAAGATTCCTTTCGTTGTTCATAACAGATTCGCGAGGACACCTGCGCAAGACTTAAGGGCATTCACAGATTTAAGGCCGTTGGTGGACATCAGAATACAAACACCTTCCGACAGGTAGGCAGATTTTGCTGCTTGCTGCCATTGGTGGGAATGTGACTGCAGAGCTGTGAGGGCCCCCGTCGGAATTTGACGAGTTTCTTTACCCTAATCGCGGAGCGAGAGCCTCAACGGCGGGAATTGGTTAATGAGCTCAGGTCCGCATTAGTAAATCCTCACTTTTGCTAACGGATGAACAGGACTGAACGGGCGCTGAATCACGCGCTTTTGGTCTATGCGGAAGTGACGCGCTGGCACGATCCTAATCTGATTTCGGCGGGACTTTTGGCGTGCCTGGAGAATGCCCGCCGGGCGGTCGTGGCTCCAACTCTCAGCTTATCTGCGATCTGACGCCAGGAAGCGCCCTGAGCCCTCAGGCGTGCAACTTCTGCGGCGTCCACGGCGACGGGAGGGCGGCCGATGCGCTTCCCACGCGCGCGGGCATTCCGCATCCCCGCCTGGACGCGCTCCCGAATGCAGTCCCGCTCGAATTCGGCAAAGGCGCTAATGGCCTACTATACCGACGGAACCGCCCAGGAAATTCAAGTACTTAGTTGGAGGCCACAGAACTGCAAAACCTCCATTCGGGGGTTCGAATCCCCCCCGCGCCTCCAACCAAGCTTGACTTGCTTCGAAGCACTCCCTAAGATCGTGCAAAGGGACGCCCAGAATCCCTTCACGCCCCTGAGGCAAGCGACCAAGGGGAGGCACCACCAGATGCCAGCTGCAAGGCTCAGTAAATGGAGCGGAATAGCCAGCATGCTTGGGGGCGTGCTCTGGACAGTCCTGGAGCTACTTTCCGATTCGGCTTGGGACCGAACGATCTTTGGGCTGACCTATGAGGATTACAACCGGCTGAAGCCCATTCCACTGCTACTCGTGCTGGCAGGCTTGGCGGCCTTTTACGCCCGGCAAGAGGGACGCTCGGGAAGGTTGGGACGAACGGGGTTCGGTGTGGCTTGCTTCGGGCTAGCGCTGCTCCTTGTCGGCAATATAGTGGAGTTTTGGATTGGCGGAGGGATACGCGTCGGAGATAAAGCCATTTCCACTACCGGCTGGAATCTCGTTCTGATAGGGGTTCCCCTGCTAGCGGTGGGTATGGTTCTGCTGGGCAGTGCCACCCTGCGAGCGAAGATATTCTCCGGCTGGAAAAGAGCCATCCCCCTCCTGATTATCTTGCTCCCAGGCGCAGTTGTTTTGTTGACTCTCGGTATCCGCTCCCTGTTGACTGCCGAAGAGGTTCGTCGGGTCGTGGGACAATGGGGGCTAAGAGCATGCATTGTGTTGTTTGGTCTCGGCTGGGCCATGCTTGGCTACGCCCTTTGGTCGGTCAAGACTGGAGAACGGGTCACTTAAGTCTAGACCCATGCAAAACAATTTCTCGTCTCCAGCTAGGTCACGGTTATTACGGAAAGCACTGAAATGGGTTTTGTAATCCCGCTCGGACAAATCACTCCGGCTGATGCGTCGCGCGTGGGCGAGCTTACTGTCGAAGAACATGTTTTTGGTTCGATGTTCCTGGCTCGGGGTTCAAGAAGCGGCGGGAGAAACTGCTAGTTCAAAACCAACGGTGCCTTCGATGACGGGTTCTTCTGCGTTCTGGGATGCGTTGGCGCCGCATCACTCAACCATCGAGGATGACTATTTCGATCTGTCGAGTCTCCGTCTCATTCTTCATCACATTCGCCAGCCCGTGTTGGTCGTAGGTGCAGGTCAGGGTCTAATTGTGGAAGAGCTAGGCAAGAATGGCTTTCACACTGATGGCGTAGATTTCAGTCCAGAAATGATTCGATACGCCAAAACACGACGGGGAATTGTATTCATCCAGGCTGATGCTAGGGCTATGCCTTTTCAAGACGGGGCGTACCAAACGATCATATACACAACTGGGGTAATCGATTCTATCGCTGATGAAGAACACATCCGATTGATCCTGAACGAAGCGAGACGAGTGGTA
>CAYLLY010000189.1:0-3492 GCA_964384595.1 uncultured Nitrospirales bacterium
ATCCATCCCAGCCGCCGACGATAAATCGTCCATTTATTGTCTTACGAGCCCTTAGGGAAAAGCCGATGAAGTCGAGCCGTGGCTTCCCTGAGAGCGTCGGGATTGGTTTCGAAGCAGTGAACCTCGACCTTCAGGCTCGTCCGGGTCTTCAGTTGCTCCAACAGGCTAACGAGTAGCTCACCGTCGCCTACGGCTGGATCCAGGACGCGAAGCGGCCCTTCCTGGGCGTCAAAGCGTGCCAGTTGCACTATCTGCTGGGCGACAAAGTCCGCCAGGACTTTCGGTGTGTAGGTCGCGCCCCCAGCCTTGTGCTCGGTGACGATGGCGTAGCGTTTCGCAGAGCCATGTTGAGGCACACGAGACATCTTAGCAACGTGCCGGATAGACATCGGAGCCACCTAGCTGGCGCCAGTAGTATCGGTACCCCGGCGGCGCCGGAGGTTTCGGCGGCCGGGGCGGTTCCGGCGGCTTCGGCGCCTTCGGAGGCTTCGGTGGCTTGGGTGGCTTGGGCATCCGAGGCTTCGCAAGCAGCCCGTTCGGATCCTTACGCAGTCTCCACGCCATGGTGACTCCGACTCCTTACTGCTGCCTTGCTCGAAGACCTTTCCCGGCGTTCGTGGCCCTCCCGTCGACCTGGAGAGCGCAATCCCACAGCCGTCCATCTTCGAGCCCGACGGTCACGGTTTCCCCAGCTAGCTCCCAGAAGTCGATCGGGTCATCCGCTTCGCCTAGTTGCCCGGATATTTCGCCCAGCCCCTCCGCGTGCTCGACGACGCCGCCTGGCCTACGGACGTTGATCCTTTCCCGGTAGACGTACACGTCACCGCTTCCCTTCGTGATACAATCCGCCGATACCGGACGGCGATTCCACGAGCTCCTGAAATCTCTCTTCCATCTTGACGTCTCCCGGCGCTGCCCCTTCGCGATCTTCTCCAGCGCCGCTGCGTACTGTATCAGTCCCTGGTTGACCGCCCGCAGGTCCGCGATCAACTCCCGGCACTGCGGAAAACCCTTCTGGAGCTCCTGGGGCGACTTGTCCTTGAGCTCTTCCTCATGCTGCTGCATCCAGTTTCGAAACTCCGCCTGCCAGCGCGTCAGGTGCGGGCGAAGACCCTCGTTGAGCGTTTGGGTCGCGATCCGGACGAGCTGGCGCGTGCTCTCATCCCGGCGCAAGAGATCAGCGGGGATTTCGGCGATGAGGCTGCGTACCCTTCCGAAGAGCTCATACCAAGAATCGTAGACCTCCGCGAGCACGTCCCGGTCAGGATCAATCGGGATCGCCGCCTTCCGGGTGATGAGCTCCGTCCAGATCTGGTGGGCGATCTGGGCGTCCTTCGTGTTCGGGCGGAACCTCACGTGGCCCACGTTGCCCAGTGCTACGTCGATATCGACCACGTCGTACTTGGTCAACGGGGGCCACCAGCGTCGGAGCATCCGGGGAGTCAGGAGCGCCGCGAGCACCGCCGCGACGAGGACCCACCAGGAGATCTGCAGGACGACCCCCTGGGGCCAGCTCCCGGAGAGCCGGAGAAGATCCATCAGCGGTTCCGCGTCATCTTCTCGCGCCAGTTCTGGATCAGGCTCTTGTCCTTCCGCAGCGACTCCTCGATCCAGGCGCGCAACGTTGCGACCGCGCTCTGGCTCTGCGCCAGCTCGTTCAAGGTCCGCCAGACCGCGTATCCACTTTCGATGTTGTCGTAGAGACGGTCGGGCACGATGAACTTTCCCGTTGCGGGGTTCGGCCTGAAGTACGGGAGGAGCACCCCGATCAGCCCGTGCTGCTTGTCGAGCGTCGGGTAGATCTCCCAGTCAATGAACTTCCGCTGATAGCTCTCGATGCCGACGAGCACGACGGTCGCCGTGGTCCCCGTGATGTACTCTTCCCGGATCCGGCGCTCCTGGTAGTCCGTGTCGTCGCTGTTGATGAGCCGATCAACCGAGTCGTCCTGGAGGAACTCGCAGTCATCCACCAGACGGGCGAGCTTCGTTGTAGTAGACCTGATCACGGTCGTGGTGGTAGCTCACGAAGAGCTTGCGCTTGACCGGGAGTTCCCTTGAGCGCCCCGGAGCGGGCAGGGTTGGCCCCAGGATCGAGCGCAGCCGGGCCTCCAGCGGCGATCGCGGCGGCGGAACGAACGGCGGCAAGAATGGATTCCCTCCCACAAGCTTCCTCCTTCCATATGCCAAGACCTTGGCCGCGGCGGGCAGCCCGGGCTCCACGGAGCCTCGGCTGACCGTCACGCTTTTACGTCATCGCGCGCTTCTCCCAGACCTCGTCGTACACCAACCGCTTCTCAACTACGGTCGCCGAGACGGCAAAGACCTTGCCAATCCGCGTCGCCACGTACTGGCGCGCCATGTCGCCATGCTCTTCCAGGCTGATTCCATTTTCGTCAGCCAGCCGGAGCGCTTCCCGATAGGCGGCGGCAAGAGCGCGCGTGGGTACCAATATCAGGCCAGCGAAGGCGTACGCCTGCCATTCGAGCCACTCGCGGTCCTTTTCGTTGATGTTGGCCACGAAGCGCTTCCATTCGGCCACCGACCGCGGCCGCACCTCCTTCAGGACCTCCGCGTGCAACACGACGTGACCGATCTCGTGCGCCAAGGTGAACCGGTAGCGGGCGGGACGAGACTCGAATACGAACAGGTCGACGAAGATCTCGGACAGATCAGCAGACACGAAGCCATCGATCTCGTGATCAGCGTGGAGCCCGGGCAGGGGCGTGATGCCGATGCCGAACCGGAACTCCACGACCTCCTCGATAGGGATCGGGATCGTCCCGGCCGGGTGATGCTGGCGGAGAAACGCATCCGCGATCCCTCGGAGATCCTGGTACGACAGCCGGGGAACGCGGATGCGTGCCAACCTAGGCCTTCCTGATCTTGTTCACGAGCGCGTCAAGGTTCTCCTCGACCTTCTGGCCGCGGAGCGTGCGGAACACCAAGGGCAGCCGTCGGACCAGTTCCTCGTCAGCCATGATGTCCTCAGGAATCTCTCGCCTCGCCACCGCTGCCAGATCCATGAACGTGATCCACTCCTCCGAGCCCTCCTTGACCCGGAGGGCCCGAGCGTAATCCTGGAGCTTCTCCGGGGAAGCCGGTGGTGGCAGGACACCCCGTTCGAGCTTGCTGATGTTCCCGGGATCGTACCCGTTCTCCAGGCAGAACTGCCGTAGCGGCACGTTCAGCCTGGCGCGCAGCGCTCGGAAGTACTCTCCGAAGGTGCTCGCCATAGGGCCCTCCTTTCGTAGCGTTGTAGACAAACTACAACGCGCACCGTCGTGTTGTCAAGACCCTACAACGGACCTAGCGGAAACTGGGCGTTGGCCTGCATCGTGCGGCGAGGGGTATGGGGGTCGTGGGGGCAATGCACCAGCAGCCTCATCACGCTCGCCGCGATGAGCTGGGGCACCGGCGCGACGATGAAGCTCGTCGCGCTCGACTCGCCGATGTCCCCCCTCCTCGTCGGCTTCTTCCGCGTCGCCATCGCCG
>CAYLLY010000190.1:0-3476 GCA_964384595.1 uncultured Nitrospirales bacterium
CCCATACGCTGAACGGCTCGGGTCTGGCCGTCGGCCGAACGCTCCTGGCGATTCTGGAAAACTACCAGCAGGCGGACGGGTCGGTGGTCATCCCTGAGGCGCTGAAACCGTACATGGGCGGGCTGGAGAGGATTACGAAGTCAAAGGCTTAATGGAAGTGGTATTGAGTATCCGGCATACTTGATCGAAATGCCGGCCCAACAAGTTCGGTGTGGAGGGGTGGCTGAGTGGACGAAAGCGGCGGCCTTGAAAGCCGTTGAAGGCCTCGTGTCTTCCGTGGGTTCGAATCCTACCCCCTCCGCCACCCCAAACTTGCTGGGCCGTAAGCCCCCTCTTCTTTCCTTTAGATTGACCCCATGGTCAAAAGTTGTTATTTTACCCGCAATTCTGGACACCGCTACTCATGCCTGACGAAAAAAAGACGATAGGCCGCTACGAGATCCGCGGCACCCTGGGCAAGGGCGCCATGGGAGCGGTGTATAAAGGATGGGATACCCGCCTGGAACTGGACGTTGCCATCAAGGTCCTCCTGCCGGGCAACGATGAAACGAACAGGACCGAAGAGATCACCCGCTTCCTCCGGGAAGTCAAGATCAGCCGGAACTTAAAGCATCCCAACATTGTCGCGGTATACGACGTCGGTGACGATCCGGACACCAGCATGCCCTACATCGTCATGGAGTTCATCAAGGGCAAGCCGCTCGACAAGCTCATGAAAGAGCGGAAATTCACCATCCAGGAAATCGTCACGTTCATTTGTCAAGTGGCCGACGGCTTGGACTGCGCCGCGCAGGCAGGCGTCGTGCATCGGGACATCAAGCCTGCCAACATCATGGTGGACCCGGCAACCCTGATCCCCAAACTCGTCGATTTCGGAGTGGCACGGATCGAGGGGACCAACGCGACGCAATCCGGGACGGTCTTGGGGACGCCCCACTACATGTCGCCGGAACAATGCCGGGGCGAGGTCGTGGACGGTCGGTCGGATCTCTTCTCGCTCGGCGCGATGACCTACGAGATGCTGACAGGGATCAAAGCCTTCCAGGGTGACACCATCGTCAACGTCATGATGGGCATCCTGGATCCGAACACGCCCGTCCCGCCCGGCGATCTGAGGCCGGAAATCCCCTACGAGCTGAGCGAAGTCGTCATGAAGGCCTTGGCCAAGGATCCCGCAGACCGGTTCCAGCGGGGCAAGGAAATGGTGGAGGCTCTTCAGGCCGCGATGGCTGATGTGCCTACAGCAACGGTCGCCATTCGTCCCGGCGATCTCCCGGCCATCGACAAGACCGTCATGATGACCGTCAAGGCCGCCAAGATGGCCGGGACTACCACCAGCACAGCCGCCCGTCCCGGCAAAACAGCCAAAACAGCCAAGGCCGCCACGGTCGGGGTCCCTCTGCAATACGTCGCCATGGGGACGGCCGCGATGTTGTTCATCGGAATCAGCGCGTGGTTCTTTTGGAAACCGCCGCCGGTCCCCCCCCCTCCTCCCTTCGAGGAGCCTCCCAAGGTCAAGGATGTCTCCCCCTCCGCGCCCTTTTCCTTGATGGCGGTGCAGCTCGGGGTTGTGAAAGAGGAGCCGAGCGGGAGAATCGTCCTGCTCAACGAAGGCGACCCCTTGCGGGCAGCGGATAATTTCGCCGTCACCGTGCAACCGGAAACCCCGTCGTACATTTACATTTGGCAGACCGATTCCTCGGGCGAAGTCTTCCGGGTCTTCCCGAACGCCGATTTCAACCCGCAAGGGAACCCGGTTGCGGGGAAAACCGAGGTCTGGCTGCCCGTGGCCAAGAACAAGAGGCAATGGTTCCACCTCGACCAGAACCCCGGCGAGGAGGAAATCGTCATCGCCGTGTCTACGGACCAATTGCAGGAGCTCGAAGACCCGCTGGGACTTCTCTCCCTGTCCGGCGTCGTAGACGCCGACACGAAAAGAAAGATCATCTCCGACCTTCACAGGGCCAAGGCCAAGCTGGGAGTCGGCCAACCGGTCCAAGACGCCTCCCGGGTCGCCCAACCATCACCCGGCTCTTCCCCCACTCGCTTCCTGGAAGGAAACTCAAAAGGGTTCTACTACCAGATCCGCCTCAAACATCTCTAAGACATCCCGCTTGTCAGGGCCTACACCTCTTCCACGCATGGGAACCCATGCAAAGAAGATCAGCCATGGGGTTTGCGGCATTTGACGATAAAAAGCGCTTTCATTAAATTCAACAAGTTGGGAGAAATTGACAGGGCCGGATGGCTGGGAGTAGGCTATGAAATCCGTGGTATGTTACTTGCTGTCACCTCTAGGCTAGAAAACATCGGTCGCGTATCAGTCTATAATCGTCAGGACAAGAAGAGGGGGAGGTAGGAGCTATGAGTACCACACGGAGAGTCAGCGAAAACATTCTCAAGGGGGTTTTGGTTTTGGGGCTCTTGGCGGTGGGGTTCGGGACGCCCGCACCCATAAAAGCCGCCGAGCCCTCCGACAAGTTCGTGTCGGAGGACGAATTCTCGGCGCTCTTTGAGCCGGATCCGGCCGAAACCATTAAGAAGCGCGGGTTGGCCAAGGTTCCCCGGCCCGGATTCGACTCCAAGAAGCGGGAAGCGACCACATATGTGCTCTTCGAGACTGGCTCCATCCTGTTGAAGAGCCCGGATTCCTTCCAGCAATTGGATGCGGCCGGCAGGGCGTTCAAGAAAGCCATGGAAGTCGGAAAGGCCGACAAGTGGGTCATCGAGATCGCCGGCCACACGGATAACGTGGGATCTCCGGAGACCAACATAAAGTTGTCGAAGGAGCGGGCGGAGAGCGTCCGCCAGTATCTGCTCCAGACCTATGGCCTGCCGCAGAATATGGTAAGCGCTCATGGGTACGGCGAGGCGAACCCGATTGCGTCGAATGATACGCCGGAGGGCCGCGACAAGAACCGGCGGGTCGTGTTCAAGATCACCCAGCGGACCGCTGCCACACCGCAGTAGCCCCGATCCGCCTCTGCCTGGCGCTTAATGGCGAGGCCCTTTCCAGCGCAAACTGGAAAGGGCCTCGTTTGTTTTCACCCGCCGCGTTAGCGATTTCCCTTGAGAAGGGACATTGGAAGTGGTATTGGATATCGGCCACGTTTGATTGAAGTGGCCGTCCCGCAAGCGAGGAGGAGAGGTGGCCGAGTGGCCGAAGGCAACGGTTTGCTAAACCGTCACAGGGCCAAAAGCTCTGTCGCGGGTTCAAATCCCGCCCTCTCCGCCACCCCGAGCTTGTTGGGCCCGGGTACCCGTTGCTCCCAAATGCAACGGGTGAAACGATCAAACGTGTCGGAAATGCAATGCCACTTACGTTCGCGTCTTCCTGGCCTCCAGAAAAGCGTCCACTCCGGCGCCAACGGCTACGAGCACCCAGGGGAAGGTCAACCAATAAAAAAGCCCGACAAAGATGACGAACAAAAAGACGAATACGATGGCCTTGTCGGTGCGTCCACAGTAATACTGGC
>CAYLLY010000191.1:0-3395 GCA_964384595.1 uncultured Nitrospirales bacterium
GCGGCAAAGAAGTCGAGCCGGGAGATGTCAGAAAGCGTGGGCGCTAACACCCGACCTGACGGAACCACGACGGTTACCCAGACCGTCCGTGTCACCTACGCTCAGGACTGGCCCGCCTACAATGCCGCCCAGACCCACGAGAAGGCGCGGGTCGCCGATCTTCTCCGGGGACTCTGTGACGGCATCGTCCAGCCCCCGCAGGCCAAGGGTCGTCCTCGCCTTTCGCTGGCCGATGTGGTATTCAGCGCCGCGATGAAGGTCTACTCGACCGTATCCGGTCGCCGCGCCGCGAGCGATCTCCGCGAGTGCCAAGTAAAGGGCTACCTCGCCTGCGCGCCCCACTACAATAGCGTGTTCCACTACCTTGAAGACCCCGCGCTCACGCCTGTCCTGAAGCTGCTCGTGGAGGAAAGCGCGAGTCCCCTGAAAGCGGTCGAAGGCGACTTCGCGGTGGACGCCTCGGGCTTTTCCACTTCGACATTCGCCCGCTGGTACGACGAGAAATATGGGAAGATGCGGAGTGAGCATCACTGGATCAAGACGCACCTGATCGTGGGCGTCAAGACGAACGTGGTGACGGGGGTGGAAATCACGGAAGGGAACGTCCACGACTCGCCACAGCTCCCCGCCTTGGTCGGGACGACCGCCAAGCGGTTCGCCCTCTCGGAAGTCTCTGCCGACAAGGGCTACACGAGCAAGCGAAACCTGGAAGCCGTCGTCGCCGTGGGCGCGGTCCCCTACATCCCCTTCAAGTCCAACACGACGGGCGAAGGTCCGGACCTGTGGCGGAAGCTCTGGCACTTCTACCAGTTCAACCGCCAGGACTTCCTGGAGCACTACCACAAGCGGTCGAACGTCGAGAGTACCTTCTCCATGATCAAAGCGAAGTTCGGAAGCAAGGTTCGCTCGAAGACCCAGGTGGCCCAGGTGAACGAGATTCTCTGCAAGGTGCTCTGTCACAACCTCTGCGTCCTCGTTCAGTCGATCTACGAACTCGGGATCGCCCCGACTTTCTGGGCAGAATCGCCGAATGCCCAAGAAGTCAGCTAAGATCATTGGTTTACAGGCAAAGCCCCCGAAGGGCATAAATGGAAGTGGACCGCCATGAATAACTTGGCCTTCTACTATGCTTTGCTCGGCTATGTCACGGATGCTCCCGCCGCAGTGCGTTATGCCAAGCTGTTGCTGGAAGGCTACGCAACGAACAAAGATATCGACGGGCTCACTACCTACGCGGCGGTCGTCGGAACGTACCATGCGCACTTTGACCGTCCGAGGCAGACTTTACTCGACGCGGAGCGGATGATGGAGGAACTCGCAACAAGGGAGGATATAACAGTGGATCAAAAGCAAAGCGCCGCACGGCACCTGGAGAAGATCCGTGCGGCGCTTCGTCAGTTAGGCTCGGGGCCAGCCGCGCCTTAGGCCGACTACCTCCCGAAGCCGAAGTCCTTATCGTCTCTCATAGTGAACCTCCGCTTGTGATTGAGGCTACCTACATCCTTCGACGGCGAATTCCACACCGACGATTCACCAGCGGGTGGCCAGGCCGCTGTGCTAGGTCTTGCCCCAATCCTCCTTTCATTACGATATGTTACCAGACGAATTGGCCACGTTGCCAAGCCACGGCCACGGGGTCGTGACACCCTAACCGGGTTACAGCAAGAGGCGTGCCAGGGACGGCCCCCTGGCAACAACCTAGCCTACCCTGTAGCAACGGGGCGACTCTGGAACGATGGATTGCGATTTGTCAAGTTCTAAATTTACCGCTCCAAGCGTAGCCGCTAGGGCGGGTGCTCTCAATCGGGTGAATTTCGGAATGGACAGGGGGAAAAGTCCCGAAGGAAGGGTGGACTCGCACAAACGAGCCTCAAATTAGGGCAATAATAAGCTTGACTCAAACTGGCCTCCCCTGGTACGCTACAGGCATGGACAAGCCAAGCCCGCTCCCCGAGACCCTGATGGATGCCGTCCGCCAGTTCGCCGACACCGACGCCTGCCGGGAGTTTGTCGCTCGCGTCCGCTGGCCACACGGTCCGGTATGCCCGCGTTGCGCCTCTACGGATATCGGGTTCATCGAAAGCCGGGGCCTGTGGCGCTGCCGGGACCGCGCCTGCCAGAAGCAGTTCTCCACCAAGGTCGGGACGATTTTCGAGGATAGCCCGATCCCGCTGGACAAGTGGCTCGCGGCCGTCTGGCTCGTCGTCAACGCGAAGAACGGAATCAGTTCCTACGAGATCAGCCGCGCCCTCGGCGTCAGTCAGCCGTGCGCGTGGTTCATGGCGCATCGGATTCGGGCGGCACTCCAAATCGACGTCGGCCCGAAGATCGGTGGCGAGGTCGAAGTGGACGAGACCTATATCGGCGGCAAGGCGCGCTTCATGCACAAGGCCAAGCGCGCCCAGAAGATCACGGGCACCGGCGGCATGGGGAAGACCGCCGTCATGGGGCTGCTGGAGCGGCATGGGCCGGATGGCCATAGCACCGTGCGGACCAAGGTCGTCCCGAACGTCCGGCGCAAGTCGCTGAGCCCCGAAATCCGGCAGCACGTCGAGCCCGGTGCGGACGTGTTCACCGACGCGCTCAAGTCCTACGACGATCTGGGGGCGCAGTACGTCCACCAAGTGATTGATCACGCCGAGACCTACGTGCGTGGCAAGGTCCACACCAACGGGCTCGAAAACTTCTGGAGCCTGCTGAAGCGGGCGATCAAGGGCACCTATGTCAGCGTCGAGCCGTTCCATCTGTTCCGGTACCTGGACGAACAGTCTTTCCGGTACAACAGCCGGAAGGTTACCGACGCTGTGCGATTCGTCCAGGCGTTGCGCGGCATCGTCGGGAAGCGCCTGACCTATGACCATTTGACCGGCGCGACCGCTACGACGTGAGGGCCGCCAGCGACGCGGCCGGAGGACGAGGAGATGACGCGCAGCTCCCCGCTCATTGACACTCGAATCATCTACTGCGGGGATTGCCTCGATCAACTCCAGAAGCTGCCCGCCGCGTGCGTTGATCTCATCTACATCGACCCGCCGTTCAACTCGAATCGGAACTACGAAGTGTTCTGGGGCGAGACGAAGGAAAAGCGCGCCTTCGAGGACCGCCACGCCTCGACGCAGGCGTACATCGAGTATATGCGCCCGCGCTGCGTCGAACTGGCCCGCGTGCTCAAGAAGACCGGCAGTTTTTACTACCACTGTGACTGGCACGCCAGCCACTATGTGAAGATCATGCTCGATCAGATTTTCGGCGAAAATGCTTTTCAGAATGAGATTGTCTGGCACCGGACTGGAGCCCATAACGATCCGAAGCGGTATGGCGCAAACCACGACACGATCTTTTTCTCGCTCTTCACCAGAATCTGTAATGAGGTGCGTGTTCATGCGGCCTGACGG
>CAYLLY010000192.1:0-3378 GCA_964384595.1 uncultured Nitrospirales bacterium
TCGCCATCACGTTCCCGGTGATCTTCCCGCCGCTGACGATCGTGCCGGCGCTGACGTCCCCCTCGACGGCCGCATGCTCACCGAGGATGATCGTTCCGCTCGAACGGATTTCGCCCGCCACCGAGCCGTCGATGCGGACGGTGCCCTCGAAGGTCAACGTCCCCTTGAACTCGAACCCGCGCGCCAGGAAGGTGAAGGTTTCCTTTCCCTCCGACGGGATCTCTTTCTTTTTGCTTTTCGCCGCGAACATGCCGCCTCGGCCTTTCGCCTATGCGCCGCGAGCCCGCGCTACCCCTGGCTGCGGTTGCTGGACGGTTTCCCGCGCCCCTTCCAGGGTCCTGACCTCGCCGCGCCCTTCCGCTTCACAGTTGCCCATGAAGCGGACGCCTTCTTCCACCGACAGCAGCGGGGCCTTGATGGTCCCGAGCACGATCCCGGTGGACAGCAGTTGGACCTTGTCCTTGGCGATGATGTTCCCGGTGACCCGCCCTCCGCTGATCACCACATCGGCGCTGACGTCTCCTTCGATGACGGCGTGCTCGCCCACGACGAGTGTGCCTTTCGTGTGGATCTCCCCTTCGAGCCGGCCATCGATGCGGATTGTGCCTTCGAAGGTAACGATCCCTTTGAACTGGGATCCCTTGCCGAGAAAGGTGAACGATTCCTCGCCGGTCATCGTATAGGGGTTGTTCTTATCCTTTTTGGACCACATGGGTCATCTCCTTTATCCCACCGTCTTCATCGTCGAGCTGACGCGAATCGGCGTGACCGAGCCGCCCGCCTGAGATTTGCCGGCCTCGGCCGGCTCGGCCTTGGCCATCTCCAAGCTCCCGTTGAAGAGCACCCCTTCCTCAATGGAGAGCAGCGGCGCCTTGACGGAGCCGTTCAGCACAGCCGGCGCCTGGAGACGCACCTTCCCGGCGGCCACGATGTCCCCCGTGATCTTGCCCCGGCTGATCACCGTACCGGCGGTGACCTGCGCCGTAATGACCGCGTCTTCGCCGACGACCAGCACGCCTTCGGTGTGGATCTCCCCATCCAGACGGCCGTCGATGCGGACCGTCCCGTTGTAAGTGATCACACCCTTGAATTCAACACCCCGGCCGACAAAGGCAATCACTTCCTCCTCCGGCGCGCCCCCCGCGGCCTCCCCCTCCAGGTCCTCGTCCTGCTTCCCGACATCGTCACCTTTCTTCCACATGTCGTACCTCCATAATTAATATTAGCTAATACATAATCTTTACGTCTAACCAAGAATCATGTCGATGACCCGCTCCAGGTCCGCGGGAGAATAATAGTCGACGACGATTTTCCCTCCCGTCTTGCCCTGGATCAGCCGCACCTTCGTGCCTAGCCTCCGCGACATCCGCTCCTCGATCTCGCTGGGCCGGTGGCCTTTGCGGGCGTTGTTCGCGCGGCCGGCGCGATGGGCGGGCCGGACCAGACGCTCGAGGTCCCGCACCGACAGCCGTTCCGTCACAGCCCGGCGCCCCAGACGAACCTGCTGCTCCGGGTCGGAGACGCCCAGCAGGACCTTAGCGTGTCCCCACGACAACTGGTCGCCCTCAACCCACGCCTGCACCTCGGGCTGGAGCGCCAGGAGCCGGACGGTGTTCGCGATCGAGGACCGCTCTTTCCCGAGCGCGCGCGCGACCGCTTCCTGCGTGAGCCCGAATTCTTTCATGAGGCGCTGATAGGCCCGCGCGGCCTCCACCGGATTCAGGTCCTTGCGCTGAAGGTTCTCGATCAGCGCCATTTCCATCGCTTCGGCGTCGGTCGCCGGGCGGACGATGGCCGGAATTTTCTTCAGGCCGGCGAGCTTGGCCGCGCGCCAGCGTCGTTCGCCGGCGATCAGCTCGTACCCGCCGTCTCCGAGCTTTCGCACCAGAATCGGCTGCAGCACCCCTTTCGTCTTGACCGAGTTGGCCAGCTCTTCCAGCTCGGCCTCATCGAAGGCGCGGCGCGGCTGGAAGGGATTGGGCGAGACCAGGGGCAGCGGAACATCCTCGATCTCATCCCGCCCCGCCGCGTTGCCGACGGGGATCAGGGTCTGTAGTCCTCTACCGAGCGCCTTTTTTTGCATGTGCCAGAACTTCCTTGGCCAGGCCCAGGTATGCCTGCGCCCCGGTCGAGGCGACGTCGTACATGAGCACCGGGGCCCCGTGGCTCGGAGCTTCCGCCAGCCTGATGTTGCGCGGGATCACGGTCTTGAATACCTTGCCAGCAAAATGCTTGCGTATTTCGTCTGAGACCTGCTTGTGGAGGTTGTTCCGCCCGTCGAACAGCGTCAGGAGGACCCCCTCGATGGACAGCGACGGGTTCAAGGACTTGCGCACCATCTCGACGGTCTGCATCAATCGACCCAGCCCCTCCATGGCGTAAAATTCGCACTGCACGGGAACCAGCAACGCGTCCGCCGCGACCAGGGCGTTCACCGTCAGCAACCCCAGGGCGGGTGGGCAATCCACCAGTACGAAGTCATACTGAGCGGCGGCGTCTTTCAGAATCCTCCGCAGGACCAGTTCCCGTTCCTCCAGGCCGGTGAGCTCAACCTCCGCCGCGGCGAGATCCGGCTCGGATGGCACAACTTCCAGCCGGGGAACGCCCGATCTCACCACCACTTCCGAGACCTTGTGGCCCCGGATCAGGGCATCATAGGTCGAAAGCTTGATCCCGTCCCGATCAACCCCTATCCCGCTCGTAGCATTCGCCTGGGGGTCCAGGTCCACTAGCAGGACCGTCCGCTCCGCCACCGCCAGGGAGGCCGCCAAGTTGATGGCGGTTGTGGTCTTGCCGACCCCCCCTTTCTGATTGGCGATGGCGAGAACTCGCCCCATGGAATCGGTGTTGGCCCCCCTCGAAAGCGGCCCATGCTAGCAACTGGGCTTCAAGGTGTCAACGGAACGGGGGTTCTAATGTTCCACGTGGAACAATGAGCGTCACAATCGCAAGAAAGATTTGGTCCTGTCGCCTGCGGCTTCGGGGTCCTGCCGCCGAATTACCCAGACGTGCTCAGGTCGTTTCGCCCTACCAGGCACGCGGACCGGGCTGTACGCCCTTCCGCTCCGCCCGGGTCCCATTCGGCATCACCCCTTCGCCTTCGGCGACAACCCGGTGCCACCCCTCTTTATCATCTTGCAACGGGCCGGATCTTGCGGCCGCGCGCAGGGATGCGGCTCAACTGCGACGCCTGAGGAGCGCCGATACGATTCCATTCGGCGCGCCGCTTCCATCGCGGCGGAGCACGAGACGCACCCAAGCAGGCCGCTTTAGAGATTAGCTTTGTAGTGGAACTGGAGCGAGGAGGGTGAGCGTGCGGGGGTCGTCGGTGAAGGGGAGGGTGAAGGAAGTTTCGCGGATCAGCCGGTACCCGGACGG
>CAYLLY010000193.1:0-3375 GCA_964384595.1 uncultured Nitrospirales bacterium
GAGAATGCGGTTGGTCTGAGTCCTAACAGGCTGCGGAAAAAAGCGTGTCACTCCCGCGAAAGCGGGAGTCCAGGGAATACGTCCTCAATAGTTTCAATGCTTTTCTGGATTCCCGCCTGCGCGGGAATGACAGCAAGATGGTATTTCTTGGTTTTTCCGCAGCCTGCTAATTCTGTTGGTTCCGTTCGAGGTTCTCGACGCGCTGGCGGGTCTGGTCCTGTTGCTGTTGGAGATGGTCGTAGAAGCTGCGGCGCTCAACCGGTGGAAGCGGCGGGTTCCTTGGCGGGGGTGGGCTCGCCGGACTTCTCCACGATTTTCTCGACGGGCTTCTCGGCGGATTTCTCTGCGACGAGCGCGGCAGCCTTCTCGACAACGGCCTTGTTGATGCGCTTGGTGCGGCCCTCTTTAAGGATCGGGAGGATGCGGGCGCGAAGCGCGTCCTGAATCTCCTCCGGCGGGCGCCGCGCGTCCACCACCTGGAACCCGAACTCCTCGGCGATCTTGTCGAACTCCTCGATGATCAGCCCCTGGTATTTCTTGAAGCTGTCGTAGAGGTCCGCGCCCAGCCGCATGTCCATGCCGCATTCCCAGTAGTTCATGCCCTTGGATTCGATGACCCGCAGCGCCAGGGTGTCCACGTCGATCCGCAGGTAGCAGACGAGGTCGGGCACGATGGCGAAGCCGAAGACGTCGCGGATCCACTGGCGGTCGCAGCCACGGATGGTGTTGCGGGCAAAGGCCGTGTAGATGTACCGGTCGGCCAGGACCACGAAGCCCGAGCGCAGGGCCGGAATGATCTGGTGCTCCAGCCGGTCGGCGAAGTCCGTGGCGTAGAGAAGGCTGTAGCTCCAGGGGTCGAGGATATTGCCCTGCTTGGCGCTCGCGATGGTCTTGGACATGAGCTCCGAGCGGGTCCAGCCGGTGGTCAGGACCCCGTAGCCCTGCACCTCCAGCCATTCCTGGATCAATTCGATGTGGGTCGAGCGCCCGACGCCATCCGGGCCCTCAAGCGCGATCAGCTTCCCCTTGAGCCCTTTCAGACTCTGGTAGGGCAAACCTTCGCCAAAATAACGCTTCTCGCTTGGCATGCGTCCCCCGTTTCGGCTTGTACGTGGCCAGAGCTTTCGACACGATGTCGCGGACCTGTTCCTGCTGCTCGTCGATTTCGAGGGTCGCGTCCATGACGGTCAGCCCGAATTCATCCACGATCTTGTCGTATTCGGCCAGGGTCCTGGATTGGAAGATCTTGAAGCTCTCCACCAAATTCGTGCTGAGACCCAGGTCCATTCCCGCCTCGTAGTATTTCAACTCGGCGCGCGTTCCTTCCAGCAGGCGCGAGAGCGAAACCTCGATCGGCACTCGGAAGTAGAAGGCGAGATCCGGCTTGATGGCGAAGCTGTAGAGGCTGCGCACCCAGCTCGGCGAGATGCCCCGCACTGCGTCCCTGGCGAACGCCGTGTACATGTACCGGTCCGCCAGGACGATCATCCCGGCCTTGAGCGGGGGCAGGATCTGGTGGTACAGGCGGTTGGCGAAGTCGGTGGCGTGCAGCAGGCTGAACGTCAGGGGCGTGAGGACCTTCGTCTTTTTTCCGCGCCTGGTCGTCTCCTTGACGAGCGCGGAGGAGTTCCATTCGGTGAAGAAAATGTTGGACCCCTGGGACTCCAGCCACTTGCGCATCAGGCTGAGCTGGGTGCTCTTGCCCGATCCGTCGATGCCCTCGACGACGATGAGCTTGCCCGGATAGGGATGGGCGGACAGATAGGGGGATTTGGGAAGGGTGGTCATGCGTCGATCTCTTCCTGGGCCGCTGTCTTCGTAAACCGGATTTTCCGCCGCAGCACGTGACTCAACAAATCGGTCCTCTCCCGCGCCGCCCAGATCTCCAGCGCCGCCTCATCGGTGGCGATCAGGCCGATGTCCACGGCATCCGGGGACACGGTGCATCGGACGGACTGCACGACGCCGAAGTGGCTCCGGTCCAGCGCGTCTCCGACGCGCAGGATGCCTCCCAACACGGTGAGAGTGTCACGGAGGTCTTCGGAAAGATCCTTGAGGGTCCGGTGGTCGTCCTCAGGGATCGCCTTGCGGTGGTACCGGGCGATGTTGGCGATCAACTCGATCTCATCCGCCGTGAATCCTACCAGATCGCAGTTTTTAATTAAATAGTAGGAGTGCTTATGGTGCTGCCTGGAATTGATCAGGTAGCCGACGTCGTGCAGGATGGCGGCGTATTCCAGCCATTCGCGCTCCCGCTCTCCCAGTTTGTGCACCGGGGCGGTCTGGTCGAAGAGCTGCAGGCAGAGCCTGGCGACATGGTGGGTGTGGACGGGATCGTACTGGCACTTACGGGCCAGCCGGAGCACGTCGCGGCGGCGGACGTTCGGGATTTCCTGCTCCGCCTGGATGCCCTCGCGGTGCCGCTCAATGAAGTCGTGCAGCAACCCTTCGCGAATGGCCTTGTCGCTGATGGTGATCTCTTCGATGTCGAGCCGTTCCATCAGGGCCCTGAGCACGATGATGGCCGGCACCAGCACGTCCGCGCGTTTCGGGTCCGCGCCCGGAATCTCGTGCCGCTGCTTGAGCGGGGTCTTGACGAGGAGCTTTTCCGCCGCCACGACGTCCTTGAATGAAAAGCGGGCCAGGTTGAGCTGCGGGATCGGCCGGTCTGTCTTGTGAAGGTGCATGATCTCGGCCAAGTTCCCGATCATGCCGGATGTGCCGACGAACTCATCGAAACCCACCTTTTTGAAGCGCGGGAGGGCCGCTTTCAGTTGCGTCTCCACCGCTTCCTTGAGCCGTTCGAGGCGACCTGCAGAGGGCGTGTCCTGTCCGAGATAGAGGTCCTTCAGCCGGATCGCGCCGAGTTTCAGGCTGGCGGCGTGCAGGAGCTTGGTCCTGTTTCCCACAATCAGTTCCACCGAACCGCCCCCGACGTCCGCGATCAGGACGTTCCGGTCCCCGAAGTCCATGCTCTGCCGGACGCCCAAATAGATCAGCCGGGCTTCTTCCTGGCCGGTCACCACGCGCACGCGGATGCCGGTTTGCTGCTCGATGGCCTCGATCAGTTGCCCCCCGTTCGAGGCCTCGCGGACGGCGCTCGTGGCCACCGCCTCGATCCGGGTAAAGCCGCGGTTACGGGCAAGGGTGGCAAGGTTCTTGACCACTTCCGTCCCGCGTGCGAGGGCTGTCGGGGACAACTGGCCGGATTTGAACGTGTCCTCGCCTACACGAGTGACGTCCTTGAAGCGGTCGAGGATCTTGTACGAGAAGTCGGGCTGAATCTCGGTCAGGATCATATGAATGGAGTTGCTGCCGATGTCCAGGAGGGCCAGTTTAAGCATAGGTTAACGGCCCATTGTCCCACATTTGATG
>CAYLLY010000194.1:0-3371 GCA_964384595.1 uncultured Nitrospirales bacterium
GTTGCCCGCCCCTACTTGCGGGGCTTTGTCTTCTTCTGCCGCATGTCCTGCATCATCTGATCCAGGTCGCGCTCCGCTTCGCTCTTGGCCCCGCGAATCAACTCATCCAGATCATAGGGCCGACGCTCTGTGTGCACCTGAGGCGGCGGGACGGCCTTCGGCGGCGGTGCCGTGGGCGCGGAGACGGAAGGCGGCGGCTGGACGGCGGGCTTTTCCGGCGCGGAGGTGACCGGTGCCTGCGGCGCTTGCGGCGCCTGGGCCGGCACCGGCGCCCGTTCTGGTTGTGCCGGCGCATAGTCCACCGTCACCGCCTGCTCCCGGAGCCACGTTCGCGCGACGCTCGACTTGACCGCGAAGCTGATGCTCATGATCGGCACGCCGTCCGCGGCCAGGCGGGCGATCGCGGTGTTCACGCCGATGATCCGCCCCTGCGTGTCCAGCAGAGGCCCGCCCGAGTTGCCGCGGTTCAACCCCGTTTCGGTCTGGAAGACGTGCTTCCCCTTCGTGTTGCCGTAGTCTTCGAACTCCGCGCTCACCACGCCCGTGGTCAGCGTCCAGAGCCCGCCCTGCTCGGGATGCCCGATGGCCACCACGCGCTCGCCGATCTTCACACGGTCCGGATCGCTCAGGTCCAAGACCGGCAGCGACGCAGGCGAGGCCTCCATCTTCAGCAGCGCCAGATCCAGTTGCCGGTTGAACGCCGTCACGGAGACATTCACCCTGCGGGAGAGATCGGTCTTGGGATTCCCCGTCACGCGGTCCGGCTTGAGGTACAGGGACAGCCGCGGATACGGCTTCCCGGTCTTCTCATCGATGACGACGTGCGCGTTCGTCAGCACCAGCCCGTCCTTGCGGATGATCGAGCCGGTCCCGCCGCTGCCGCCCTCTCCCTGCTGGGGATGGCCGATGATCAGCACCACGCCCGGCGCGGCGCGCTCGTAGATCTGCCGGGGCGTGAGCTCGGCCGCCGTGGATGTGGAGACGGTTGCGAACGCGACGAGGAAGACTGCGACGTGCAGCAGCTTCATGCAGTGAAGAAAAGGATTACTGCTTCTGGCCGACGATGAGGCGGTCGCCGGGCTTGATGGGGTCGCCGCTGCCCATGTCGTTGAGCTCGCGCAGGGTCTGGGCATCGGTCTTGTACTGCTTGGCGATGCTGTGAAGCGTCTCGCCCTTCTTGACCTTGTGATAGCGGAAAAAGGACTCGTCCGGAACCGCTTCCGTCTTGGCTTCCGTCAGCGCCGGCGGCGGAGCCGGAGCCGGCGGCGCAACCTTCTCCATCACCTTGACCCTTGCCGTCGCCGTGCCCTTCTTTTTCTCGGCCTTCTTGTCCGGCTTCTCGGCAGGAGGCGCGGCCTGCAGTTCGCCCAGCCGGTCCGGCGGCTCCTGCGAAGGGCCCCGCAGCACAGGCGCCGAAGAGAACCCGCCGCGGGCCTGCTTGACCTCGTCCTGCAGGCGGCCCACCTCTTCCAGCGACCGCACCACCTGCGCCTTGGCGTCGTTGAGCTGGGCGGTCAGCGTCTTGTTCTTGGCCTCCAGGCCCGTCATCTGATCTTTGAGCCGGGCGATCTCGGTGCTCAGCTCGACGCTGCGCTTTTCCTCCTCGGCCAAAAGCCGCTGGAAGTTGTTCGTCCGCAGGACCTGCGCGTTGTAGTTCTCCTTGGTCACGCACCCGGTCAGGCCGAGGGCGACGACCAGCAGGAACAGCGGGTAGGCCGCTTTTCCGCCTACCATTTCTGCCCTTCCTCCTTCTTCTCTGCCTTCTTCGTTTGCTGGAAAATGCCGGCGTCGCAGGTCATGTATTTCACCTGGCGCATCGGAATGATGATGACTTCCTTGGGCGTGTCGATCTCGAGGATCTCCATATCGTCGCTGATGGTATGGCGGATCACATTGCTGTACCGCAGCTCTTCCTTGTCCGTCAGCACCACTTTCACCCAATATTCCACCGGAGGCTCCTTCGCCGGCTACGCGGCCACGGGGATCTGTTCGTACTCTTTCGTCACCGGGTTGGCGAGATACTCGCGGACGTAGATGCTCAGGTAGCCGTGCTCCCAGAGCTTCCGGTCGGCGAGCTTGGTGTTGACCTTGTGGAGCACCCTCACCTTGCAGCGCGCCTTGGCCTCGAACTCCTCGAGGGTCGTCCCGCTGATGTCGCAATCGTTGCCGCGCGGGCTTTCGAGCACGACCTTGGGCACATGGATGACCTTTTCGCCGTTCAGCCGCTTCAGGATGTCGTCGAAGGTCAGCAGGATCGAGCAGTCGGAGTCCCCGCCCAGCGTCGCGTTGGGCACGCACAGGAGCCGGGCGCGGTTCTTCCGGTACATTCTCAGGAGGCGGTAGACACTCTTGGCCATCACGACCGTGTCGTGCTTCTCCAGCCCGAGCGAATCGAAGACCGTCAGGATCTTGTGCCGGTTCAGGAACGCGGTGATGTACGGCTCGGTATGGATCGTCGTGATGTTGGGCAGGCCGGCCTCATGGACCCGCAGGGCTTCTTCCGGCAGGTGCCGCTTGCCCTGGCGGCAGATGCGCACCGTGTTCTCGTCCATGCCCTTGAGCGGGGTGAGGCATCCCATCCAGAGAATGACGTTCGGGTTGAGCCGCGAGATGGTCTTCGCGTCCTCCGACATGGTGCCCGCGTCGAACGAGTAGAAGTTGGCGGAGGTGACCGCCGGCCCTTCCAGGACCTTCATCAGGTGACTGACCGATGGCGCGTGCTGCATGAGCGTCTTGCGGTAGTCCTTGTGGAGCGTGATGACCGAGAGCTCGAAATTCATCCGGCCCGGGTAGCGGGCGGCCAGTTGGTGGATCTTGGGGACGTGCACGTACCCGACCGTGAACATGGTCAAATTCTTGTCCGTGTACTTGAGGAAATCCTCCAGCCACTCCATCGCCTTGGGGTGCAGAAAGAGGTCCGTCCACTCCATGTACTCGTTGCCGCCCCACACCCACTGCTCGCCGGGGCGCGTCGGCTTCCGGCTGATGTAGTCGAGGATGAAGTTCCAGTCCTCCTGGGTCGTCTTGCCCGGCTCCTGGGTGTCCCGGTAGCCATGATCGATCTCGTAGCAGAAGGTGCACTTGACGGGACAGGTCTTGCCGATGCTGAGGGGAATCTTCCGCTTCTCCATCTCCTTGACGAGCACGTCGCGGGGATCGGCGGGACGGTCGTAGGTCAGCCGGGCCTCCGTCGGAAAGATGGGAATTTCGGTCGCCATAGCAAACGTACTCTACCTGAGACGGAACTGGGCCCGCAAGTAGGGGCACGGCATGCCGTGCCCCTACTCAGATCCTAATTCCTGCGATCGCTTGGTGCCGGCTTCGACGGCATCCATCAGCGACGCCCGCAGGCGGCCGCGTTCCAGCGCGTG
>CAYLLY010000195.1:0-3341 GCA_964384595.1 uncultured Nitrospirales bacterium
GCGTCGGCAAGGTGGGGGGAGAGCTGCTGGCCGATCTGTGCTACGCCGAGGATTCGCTCGCGGACGTGGATCTGAATCTCGTCATGACCGGCAAGGGCGAGTTCGTGGAAGTTCAGGGAACCGCCGAGCGGTGCGCGTTCTCGCAGGAGGAGTTGCAGAGATTCCTGTCGCTGGGCTGGAGCGGCATCAAGGCCCTGGTCAAAGTTCAGCAGGATCTTGTGGGAGCGCTCCGCTGATCACCGAACTGGTGGTGGCGACCGGGAATCGTCACAAGGTCGAGGAAATCAAGGCGATCCTGTCGGACCTGCCCATCACGGTTCGATCGCTCGCGGAGTTTCCGGGGGCTCCGGAGGTGGTCGAGGACGGGGCGACCTATCGGGAGAATGCGCTGAAGAAGGCCCGGTCGGCCGCCAAGTATACCGGCAAGCCGGCGTTGGCCGACGACACCGGGTTGGAAGTGGACGCCTTGGGGGGGCAGCCGGGCCTCCACGCGGCTCGATTTGCGGGTGAGGGGTGCACGTTTCAAGATAACGTGCGCAAGCTGTTGCTCCTCCTTGAAGGTGTGCCATCGGATCAACGGGGCGCGCGATTCGTGTGTGTGATTGCTCTCGTGGAGCCGAGCGGGCGAGAGCAGGTGGTGGAGGGTGAGCTGCGCGGTCGGATCACCGAGTCGCAGGCCGGGCGCGGGGGCTTCGGCTACGACCCGGTCTTCTACGTGCCGGAGGCCGGCAAGACGCTGGCGGAGTTGACGGCCGGTGAGAAGAATCGCATCAGCCACCGTGGACGCGCGTTGGACAAAGCGAAGGGAATTATTCTGGCTAGGTGACGTCGGGGCGTAGCGCAGCCTGGTAGCGCACCAGCTTTGGGAGCTGGCTGTCGGAGGTTCAAATCCTCTCGCCCCGACCAACGCCTGCGGCTAGCCGCAGGCGTTTAGTAAGCGGTATTGAATATCCGACTCATTTGATCGAAGTGTCGGCCCAACAAGTTCGGCGGCGCCCGTAGCTCAGTTGGATAGAGCATCAGCCTTCTAAGCTGGTGGTCGCAGGTTCGATTCCTGCCGGGCGCGCCAAACCAAGCTTGCTTTACCGGCCATATTTAAGGTAAAAAAACAGGCCAACCTATGAAGATCTATCTCGCCAACCCCAGAGGCTTCTGCGCGGGCGTGGACCGCGCCATCGATATCGTGGAGCTGTCACTGAAGGCCTATGGGGCGCCGATCTACGTCCGGCATGAGATCGTGCACAGCCGCCATGTCGTCAACTCACTCAAGGTGAAGGGGGCGGTGTTCGTGGAGGAACTCAGCGAAGTTCCCGACGGCCAGACCGTGATCTTCAGCGCGCACGGGGTCGCCAAGTCCGTCTGGGAAGAGGCCAAGCGCCGCGGCTTGAAGATCATCGACGCAACGTGCCCCCTCGTCATCAAGGTCCATAACGAAGTCAACCGCGACCATACGCAGGGCTACGAATTGATCCTGATCGGACATGCCGGACATCCGGAGGTGATCGGGACGCTGGGCCAGGTGCCGGACAAGTTCCACCTCGTCAGCTCCGTGCAGGACGTGCAGAATCTGCAGGTCGAGAATTCCGGGCAATTGTCCTATGTGACCCAGACCACGCTGAGCGTGGATGAGTGCCGGGACATTGTGGGCGCGCTGCACATGAGATTCCCGAAGATCAAGGGGCCCCACCAGGAGGACATCTGCTACGCCACCCAGAACCGGCAAAATGCGGTGAAGAAGCTCACCGAAATGGTGGACGTGATCCTGGTCATCGGCTCCCCGAACAGTTCCAACTCGAATCGGTTGCGGGAGCTCGGCGAGCATTGCGGGGTGCCCTCCTACCTCATCGACTCGACCGCCGACATCGATCAGGACTGGTTGAGAGGCATCAAGGCGGTCGGGATCTCCGCCGGGGCGTCGGCCCCGGAGGTGCTGGTCACCGAAGTCGTCGACTACCTCAAGGCGCACGGCGGCGAGGTGGTCGAGGAGGTGACGGTGGTCGAAGAGGACGTGGAATTCCTCCTGCCCAAGGAACTGATCTCCGCCGCTGAAATCGCCCGGGCTTGAAGGAAGGCACCGCGTGGGCGCGACGCGGCGATCCCCCTCCAACGGTAGCAAAGCAACATCCCGGCGCCGCCGGGCTGCGCCTCCGATCGCCGTTTCTCCAAGCCACAAGCGCAAATTCCGGGAACGCCTGCTCAAGTGGTACGCGCAACATGGCCGGGACCTGCCCTGGCGCAAGACCGCCGAGCCTTACGAGATCCTGGTTTCGGAGATCATGCTCCAGCAGACGCAGGTGGACCGAGTCCTCCCCAAGTACCGGGAGTGGCTGACCAGGTACCCCACGATGGAAGACCTGGCCTCGGCCCCGCTTTCGGATGTGAAGAAAGCCTGGTACCCGCTCGGCTATAACGTCCGCCCGATCCGGCTCCATTCCATTGCGCGGGAATCGGTCGCCCGTTATGCCGGGACGCTGCCGAAGGACCCCGAACGCCTGCTGGCTTTCAAGGGCATCGGACGCTACACGGCCGGCGCAATCCGGGCATTCGCCTTCCGGGAGGATGCGCCTATCCTGGACACCAATGTGATGCGGGTCCTGCACCGAGTCTTTGCGGGTAAGGGTGATGCGAAAAAGCGGAAGACCGCTTTGTGGGACCTGTCGGAGGCGATGATTCCACGGGGCAGAGGCTACGATTTCAACCAGGCGCTGATGGACTTCGGGGCCATGGTGTGCACCGCCCGTGATCCCTATTGCCTGCTCTGCCCGATGAATGGTTTTTGCAAGGCGTATCCGTTTCAGCTGGACCGACGGTGACCGGCGTGGAGCCCATCCAGGTCGCGGCGGCGCTGATTGTCCGTGAGGGCCGTTATCTGATTACGCAGAGGAAGGGGAGTGTTCACCTGGGCGGCCTCTGGGAGTTCCCGGGAGGGAAGCGGGAATCGGACGAATCGCTGGAAGACTGCCTGCGCCGGGAGCTGCGCGAGGAGCTCGGCATCGAAATCGCGCAGCCGGTTCTGTTCCGGGTCATCCGCCATGAGTATCCGGAGAAGGCCGTGGAACTGCATTTCTTCAAGTGCGCGATTGCGAGCGGGCTCCCCCGCCCGCTGGGGTGCGCTGACCTTCGATGGGTCGCGCCTCAGGAGTTGCCCCAGTTCCCCTTGCCGCCTGCCGATCAGCCTCTGGTGGAAGCTCTGCAAGGTGAAGGGTTGAACGCCCCATGAAAGTGGTGCTGGACATCGAGACGGTGCAGGCTCCGAAGGAAGAGTGGGCCGGGCTGGCGGGGGTTAACCTTGCGGAGGGCGGGGATCTCCTCTCCGCGGGAGAAGCGGCGCAGCAAGACAA
>CAYLLY010000196.1:0-3319 GCA_964384595.1 uncultured Nitrospirales bacterium
GCTCTCCACGATGGAAATAATTCTCAGCGAAGATTGCGCGCAGCCTGAGGCTCTCGCCGGCTAGCGACACTGCACATCACACAGAGAAGAACAAGGCCTGCCCCGTAGAAGCCTCCGGGGCGGGCTGGAAGCCGGCGATACGAATGTATCGCCGCCATCCTGGCGTCCCTGTGTCTTCGCATTTCCAGGCCGGCCTGGGGTGAAATAGTTGGAACAAGGTAGCCGCCGGCGTTACGAGCGCCGGTCAGGGGCGCCCGCCGCGCGCGGCGATGAGTTCCATGGCCGGCTTGCTCACAAAAATTTTGTTGTGAAACTGTTCACCCCAAGCGAGCGGCGTGACATCACGATACTCGTGCATCGTGTCCGGCCCGTAGCCGGGGTGCAATTGCTTGCGGAGCGAGGCGCGCGCGTTGGGATTCGCGCCCGCGTCAAGCAGGAGATCGGTGAAGGGCGCCACCTGCGGCTTCTTGCCGTAGTTCATCCAGAAATTCGGCTGCGACACCACCGTGGCGAAGAGCGCCGTATGACCGCCGAAGCCCTCGGCGTCCACGGCGGCCCGGACGTCGGGGCCCATCCCGCGCTCGAGCAGCCAGCGGGCAATCTCTAACTCGTCGTAGTCCACGCACATATGGAGCAGCGTGGCACCGGCCAGCGGAGTGCCGTGCGTGGCCAGGATTTCGTCGTGGCAGCCGAGCTCGGGCGGATAGATTTCTTCGTGCGCGAATGTGCGCCGAAGGAGTCCGGGGTCTCGCCGCAGGTGCTCTTCGAGCAGGTCAATTCGCCCGCGATGCAGCGCCATCGTGGGCGTGTCCGGGAGCTCCAGCCCGTGCTGGACGTACATCTCCAGAATCTGATGTTTCGCCGCAGGATTGCGGCTGTCGGTTTCGAGCACGACGTCCACGGGAGCGAGCCGGTTGCCGTGCTCATCGCGGACCTTTGCGCCAATCTCGAGCACGAACGCAGTCCCTGACACGCTCAGGGTATACGCGGCTCCTCCGAGCGCGTCGGCGGGCGGGCGCGGGCGGCCGAGCATCGCGTAGAGCAGCCGCGCGGTGGCGATTTTGCTCTGCAACACGGCGCGGTCGAGCGCTTTCATCAAGTCGGTGGCGCCCAGCTCGTGGAGCATCTTGATAATGCGGTCGCGTCCGAGGTTGGCGGCGTAACTCATCGGCGGGCCCCAGTTGCTGTCGCGGATGGTGGCGCTCTCGTGCAGCAGTTGAGGATGCTTCAGCACCAGCGCGCGGACGGCGTCCGCATCGTCGCGCCAGATGGCGTCGATGAGTTGGCATGCCTGCACCAGGCGCGGCCAGCTCGGCGCTTCGTAGCTGCGCGCGAGGACAAGCTGCGCGTCGGCCAGCCGGACATCGGCCGGCTCGAGGCGCTCGGGGTGGAATTCGCGCAAGTCCGCGAGGGCCTCGGGCTCGCCCCGGCGAATCGCGCGGAGCAAATCCTTGGCCTGATGCTTGAGCTGTTCGAGGTTGGGCCGGACGGGAAGGCGGCGCTGCGGCATAACGAGCCTCCTTTCGACTGCCCGGTGTCCGCTCGCGTCGGGCCAAAGGAGGTTCGTGAGAACCTGTCTCTCTCGGATGCTGCTCAGGTGGACTCGGTCCTGCCCGCGGACGGGTGGCGCCCTGCGCGCCCGCCCGGGAGTGTATCACGAATGGCTCGTCGGCGATTCAGGAACGATCACACGGGTCGCGTTCGTGACCCGTCGGCCTTGCTCTCATGCGACCATCAAGGTTTTACGGCCAGCAAATGCCGCGCGGCAGGCTCCCGAGCCCGTATCCCCTGGGCAAAGAGTTCTATTGGCGTACTGTCACCCCGATTCAGCCGTCGGTGCCGGGGAGTTGTTTAGCCTTGTCTCACAGGGAGTTGGGCGTGGATTTCGAAGCGCTCGAAGCCGTGGGCGAACGGGCGGCCGATCCAAGCCTCGAAGCACGGGTGATCATCGGGCACGTAACCGCTCTTTGGGAGCCAGACGCCAAAGAGCCACTGGAGCGCGCGTAACTCGAGATCGATGCCGCCGCGTACTTCGACCTGTGCAACCACCATCGGCGGGAACCTGAACCGGCCGATCTCCCCCTTCGGCGTGAATCGCTCGGCCTCGACAGCGGTGTGGTACTGGCAGCTTTCGAGGTGAGTGATCTCCGGATTGTCCCATTGGTACCCGAGCCACTGGCCGTGCGCCAAGGAGTTGCGTTCAGCCCATGTGACCAGGCGCTGGGTGGCCTTGACGACGGCGTCGCCTCGGTAGGGGTTGCGGACGCGGATGTACGCCACCGTGCGTGCCGGGAGATCACGGATTCTCACCCTGAATCCATCGGGGTTGTGCCCGGCGGGCAGCCGCTCCAGATGCGGCCGCTCGACCGATCCGGGCACCATGGCCTGGAGCTCGGATCGATGAGCATCACGCCACCCCTTGATGTCGAAGGTGCTTGGTGGCGCGCCGAAGCGCTGCCGGAAGCATCGTGAGAAGTCGGACGAGGATGAAAACCCGCTGTCCAGGGCGATCGTGGTGAGCGATGCCCTCCGTGTGTGAGACATCATGAACAGCGCTCTTTCAAGCCGGAGCCGCTTCACGAACTCGGCGAGCGTCACTCCGACCAGCGCTTGGAAGACGCGGTGAAAGTGGAATGGCGAGAGCATCGCGGCACGGGATACTTCCTTGAGCCGCAACGGCTCTCCGAGGTGGCTCACCACGTGGTCGATCGCGCGGTTGACCCTCTCGACGTACGCCATCGGAGTCGAAGCGCGAGTTTTCACGTCAGTTCGCAAGATTTGGCAAGACCTCCAGGCTGCTGCTTGTATGATAGGCGTGTTCGTGCTGTCAACCGTTAAGCCCAATGCGGTCGAACCTGGAGAAACCTATGACACGAAGCGTCCTATGCGTAGTCCTATCTTTCCTCGGCGGAGCTGCGTTGACGTACGTCCCGCAGGCCGGCACCAGCCAAAAAAAAGGAGATGCACAGATGAGGCTAGGCAACTTCTCAGTCAGTCTTGCGGTCAAGGACATTGCCGCATCCCGCGCGTTCTACGAGAAGCTCGGATTCCGGCCGATCGGCGGCGACCAGGCCCAGAACTGGCTGATACTCCAGAACGAGACCAGCACCATCGGGCTTTTCCAGGGGATGTTCGACAAGAACTGTCTGACGTTCAATCCCGGCTGGGACCGGAACGCAGCCACCCTGCCGGACTTCGACGACGTGCGAGACATCCAGCGGGCGCTCTTGGGCAAGGGGCTGGCGCTCCTCACGAAGGCCGACGAGTCCACGACAGGGCCCGCAAGCATCACGCTTCTCGATCCCGACGGGAACCCGAT
>CAYLLY010000197.1:0-3315 GCA_964384595.1 uncultured Nitrospirales bacterium
CCACCCTGCAGCCCCTCGCGACGATTCCGGCCGGCCGCAGTCCCCATGGAATCTCCGTTTCGCCGGACGGCAAGTTCGCGTACGTGGCGAATCTCGGCAGCAAGGACCTGGCGATCATCGACATCGGCGCGAAGAAGGCCGTCGCCTCCGTGCCCCTCGAGGACGCGGCCGTGCAGGCCTGGGCGGACCCCGGAGGCAAGTTCGTCTATGTGACGGGATTGAACAGCGGCCAGGTGTTCAAGGTGGATGCGGCGTCACGCGCGGTGGTCGCCCGCTTCCCGGTGGGCAAGCTGCCGGCCCAGCTCGGCGTCACGCCCGACGGCAAATACGTGATCTCCTGCGATCAGGAGTCGGCGCAACTGACCATCATTGACGCCGCCACTGGCAAGCTCGTCAAGCAACTGCCGCTGGGCAAATGGACGCACGGCATCACGTTCAGCCAGGACGGCACGCTCGCGTTCGTTACCAACACCAGAAGCGACGACGTCTCGGTCGTGGACCTTGCGACCCTCACGGAGGTCAAGCGGATCAAGGTCGGCAAGGGGCCCAATGGCATCGCCGCCAGCCACCCCAATTCACCGATCAAAAAATAGGGGCGGTTCGCGAACCGAAACCTACACGTCATCGTCCCGGCGCGATCACCCCCAGCACCACCGCCTTCTTCGCCCCCGTCACATTCGGTAAACCGCACGGGACGCCCTTGACGTGCTGGTAGGCGAAGACCGCGAAGGCCACGGCCTCCAGCGCGCGCCCGTCCCAGCCCAATGCCTCGACAGGCCGGACCCTGACCTCCCTCCCACTATGATCGTTCCATGCGGCCTGCAGCAGGCGCATCAGTGCTGTGTTCCGCGCCCCGCCCCCGCATACCAGCACTTCCTCCACGCTCCCCGGCAAGAACTTTCTCGCGCCCGCGATCGTCCGGGCGGTGTACGCCGTCGCCGTCGCAACCAGATCGGCGTCCGACAGGCCGAGCAGTTTGCCCTGTCGCAGGAAGTAGCCGACGAATCGTTCTCCAAACTCCTCCCGCCCCGTGGATTTGGGAGGGCGCCGCCGGAGAAACGGATGGTCCAGGAGCGTCCCGAGGAGGCTTTCATTCGGCGTGCCGGCGCGTGCCAGACGGCCGCCCCGATCGAAGGTCCGGCGATCGACCGTGACGTGGCGCATGACGCCGTCGATCAGCATATTACCGGGACCGGTGTCGAAGGCCCGCACGGCGCCGAGCCCCCCGCGCGCCGGCAGGTACGACAGATTGCCGATGCCGCCGATATTGACCACCGCCCGCGAGCGCGACGGATGGTGAAAGAGGAGCGCATGCAGATAGGGCGTCAAGGGGGCGCCCTCCCCACCGACCGCCATGTCCCTCGTTCGAAAACCTGCCACCGTCGTGATGCCGGTCCGTTCGGCGATGACGGCGGGCTCCCCGAGTTGCAGCGTCGAGCGGACTAATCCAAGGCCGGGCTCGCGGCGCGGATGGGGCAGATGATGGAGCGTCTGGCCGTGGGAGCCGATCAAGGCGACTCGAGCGGCCGACACCCTGGCTCCCTTCAGCAGCTTCAGCGCCGCTTTGGCGAACCATTCCCCCAGCGCGGCGTTCAGGTGGCAGGCGTCGGCCACCGTGCCGTTCGTCGTGGCCTCCAGGAGGCGGACCCGGAACGACTGGGGGTACGGGAACGTGCGATGGGCCAGCAGGCGGACCTTCAGGTCATGGCCCGTCCCGCTGATGTCCACCAGCGCGGCATCCACGCCGTCGGCGGACGTGCCCGACATCAGACCGATGACCTTCATGGGGAAAAAGGCTAGCCGACGAACCTCCCAGGGTCAACCTTTTGTTTTGCGCGCGGGGTTGGTCTATAATCGGCGGCGTTTCTTCCTTCAGGGCATGAAAGGAGCCATTATGGAACTCGGATTTATCGGTCTCGGGAAGATGGGCATGAACATGGTCACGCGCCTGCAACAGGGCCAGCACCGCGTGGTGGCCTACGACCGGACGGCGGACCTCATCAAACAGGCGGAGGGCGTGGGCTGCGCCGGGGCGGCCTCGCTCGAAGACATGGTCTCCCAGCTCAAGGCGCCTCGCATCGTCTGGGTCATGGTGCCCTCCGGCCCCCCCACGGAAGAGACCATCGCCAAGGTCGCCTCCCTGCTGTCCGCCGGCGACATCATCATCGACGGCGGCAACACCAACTTTCACGACGACGTGCGGCGGGCGGCCGAGCTCAAGGCTAAGAACATCCAGTACGTGGACGCCGGCACCAGCGGCGGCATCTGGGGACTCAAGCTCGGCTACTGCCTGATGGTCGGCGGCGAGAAGGCGACCGTCGACCAGCTCGCGCCGATCTTCAAGACCCTCGCCCCGGAGAACGGCTGGGCCTACATGGGGCTCCACGGCGCCGGCCACTACGTCAAGATGGTCCATAACGGCATCGAGTACAGCATGATGCAGGGCTACGCCGAGGGCTTCGAGCTCATGTCCAAGAGCGAGTACAAGCTCGACCTGGCCAGGATCGCCGATCTCTGGATGCAGGGCAGCGTGGTCCGGTCCTGGCTCCTGGAACTGACCGCCGGCGCGCTCAAGGAAGACTCGAAGCTGGAAGGCCTGCGCGGTTACGTCCAGGACTCCGGGGAGGGACGCTGGACGATCCTCGACGCGATTGACAAGGATGTGCCCGTTCCCACGTTGACGGCCGCGCTCTTCACCCGGTTCCGGTCCCGGCAGGAAGAATCCTTCGCCGAAAAGCTGCTGGCCGCGATGCGGAAAGCGTTCGGCGGCCACGCCGTCAAGAAGCGTTAGCCCCAGCAGGAGGACGCCGTCATGTCCGAGCCCATCCAACCGCTCGCTCCACAACCCTGCACGCTGGTGATCTTCGGCGGGTCGGGCGATCTTGCCAAGCGCAAGCTCGTGCCGGCCGTCTACAACCTGCTGCTCGACGGGGTCTTGCCCCCGAACTACGCGATCCTGGCCACCGGCCGCAAGCCGCTCAGCGACGCCGAATTCCGGGAGATCGCACGAGAGGGCGCCGTCAAGTACTCCCGGCAGGAAATCAAGGACAGCGTGTGGGCGAACTTCGAGCAGCGGCTGTTCTACGTCGCCGGCGCCATCGACGACCCCAAGGCCTACACCGACATCCGGACGCGCCTCGAAAAAATCGAGGCCGACCTGAAGTTGCCGGCGAACCGCATCTTCTACCTGGCGATCCCGCCCACGTCGATCGCAGGGGCCGTGGAAGGGCTCAAGCAGGCCGGACTGGTTCAGCCGCCGGCCGGCAACGTGCCGTTCTCGCGGCTCATCGTCGAGAAGCCCATCGGGAACGATCT
>CAYLLY010000198.1:0-3252 GCA_964384595.1 uncultured Nitrospirales bacterium
CTTGCGGCCGACGGCCTGCCGGACGGCTTCGACGTAGACTGCAGCCTGCGGTCGATATTTTTCCATGCGATCGGTTATGTCAGCCTCGTCGAGGCGATCCGTCTTGTAATCCGCCACCCACAACCCGCCGTCCTTTTCATAGAGAAGGTCTATCCGTCCTTCCATTAGAGTGGAAGGGGGCTGCCATGGCATCATAAACGGCACTTCGCGGCCCAGGATCGTGGCGTCTCGCAATTCGGCATAGGCGTCGGAGTGCGCGAAGGCTTGCAGCAAGTCCTTGGCCTCAGTCAGAATCTCCTCGCGCTCATCTTCAAACTTTCCAGGAAGCCAGATCTCGATGTTGCGCTCTAATCTATCAATCATTACTTCAGCTTTATCATTATAACTCCAATCCTCAAGCGCTTTGTGGACGAGACTGCCAATGGCCGCCGATTGGGGCAATATCCCGGCCTTCGCAGGGGCGTACGGCGGTACGCCCGCCCCTCGGATCGAAGAATCGATCTGCTCGGAAAGCGCCGTTGGCGTCACAAAAGCCGGCCGTTCGCGGCAGTGCGTCCAGCGCTCAGTGCGCGCCTGACTGCGCGCCTCAAACCCCTGCAGATCGTCGGCAGGCCGGGGGGCCTGCCCCTTCGACGCCCGTTCGCGCGGCCGGCCTTCGTCGGCGGGAAGGACACTCTGCGTCATGCGGCCTTCCCCCACCGACAGCTCGGCCACTTCCCGACCGCCGACCGACTCCTCCCCGATGACGTCCCGGAGCAGCGAGAGAAAATTGCCGCTCGCGGACCGGCCGGTCAGCGCTCCGGAAAGGACAAGCCGCTCCTTGGCCCGCGTCATGCCCACATACAGCAGGCGTCGGTGCTCGGCAACCGTCCGAGCTTCGAGTTTCTCCGACGCGAACACGCCGCCCAGTGTGCCGGTAGCGCCGAGACGGATGCCGGCGACACCCGCGGACCAATCGTGCAGGACCTGAATCGGGTCGCGCTGCGCGAGCGTGCCTGCATGCATCCCGACCAGGACGACGATGGGAAACTCCAGCCCCTTGGCCTTGTGAATGCTCAGCACCCGCACGGCTTCGAGCGACTCCTCCGCCAGCCCGCTCTCGGTTTCTTCGGGAGGATCGGCGATCCGCCCGGCCAGCAGTTCCACGAAGCCCGCCAGCGTCATGTCGGGATCGCCGGCCAGGTCTTCCGACAGATCGCGGATCTTCCAGAGATTCGCCGCGGCCTGCTCGCCGTGCAGCGACGCGGCCGCCAGCTCCAGGACCGGGAGCCGCGCGAAGAGGAGATCCAACGCGTCGGGAAGCGGCCTCATGGGACAGTCCCGGTGCAGCGACTCAAGCGCCGCATAGAGCCGCCGCAGATGCGCGGCCTTGGGGTGCCGGTCCAGCTCGGGAGGCCCGCCGCCGCGATAGTCCAGCGCGCGCAGCGCGGCCAGCTCGGCGAGCTCGCGGTCCGTGAGCGCGCCGAGCGCCGAGCGCAGCACGCCCGCCAGCGCCACCGAATCGTCGGGATGCCGGACGCACCGCAAAAGATTGACGAGATCGATCACTTCCTGCCGCCGGTAGAAGTGCTTCTCCCCTTCCGCGACGTAGGACAGCCCGTGCCGACGCAGCGCCTCGAGGTAGTCGCGGCTCTGGGTGAAGGTCCGGAACAGCAGCGCGACGTCTCCGGGTTCGACCTTGCGCGGAGGCCCGTCCCGGCTGGTGAGCGTTTCCCTGCCGATCACCTCGACCGTGAGCCAGCGCGCCAGCGCTTCCGCCTCGGCGCGCACGGCCTGCGGCGCGTTCAACTCCTCCCCCTCTTCATCGTCATGATCCGGCGCGACGAGCCGGAGCGCGACGCCCTGCGTGCCGGCCCCGGTCCGACGGTCCGGCTGGGGCTCGAGGGCGTGGTAGGGCGGCTGCGGGCCGCGGCCCTCGGCCAGCAGACGCCCGAACAGCCCGTTGACCGTCGCCAGGATCGACGCGTGGCTGCGGAAATTCGTGGTCAGGGTGAGCGGCAGCCCTCCTTGCGCCAGCACCCGCGCGGTCACGTCCTGAAACGCTTCGATGTCGGCCCGGCGGAACGCGAAGATGGATTGTTTGGGATCGCCGACGATGAACAGCTTCCCCGGCTCCATCTGTACATCCTGCCAGTCGGCCGCGGACCGGCCGGACCGCTCGCACAGGAACAGCATGATTTCGTACTGGACCGGGTCGGTGTCCTGGAACTCGTCCACCAGGATCGCCTTGAAATGGCGCTTGAGCCGTTCGCGGATGCCCGGATGGTCGCGCAGCAGGTCGCGGGCGCGCGCCAGCAGGCCGTCGAACGTGACAGACCCCGACTCCAGGAAGCGCCGGCGGCAGCTTTCGGCGAACGGTCCCAGGATCGCCAGGGCATCGCGGAAGTACTCGTGGTCGGTCCTCAGCACGGCCTTCGCCGTCTGGATGATCCGCGCCGCTTCGTCGAAGTCCCGCTTCTCCCAGCCGACCGGCGGCTTCGAGCCGGCGCTCTTGTCGTCCAGCAACGCGGCTGTGTCTCCATCCACAGCCCGCACGCCCGGAGCGCCGCGCGCAAGGACCAGATCGAAGACGAACCGTGCGGCGCTCAGGAGTTTTTCTACTTGGCGCGGCTCCCGTTCGTCGTCGAGGTGAGCGGCCAGCAAGTCATGCGCCTGCTTGCGCTTTTCCGCCAGCCACGCGCGCAATGGCGAAGACAATGCCGGGTCCCGAACCTGCTCGGCCAGATCCCCGAGAGGAACCAGGTCTTTGACGAGCGCGTGGGCGAGCTCGCGGAGCTCCGCAACGCCGGCCCGCCGAAGCACCCGTCTCCAGACATCGTGCCGGCCCCCACCGGCGCCAAGCTCGTCGTCCAGCCAGCGCTCCCACTCGCGCTGGAAGTGCTCCTCGAAGCCGACGCCCTCGTCCGGCTCGAATCCGGGGTCCACGCCGGCCTCGACTGGGTAGAGCCGGAGCAGATGCGCGGCAAAACTGTGGATGGTCCCGATCTGGCTCCGCTCCACATCCAGGACGGCCGTCTCCGCCCGCGCGGCGAGCTCCGAAGCGGAGAGCCGGTAGCGTTCCAGCAGGGCCGTCGCGTCACCGGGCCTGGCGGCCAGTTCGAGCAATCGCTCCTGCAGGCGAATCTTGATCTCGTTCGCGGCCTTGATCATGAAGGTCAGCGCCACGATTTCCGAAACCGGCACCGGATCGGGAGACTTCACGATCAGGTGGACCAGCCGGTCCACCAGGAGCGTCGTCTTGCCGGTGCCGGC
>CAYLLY010000199.1:0-3245 GCA_964384595.1 uncultured Nitrospirales bacterium
ACAACGGGAGGGCAGCATGACGACCCGCGAGATCCTCAAGGATGCACAGTTCCAAGAGGTCACCCAGGCGCGGCTGGATGCCAAGCAGCGGGTGACGTTAGGACGGCTCCTCACCGGCCAGGCGACGAGCTTCCGAGTCTACCGCAACGCCCACGGCCAGATCATCCTTGATCCCTTCGTGTCCATTCCGGCCCACGAGGTCTGGCTGTTTCAGAACAAGCGGGCGGCGGCGTTGGTCCAACAGGGCCTGGAGGATGCCAGGCGGGGTCGCCTGCGGAAGGCGAAGGAGGATTTTTCCAAGCACCTTGACGAGCCGGGGTGATGTTTGCCCTGGTCTTCACTCGCAGCGCTCAGGAAGAATTGGAGCGCCTGGAACGCTCGCCTCGGCACACCGGGTTGGTGAAGCAGATCAAGAAGACCCTCGGTTTCCTCCAGACCAATCCACGACACCCTTCGCTGCAGACCCACCTCTTCCATTCGCTGGCGCATCCTTACGATCCCCGCGAGAAGGTCTTCGAAGCCTACGTGCAGCAGCACACCCCTGCCGCCTACCGGCTCTTCTGGTGCTACGGACCCGAGAAGGGCCAGATCACCGTCCTCGCCATCACGCCGCACCCTTGAGCTCCGGAGAGGCACAAGCCCAAGGTGGGCAATTCGCTCTACTTTACAACGGGCAGGCGCACCAATGCTGGCCTTCAACGTGTCCCTTCGGAACCCGGTACGGGCTTTCCCCAGACAACGGTCGCCTCAAGATACAAGCGGATCGGGACTCTTCCCCGATTTCCTGACACCCTGGCCGCGAATCTCGTCGGACGACACCGACACCAGAATGAGAACCGGTATCTATTTCCTGCTCCTCCGGGAATGGTCAGCCGCCGAGGTACGCGGTTTTCACCTGCGGATTGCCGGCCAGGGCGGGAGCGGTGTCTGTCAGGACGATCCGACCCGTCTCCAGGACATAGCCCCGATGGGCGATCTCAAGCGCCAGGGAGACGTTCTGCTCCACCAGCAAGAGCGTCACGCCGTCTTGGTGCAGCCGCAGGATCGTCTCGAACATCGCGCGCACCAGCTTCGGGGCCAGGCCCAGCGAGGGCTCATCGAGCAGCAACAGCGTGGGACGCGCCATGAGCCCGCGGGCGATCGCCAACATCTGTTGCTCCCCGCCCGAGAGCGTCCCGGCGAGCTGACGCCGCCGCTGGGCCAGAATCGGAAACAGCTCGCCCATCCGCTCAAGATCTTTCCGAATCGCGTGGCGGTCACGCCGTAGATACGCGCCCAGCTCCAGGTTCTCCTCCACCGTCAGCCGCGACAGGATCCGCCGCCCCTCCGGCACATGGCTGATGCCACGCCCGACGATCGCCCCCGGCGAGAGGCGATGGAGCGGCGCGCCCTGAAACGTGATGGTGCCCCCTCGCACCGGCACCAGCCCGGAGATGGCCTTCAGCGTCGTGGTCTTGCCGGCCCCGTTCGCCCCCACGAGGGCGACGATCTCCCCCTTGCGCACCTCGAGCGTCACCCCCTTGAGGCAATTCGTCTGGCCGTAGCCCGCCGTCACATTGTCTAGCCGCAACATCGACAAATCAGTGAGTTAGTGAGTAAGTGAGCAGTGAGTAAAATCGAAAAATGCTCACGGTTTTGCTGACCATCGCCATTCTCACTCACTTACTCCCTGTTTCCCGAGATACGCTTCGATGACGCGGGGGTCGGCCTGGATCGAGGCGGGAGGCCCCTCGGCGATGTTTCGGCCATAGTCCAAGACGACGATGCGGTCGGAAATCGGCATGACCACCTGCATGTCGTGCTCGATGAGGAGGATCGTGAGGCCCTGGTGGTTGAGCTGTCGAATGAGGGCGAGGAGGTCGTGTTTCTCAGCAGGGTTGAGGCCAGCGGCCGGCTCATCCAGCAGCAGCAGCGCCGGATCGGAAGCCAGCGCCCGCGCCAGCTCGAGCCGCCGCTGGAGTCCGAAGGGCAGCCACCCCGCCCGCTCGTGGGCTCGGTCGGCTAACCCGACGGACGCCAGCAACCCCATCGCCCGATCCCGAGCCCAGCGTTCCTCTCGTCGCGCCTCGGCGCTCTGGATCATCGCGCTGAGGAGCCCGGTGTGGGTGCGGGTGAAGGTTCCGACGACCACGTTTTCCACCACGCTGAGGCTCGGAAACAGGCGGATGTTCTGGAAGGTCCGCGCGATGCCGCACTGGACGACATGGTGGGACGCCAGGCCCGCCAATGACTCGGCGGCGTCTCTCCCGAAGCGGATCTCGCCCCGGTCAGGCCGCAGCACCCCTGTCACGCAGTTGAAGAGCGTCGTCTTGCCCGCCCCGTTCGGACCGATCAGACCGACCGTCTCTCCCTGCGCGACGCTGAGCGACACCCCGTCCAGCGCCAGCACGCCCCCGAAGCGCTTGGTGAGTTGATGAATCTCAAGAAGCGGAGGCATGCCTCGGGCGCGACGCGCGCCCTCCGCCGTAGCGCCCAAACATCCCCTGGGGACGCAGCCGCATCATCAGGATCATGGAGAGTCCGAAGACGAACATCCGGTACTGCTCAACGCTTCGCAGGAGCTCCGGCAGCGATCCCAGCACGAGGGCGCCTGCAACCGCCCCGCGGATGCTCCCCAGACCGCCGAGGACGACCATCGCCAGCACCATGACCGAGAGCACGAAGTCAAAGCTGTCGGGCGTGATAGTGCCCTGCTTCGCCGCGAAGATCGCCCCGGCCAGGCCGGCGATGGCGCCCCCGCAGCCCTGCGCCAGGAGCTTGAGCTGCAGCACCGGGATGCCGGCGCACGAAGCCGCCACCTCATCCTCCCGAATGGCGATCCACGCGTAGCCCACGCGGGAACGGCTCAACCGCACGCACAGGCCCGCGACGATCACCGTCGCCACGCATAGGAGATAGTAGTACGGCGCGGAGGAGACGCCGAAATCGATGGTCCCGCGCCCCGGCACCCAGAGGCGCGGGTGGGCGATCCCGATCAACCCGTTCGGCCCGCCGGTCCACCGGTCGAGATTCGTAAAGGCGATGCGGACGATCTCCCCGAAGCCCAGCGTCACGATCGCCAGGTAGTCGCCGCGCACGCGCAGGGCCGGCACGCCAAGACACACGCCACAGATCCCCGCCACGGTCATCGCGGGGATCACGCCGAGCCAAAACGGCCAGTGCCACTGCAGGTTCAGGAGGCCATACGTATAGGCGCCGATGGCGAAGAACGCCGCGTAGCCGAGGTGGAGCACGCCCGTCAAGCC
>CAYLLY010000200.1:0-3241 GCA_964384595.1 uncultured Nitrospirales bacterium
TGGTCGCCGCCGAGGCGCCGAAGACTTCCATCATGCCGGTCACGGTGGCGCTGTGGCAGACCCGCGCGCAGTTGTCGACGTTATTGGTCCCGAACACACACCGCACGAATTTCGAAATGAGGTAGTTCTCCTCGTTCGTGCCCCGGCTGGACGAGATGGCGGCCAGGGCCTCCGGACCGTAGGTGTCCCGTATGCGGCCGAAGTGATCGGCCATCATGCTCAACGCCTCGTCCCAGGAGATCTCGATCCAACGCGCCCCCCGCCGGACGAGCGGCGTGGTCAGGCGGTCGGACGCATACAGGTAATCCCACCCGAACCGGCCCTTCATGCAGGCATGGCCTTGATTGACGGGGCTCTCTTCCACCGGGAGCATCTGCACGATCCGGCCGGCCCGCACACCGGCGTCGAACTGGCAGCCCACGCCGCAGTACGTGCAGGTCGTCCTCGTCGCCGATCCCGGCCGTCCGAACTCGGCCACCGCTTTTTCATACAGCGCGTCGGTCGGGCATTCCTTCACGCAGGCGCCGCACGACACACAGTTCGAGGCGGCGAAGCCCGCATCGTTGCCGGCGATCACGCGCGTGCCGAATCCCCGGCCGGACAGGGCCAGCGCGACGGTGCCCTGCACCTCGTCGCAGACGCGCACGCACCGGGCGCAGGCGATGCACTTGGAGGGATCGAAGGCGAAGTAGGGGTTCGACGCGTCCACCGCGCCGGCGCGCCTCTCCGGTTCCCGGTAGCGGACCTCGTGGAGGCCGAACTGCCGGGCGAGCCACAGCAGCGGCTCGGACACGGCAAGCTCGCGCTCCGACTGCTCCGACAGGTACAGCTCGATGAGATTCCGCCGGTGTCGATTCAGGACCTCGGAATCGCTACGGACCGCCATGCCGTCGCGCACGGGCGTGGTGCAGGCCGCCGCGAGTCCTTGCTGGCCGTCGATATGGCACAGGCAGAGACGGCACCCGCCGTAGGGCTTGAGATGCGGCGACGCGCAGAGCGTCGGGATCGGAATGCCGGCCTTCCACGCCGCGGCCAGCACCGTGTCACCGGCGTCGGCAGGCACAGAACGCCCGTTGATCGTCAGCGACGCCATCACCTGAATTCCTTCCGGAAATGCTCGATCGCGGTCAGGACCGGATAGGGCGCCCGCTGGCCCAGCGCGCAGAGGCTCGCCTGCTTCATCGTCTCTCCGAGATCGGCGAGCAGTTCCAGATCGCCGGGCCGCCCGCGCCCCTGCGCAAACCCGTCCAGGATCTCGCGCGCCCGGACCGACCCCACGCGGCAGGGCGTGCACGCCCCGCACGATTCGTCGGCGGTGAAGGCCATGAAGTGGCGCGCCAGCTCGACCATGTCGGTCTCCTGGTCGAAGACGACGATGCCCCCGTGCCCCAGGATCGCGCCGGCCCGCGCGAACTCGTCATAGCAGATCCTGGTCCGGAGGCCGGCCTTGGTGAACAGGCTGCCCAGCGGGCCGCCCACCTGCACCGCCTTGAACCGCGCGCCCGTCGCCATCCCGCCGCCGAACCCCTCGATCGCCTCTTCCAGGGTCAGCCCGAAGGGCACCTCCGCCAGCCCCGGCTGTTTGACCCGCCCGCCGATCTGCAGCGCGATGGTCCCCTTGGAATGCGCCGTGCCCAGCGAGGCATGCCAGTCCCCGCCGCGCGCCAGGATCGACGGGACCGTGGCGAACGTGAGGACGTTGCTGATGAGGGTCGGCTTCCCGTAGAGGCCGCTCACGGCGGGATACGGCGGCTTTGGCTGTACCATGCCGCGCTTGCCTTCCAGGGATTGCAGCAGCGCCGTCTCTTCGCCGCAGACGTAGGAGCCGGCGCCGACAAACACCTCCAGATGAAAAGGAACCGCCCCCTCTCCCTTACCCTCCCCCTCGAGGGGGGAGGGATGGGTGGGGGTGAGATAGCCCGCACTCTCAAGAACCGTGATCGCCTCCCGCAGTGTGCGCGCCGCCGCCGGATACTCATAGCGGCAGTAAATGTACCCCCTGGTCGCTCCGACGGCGTACGCGGCGATCAGCATCCCTTCGATGAGGCGGAAGGGCTCGCCCTCCATGACCATCCGGTCGCAGTAGGTGCCGGCGTCGCCCTCGTCCGCATTGGCCACCACGTACTTCTGATCGGCGTGGGTCTCATGTGCGGCCTGCCACTTGCGCCCGACGGGAAACGCCGCGCCTCCCCGCCCGCGCAGCTTCGAAATCGACATCTCCTCGATGATCTTCTCCGGAGTCAGGCGCAGCGCGGCCTCGAGCCCCGCGAAGCCGCCGTGAGCCCGATAGTCCTCCAGTGAGAGCGGCCGCGTCACGCCGGCGTTGGCGAAGGTCACGCGCGTCTGTCCGGCGAGAAAGGGGATCGTGTCGACAGGTGTCCCGCCCTCGCCGCGCAGGATCCGGGGAAGGTCGGGTCCGGCGGCGTTGGGCCATCCGATCCGGCCTTGCGGCCCGTCCGTTTCGACCAGCGGCTCCAGGTAGAACGCTCCACGGCTGGAGGTGCGGACGATCTCGACGTCGCGTTCCTTCTCCCAGGCCTTGACCAGCCGGTCGGCGCCGACCGCGCGCGCCGAGGTGTCTAGCGGAATATACAGGCGCCGCATCATCGGTAGTCCTTCAAGAGGGTCCCCGCCTCCGCAGGCGTCACGCGGCCGTGCACGTCCTCTCCGACCATAACGGTCGGCGACGCGGCGCAGTTGCCCACGCAGTACACTTTCTCGAGCGTGAACCGGCCGTCCCTCGTCGTCTCGCCGAGACCGATGCCGAGTTTCTTTTCGAGTTCCTTCAGCACCCGCCCGCAGTGGTTCGCCACGCAGGATTCTCCCTGACAGACCCGGACCACGTGCCGGCCGGGCGCCCGGGTTCGAAGGTCGGGATAGCCGGACAGGACTCCCGCCACTTCCGCGTCGGTCACGCCCAACGCCCCGGCGACTTCGGGAACCGCCGCCGGAGGGACATGGCCCAGCTCGGCCTGGATCGCGAGGAGGGTCTTCAGGATGTTCGGCGTAGAGCCTTTCGTCCGCCCCCGCACGTCCGCTCGTTTCAGGAGTTCGGCGATTTGACTCATATAAGGTAAGGACAGCAACGATAGTGCCATGGGGATCGAGAACGGCGCCGACTCAGAATCAGTTATGAATTGAAGAAGTTAGCGCAATCAGGAAACCACGGAAGGCTGAAAGGTAGCAGGCCCTGAGGAAAAATGCTACAGCAGCTCAGAATCGGCCTGGGGCGGAATAGGAC
>CAYLLY010000201.1:0-3206 GCA_964384595.1 uncultured Nitrospirales bacterium
ACCTTGTCGCGATGTTTCTGGAACGCTTGGTCCAGCGCTTCAGCAAAAAGAGGCTTCCACGAATCCTGCTGGAATCGCTCTCCAAACAGCGGAGAGCGGAGCTTTCGGAGGAACTGATCTTCCCGTTCCTGAGGAATCACGAGATATTTGGGGACACTGGAATCGATATTCGAACCCCGTTTCAGGGATTCGGTCATCGAAGTTGTCGCTTCGACCTCAAAGGCGGCTTCCACTCGCTGGCCGCGAAGCCATAGCACATCAATATACTCGACTTCCTCTACATTGCCGGCGTTCTCCAGTCCACGTAACGTGGCCCGCGAGACGTATTGCCTAAGCTCGCCTTCTTTCCCAGGCAAGCCTTCAGAAAGCGGATCGCTTTGTTCGCGTCGTCCGATCCAGACGTCATGGCCACGCGCCTTGCCGATCTCAGCCAAGATCGCGATCATCCGTGTATGTAGGCGATGGATCTGATCCCGGTTATATTCCGGCTTAAGCAGCCATTCGCCTTGCCCTGTCTGCCTTGCGTACGCTTCAAGAGCATCTTTGATACTGGTCGAGTCGGTGGTGAGGGCGTTCGGAAACTCTTCGCTGACCGCTTTCCACATGTCGGTGAAGGTGACCCGCCCGCGCTCTTGTAGTTTCCTCAACACCGTCTGCTCGACACGCTCAGAAAGTGGAACGGTCTGCAAGTGCGGGATGCTGGATGGGTCTTTAAACCACCAAGCCTTTCCCTCGGCGCCGCCCATCTGCATCGGAATAAGCACAAATTCCTGCGCAAGGTGTTGCTCCAGAACCGTACGGACATCCAGCCCCGTGCGAAGCTCGGAGAAGTAACCGTTCTTCGCGAGTTCCGGGTCAATGGCGTTGATCAGAATGGTGTAGGGGGTCGGCTCGCCGCGCTCGGCCAGGACGCGCTTAGCCGTCTCCGTGACGACACGCTCGAATCGTGTGGCATCAATCTCTTCCGGCCGAACTGCCGTGCCGGTTGAGGGCAGTTTGTGGAAACGGAGGTAGAAGTCCCCTTGTGCCGAGCCAAACGGCTGGAGCATCGCCTTTGCCGACACCTGACCAAGCGGCTGATGATGGATCTTCTCCAAATTGAAGCCCGCCATCACACCGGCGTAGAGGGTCGCATTACGAACCTTGAACGTGGGATTGTGGAAAGTCAGCGTCAAATAGGTGCCGGGCTTGAGCACATCATGCATCGCTCTGAAAGCATTGCGGAGGAGGGCGTGATACACATCAAAATTTTTGTGTTGCCGTTCGTTACGGACGACCTCCTTCGCCTGGATTCGTTCAAGGTATCCCTGGTCTCGCTTTAGCCAGGCGACCCAGAGGTAGGCTAGTTCCCCATACTGGACCGAGGCATCGTAGGGAGGATCAGTGAAAATATAATCTATGCAAGCACCGTGGCGCTCTGCAATTATTCTCATTAGATCGAGGCAGTCTCCTGAATGAACGTATACGTCTGCTCGTCCTTGGAGCACATCATCAAGTCGTTGCGCAAATTTTACATTGCTATAGTGCTGATTTGATTCGGACTTAGCATCAATCAATCCTTGACGACCTATCACGGCTCTTTCGAAGGTGTCCCATACATTGACCTCTATAAACCGTTGCGCAAACCAATAACTATGCTGTGTCCAGCCAGCCCCGCTGAAAGGTCGACGACCGGGCTGATCCTCAGGTCTCATGCGGCTACATAGATGCACCATCGAGGTAAACGCGATCTTCAGAAAATCTTTCAGGTCGCGGTGGTACTCTTCCTCAATGGCCTCCATCAACCAGGCAAGGGCAGTGAGGTTGCGCTTGGTAAATAACTGGTCAAGCGACTCATACCGTTGTTTCTCTTTGAACGGTGTACCATCGGGATAATAAAGTCGATTTTGCGGGTACCAGGAGCGAATACGCATTCGTTCGATCTTTTGGAGAAGCGCCTTGTCGGCTCGGTCAGGAGGACAGTCTTTCTCTTGGCGGTCCCCACACCGCGGGCACTTTTCATAGCGCATTTCAATGCATTTGCCTTTGTCCCACACAGTACAGGTGAAGGGGAATGTGTGCCGGCATTTTCGGCAGCGCGTTTCGTACAGTTCGAGAATGCGGTCCTTGACGCGGCCCGCAACCCGCCCGAAGGCCTGGCGCAGTTGCCCCAGGTCCACGGGTTTCAGCGTTAACCGGGTAATTTCCGTCGAGACTGGAAGAAGGTCACAGACGATGGCTTTGCGGCCTGCCTTGAGCGCTTCCATGGCAACGACGCCGCTGCCCGCAAAGGGGTCGAGCACGATCCCGCCTTCCGGGCAGTAGGTCTTGATGTATTCGGCCACGACGTTCCAAGTCTTCCTCCCCCAGAACTTGTGCCAGACATACATCGGCGTGTGGGAGAGCGGCGGGATTTGTCTTTCAATATGGTGTAACGACTGGACTGCGGCAGGAGTTGGAGCACCACGAACGGGCCGCTTCAATCTCATTATATGGCCTGAGCAAGCCTCTTCGTGATTTCCAGAGCAGCGGCGATTCGGATGGTCTTGACCGAATTCAAGCCCTTGACGTGGAGAAAGTCTCCCATGTCCTGGTTGAACAGCTCCGTGAGAGAGCCAAACCGAGCAAGGAGGTCATGAGCGATCACCCTTGGCGAACGACCCTGAATTCCTGAGCCGATTATAGTCGCGAGCAGGTCAGCGTCGCTGGGTCCCTCTTTTCGCGAGTCGGGCGCCACAGCATGCGGCAAAGAACTAAACAAATCAGAGGCGGATTCTGAACGGGTCTTTGGGAGAGCCATCACGTGGTGGAGCCGCCGGCCCAGTTCAATTGCAGCGAGAATGCGCGCCGCCTTCCTCTGTCCCAAGCCGGGAATACGGGCGAGATCTTCAAGAGTGGCTTGGCGATGAATTCCGAAAAGACCTACGTATTGGTCAAGGACCGCATTCGCGATGGCAAGGGCAGGACGGCCCTGAACGCCAGCCCCAATTAAAATCGCAAGGAGTTCTGCCTGGGTTAAGGAGTGGGCGCCCAGTTCGACAAGCTTGCCACCCGGATGGTGCCAGGTTTGAGAATCTTGGGTTGGATCGTTGTGAGATGAAGCAGCGGGAATAGCGGCGCGTTGGCTCACGGGCAACATTGTACCTTTCAAAGAATAAGGGAGCAAGGAATTAGATTGAGTCGCATGGTTCTTAAACTAGCACGCTATCCATTAGACACACGAAAGG
>CAYLLY010000202.1:0-3198 GCA_964384595.1 uncultured Nitrospirales bacterium
ATCCGGCAGGGTGATCTGGTCCGCGAAGAGGTCGTCCGGCGTTACGCGCAGCAAGTTCCTGCCAAGGAGCTGACGAGTGGCGAAGCAGCTAGGCTGGCAGGATGTACCTGCGAGGCGGTGCGCAAGGCGATCCGAACGCAGCGCCTCCGCACGCAGCGCGTCGGACGTTATTCTCTGATCTCCGACGCGGACGCTCGTGCCTTCGCCGAGGCCCGAAAAGGAAGAGGTCGGAGGCCTTGACGAACTGGCCTCCGACCTCTTGATAGGTCAAGATGCTCCCCATGCGGGACGAAGCCTATAACCTTCGTCCGGCTCAAGAAGTCGTTGGACATCCACGGTTTCTCCGCGCCGGAGCTAAACGGAGCCTCGATAGGAAAGCGAATTAGGTACCTCAGGCGCAAGCTGCGCCTCTCCCCGGCCGCTCTGGCCGCCGCGGCCGGCGTCGGCCCCAACGCGCTCCTGAACCTGGAGCGCGAGGACGCGGCCCCGAAGGACTGGGTCGTCGGCCGCATCCTCAGGGCTTTCGGCGAGAAGGCCCGGGAGGCCTTCCCCGGCGCAAGGGACGTATTCGACTTCCTGGTCCCCCCCAAAGACTTCGCGAGCTGGCTCCGGAATTTCCGGCTCCGGCGCGGCCTCCAGCAGGCGGAACTCGCTAAGGTCCTGGGCATCTCCAAGGTCTCGATCTGCCACTACGAAGGGAACTTCTGCAAGCCCAGGCCCGTAATACTGGAGCGGCTCCGCAAGGCCTTCAAGCTCAACGGAGAGATGGACCGGTTCCTATGAAACCCGAGCGCGGAGAATACGCAGGCGGCGTCGACTGGTGGCCGTTCACGCGGCTTGTTATCACGTCGGCCGTCCTGGGTGTGGCGGCGCACGTGTTCCTCGGCTGGCAGTTCCGGCCGCGGGAGCTTCTCGCCCTGTCCGGCCAGATTCTCGGAGTCCTCTCGATCCTGGCCATGTTCTCCTTCGTGCTCGCTGACCTCTACCTGCTCGTGTTTCTCATCCCCCTTTATGTCGCGGGAGTGCTGAATGATTTGACCTACGGGGCCAGTTGGTGGGCCTGTCGGGTAGTCTTTCAGCTCAGGTCCGCGAGGCTTCTTGCGTTCGGCGGCCTCTGCGGCGAGATTCTCTTGTTCGGAGGTCTCGCCTGCCTGCTTCGCGTGGTTTTCCCATAGCCGCAGCCATCCCGCATGCGGCCGCATCCAGGCTGCTTCGTCACCTAAGGTAGACGAGAAAACCTAGCGTCCAGGTGTAATCCAGACCTAACTGGGTTCCATTGAGATCCTGAACGACGGGTAGTTGGTAGGAGACGTCCACCAGCCAGTCCCGGCCCCCCATGAACTGAAGGCCGGGGGAGAGCAGAAGGGTATGGCCGCCGCTGTTCGGATCGGAGGCGCCCCGGACCCTGTCTTTCCAAGCCGCAGTGCCATTGAGCTCGAGGATCAGGTTGAGCTGCGGGCTTGGGTACTCCTCGTAGACCCATGGCAGCAGCCTGAAGGCTCCCGAGAGGTCGTAGCGCAAGGCGTCGCCCTTCTCGAATCCCCTGGCCTCGTTGTTGAGGGCGTAGACCAGATTGGTGTTAAGGCCCCAACGCTGGTAGAGATGGGTCATGACGACACCGCCGGAGACGTCCCAACTGCCGCTTCCCAACTGGAGACTGGGCGCAAGGAGGGTTCCGGCTCCGTCCCGCGCGTCATCCTTGCCGGTGGGCAACTTGAGCCCCAGTTTACCGGCCATCCTCGTCGTCCCTCCGGGCCTGTCCTGCTGGTAGAACTGGTATTTCCCGAAGATCGTCGTGTCGCCTACCCCCCTGTTTGTGATCGCAGTTCGCTGGCCCCCGCTGGTGGACTCCATCCGCTTGTCCAGATAAGGGGCGGCAAAAACGACAAGAAGCCGGTTGGGAATGGCCTCATACGGGAGTATGAGGGGAACCATGCGCACCGTCATCTCGCGGTCCTGCGGGTCGGCGACCTCTTTTCCATCCTGAAGGAGTCTGCCACGGTGCATCTCCTGGTAGAAGCTGCGGATGCCGGCGCCTTCGATTCCGACTACAAACGCGGTGTCCCCGTGAATGGGAGGCCCGTTCGCCTCCGCAGCACGGGGCCAAGCCAGCAGGGCAGACACCAGGCCTGCGCGAAGGGCCCTACCGAAGGATTTCATGGCTCAGGACGGCCAGCAGGGGAGGGTGCTCCCCATGCCCTTCTTCCCTGACCTCCTCGACTTTGGCCGAGAGCCGGATCAATGAGTCCCGCTTGGTTTCCTTGAGCAGCTTCTTGAGGTTTTCGTCTTCCTTGAGGAGGAACATATCACCTGAGCCGGCAAGCTCAAAGCCCCATCGGCCGTCCTTCTCGCTGAGAGACCCGCGGGCCCGGACTTCTATGGCGCCAGGCGTGAAGCCGCCCTTTTTGACGGCCTCCTTCAACCCATCAACGTCGAGGGGGCGCTTCTCAGGATAGACGGCCTCCGCCAGCCCCTTGTCCACGTAGATCTTGACCCTCTCGGCCCCGGTTTCCTTGAGCCTTTTCTCCAGCCCGTAGGCGCAGAAGGGACAGGCCAGGCCTTTGACCTCGATCTTGACGAGCCGGGAGTCGGAGGGCCCTGCCGCTCCAAGGAACCCGGCAGAGCCCAAAAGAACGGCGAGCGGGACCAGCAGCTTTTTCATCCGCATGGCGGCATCCTCCTAATCCAGTAACCTGAGTATCGGGGCCAGCAGGTAGGCGAAGAAGAACCCGATCCCGTAGATTACGGCTGCCGCCCAGAACATCACCCGGCCGAATGTTCCGGCCACCTCGCATCCCTTGCCGCCGGTGACGGCGCAGGCGAGCGTTCCTTGCGGCCGAAAGGTCAGCGTGCCGTTGGCCAGTATCAGGGTCCCGGCGAACAGAAACAGCCAGCCCTTGTGACGCGAGAGCGGAATCAGCCAGGGGAAAGCGGTGACGAGCGTCCCGACCGCGGCGCCTCCTGCAACGGCCGCCAGGGTCGCCGGAAGGGCGCAGCACAGAAGCGTCCCTGTGGAGGTGAAGAGCGACAAAAACGCGATCAGCTTCTCTTTCATGGCCTTCATCCCTGCTTACGAGAGGGGTCGGGAAAGGTTACGGCGGGAGGCCGCGTGGCAAAAAAGGGGCGGACGGCGAGTGCGGCCCGCCGTCCGCGTTGCTCATTTCTTCAGTGGGCAGCAGGGAGCCGACGGGTTCCCGC
>CAYLLY010000203.1:0-3180 GCA_964384595.1 uncultured Nitrospirales bacterium
TCGCGCCGGAGACGCAGGCTTTCCGCCCCCCGAGCTTCTTCAGCAGCTCGAAGGTCTTCCGGGCCATGGGGATGCGTCCGAATCCTTCGGTCAGGATCAGGGTGAACCCGACGTTTTCCGTTCCCGTGATGGCCACGCCGAGGTCGTAGCCCAGGAGCGCCCGCAGGTCCTTGTCGTGCATCCCACCGACCACGATGCCCTTGACGCCGACCGCCCTGGCCCGCGCCAGGACCTCGGCGCCGGCAAAGGCCCCGCCGACCACGATCTTGCCCGCATGGTGAGGCGTCAACAGGGATTCGGTCAAATCCTCATCAGGGGACGAGACCGCCAGCACCACTTCCCCCCAGGTTTCACCGCCGATGCCGAAAATCCCCTGGATGAACGCGCAGGTGGTTTCCATCCGCACGCCCTGCCCCGGGAAAACCTCCGCCACCGCCCCGTCCAGATAGGCAAAGAGCTCCACGGGACGCGGCGGCTCCCGAAGGATGACCTGCCCCGTCGCCGTGGAGATCGTTTCCACCGTTCCGGTGATGGGTGAGCGCACATCCGTTTTGAACCACTTGATCAGCGGCTTGGTTTCCGCCAGGACGTCGCCTTTCTCAATCGTTTCGCCTTCCCGTTTGACCATATAGTCCGGGAGGTCTTCCGGCAGGAGCCCGAGCTGGTTCACCAGGTTCACCACGAGGACCTTGCCGGGCAGTTCCGCGCGCGCCACGACGGTGGACGAGACCACCGTGTCACCCGCCTTGACGAGCACCGTCCCGGGAAGCGGCAAAATGCGCCGCTTGGAGATCACCGTTCTCGGTGTGACGGTCAGCCCCGGCGTGTACGTGTGACCCATAGTTGCTCGTGCAACGTTATTCGTTATTCGTTATTCGGAACTTCTTGACGTTTAGCGATTAACGTTTAACGGTATCCTCTCCTGGGTACAGATTCAGCGCCTTGTGCCATTCCTTCAGGGCACGCACGCGCTCGTCCTCTTTTATTGGAAGCTGCAGCGGCCGTCCGCGCCCGTCGAGCACCAGACCCACGACGCCACCGCGCGCGCGCCGTTCGACCGCCACGCCCCTCCCCACCCCCACGTCCACGGTACGGGCGGGCGTCACGGACACCGTCACCTCCTCTCCGGCCGCGAGCGGAAAGAGCCGGAGTTCTCCGAATTTCAACGTCCCCTTGACGGAATCTCGGCCTCCGGGGAACGTCACGGTGTAGTCCACGCACCGCTCCCCCCACGCGCCCTGTCCGATGGGCGCGACACACGTTCCCAGGTAGATCAGGCAATCGCGCACGAACACGTCCGTGGCGGCCTTCTCATCGACGGTGGACAACACCCCCAGGTGCGGCATCATGAAGATGCTGTCCACGGCCAGCTCGGTGAACCCCAGCGGCTCGTACGCATCCACCATCATAAGGAGCGACTGCAGCCGGCGCGGCGCATGGGAGAGGATGCCTCCGCTGCCGACGATCAGGTTGAGCTGCAGCATGTCCACCAGCGACTCCCCCGACCCTTTCTGCTCGAAGACGTCCGAGATCGACCGCTCCTGCTGCACGCCTTTGAGCCCGGTCGCCAGCGACTTGTGATGGATCAGGGCCAGCCGGAGCGCCTCCCGGGAAATGGCCTGCTCGATCTGGAGTTCGTCGAGGGTCTGCGGCACGGTGGTCGGCCGGATCATCTTGTTCTTGATCCGGTTGCGCAGGTCCTGCTCGTCGATCGAGAACGGCACCCAGCGCATGATGTTGTCCAGGCCCGCCTCCGCCAGCACGTTCGAAATGCTGTAGCTCATTCCCAGGTTGGCGGACACGGTCCGGTTGAAGACGCCCTGGAAAATCGAAAACACGTCGGTCGTCGCGCCGCCGATGTCCACGCCGATCAGGTTGATGCCCTGCTTCTTCGCGATGGTCTCCATGATGAGGCCCACCGCAGCCGGGGTCGGCATGATCGGCGCGCCGGCCCACGAGATCAGCTTCTTGTAGCCGGGCGCCTGGGCCATGACATGCTCCAGGAACAGGTCATGGATCTTGTTGCGGGCCGGGCCGAGGTTTTCCTTCTCCAGCACGGGCCGCAGGTTGTCCGTCACGGTCAGGGCGGTCTTCTTGCCGAGGATGTCCGTGACGCGCTCGCGCGCGTCCTTGTTGCCGGCATAAATCAGCGGCAGGTTGTAGCTCATGCCCAGGCGCGGGCGGGGCTCGGCGGCGGCGATGTACTCCGCCATCTCCACCACGTGCATCACCGTGCCGCCGTCCGTGCCGCCCGAGAGCAGGACCATGTCGGGCCGCAGCGAGCGGATGCGCTCGATCTTCTCATGCGGGAGGCGCCCGTCGTTTGAGGACAGGACGTCCATCACGATTGCCCCCGCGCCGAGGGCGCACCGCTGCGCGCTCTCGGCCGTCATGCTCTGCACCACGCCGGCGACCATCATCTGGAGACCACCACCGGCGCTGCTCGTGGAGATGTAGATGTCCACCCCGGCTTTCGGGTTGCCACCAGCGCCGCTCGGCGTGATGATCTTCTCACCGTCGAGTATCCTCCGGCCCGACAGCTCCTCGATCTCCGCAATCGCATTGAGGACTCCCCGCGTGACGTCCTCGAACGGCGCCTCCACGGTGGTCGGCGCCTCCCCCCGGTACGTCTGGCGGTATTCCTCGCCGATTTTTTCGATCAGGATGGCCTTGGTCGTCGTGCTGCCGCAGTCCGTGGCGACGATCGTCCGGAGCGGCCGGCCGGGGTCGGGGGTCATGGACGCGTCGCCGCGCGCCGGGTATCGGCCCGGCGCTCGATCAGTGCCGCGAGCCGCGACAGGGTGTCACGCCGTTCGAGGAGGAGCGCCACGCGTTCCACGTCGCGCTGGGGAAAGACGACTTCCAGGATGGGCATAAAAAAGTGCAGGACCTGGCTGCCGAGGAAATTCATGGGTCCGACGGACTCCAGGAACATCACGGCCGGAACCGCCATCTCGCGTTCGACGACGGCGGCGGCGACCCGTTCGAGCAGCGCGACGTCCTCCGCCGACAGGGGCTCTCCGGTCGGCTCCACCGCAAAGGCGTGCTGCACCCGGGCCTTCAGTCCGCCGAGGCGCTGCGCCCAAAATCCCTTGGAGAACGGTGCCATAGCCGCTCGCAGATGGGGAGACCACCAGGAATCTGCGGCATTATAGGGAGGGGTCAGGAGAGAGTCAATTC
>CAYLLY010000204.1:0-3149 GCA_964384595.1 uncultured Nitrospirales bacterium
TCCCGATCACCGCCAAGAGCTCGTCCTGCAGCACCGGTTTCACGATAAAATCCATGGCGCCCTTTCGCATCAACGCCACAGCCAGCTCGACGTCCTGGTAGGTCGTCAGCGACACCACCGGAATCGCCGGGTAGCGGGTCCGAAAATAGACGATCAGCTCGACCCCGTCGATCCGGGGCATCCGAAGGTCGCTCAGGATGGCATCCACGGGGCGCGGGCCTTCCGAGGCCTGCAGGATTTCGATCGCCTCATCCCCGTTCGCCGCCTCCGCCACCTCGTACCCGGCATTCGCCAGAATCATCCTGATCGATCGCCTCACGACCGCGACATCTTCGATCACCAATACACGACCCAGCGTCCCGTTTGCCGTAATAGAATCCTGATTTTCCATCACAACCCTCCATCGGTGGGATTTCGCCAAAAATTCCTGCGTAACCGTGGACTTCACGCAACGGCTATGCCACCCATGACGGACGACTCGCAAAACGAAACGGTCGACGAAGCAATTGAAATTACAACAAGATCCGGCCTGAACTTCCTATAGGCATGCAAAAAGATGCGCCGCGGCTATTCGGGCGCGTGTATCGAGGCGGATACTTCGTTTATCTAATTTCATACAGTGATGATGTTGCTTAGCGGGACATTGGTTCGATCGGCACGGTGAAATAAAACCGGCTGCCCTGTCCCGGCGTGCTTTCCACCCAGATCTGGCCTCCGTGGAGTTTGACGAGGCTCCTGGCGATGCTCAACCCGAGTCCCCAACGCTGATCGTCCTGGGAATCCGATTCGCCGCGGTAGAACTTCTCGAACACCTTCTCGAGTTCGTGAGACGGAATGCCGCTCCCCGTATCGATCACTCCGACCTGCAGGTAGCCGTCGTCCCAGCGCTGCGATTCGACCTCGACCTCGCCCCCCGTCGGGGTAAATTTAATCGCGTTCTGGATCAAGTTCGTCAGCACCTGATGCAGCTTGTCCCGGTCGCCCCGAATCGTCGGCAGATCATCGGGCTGGTGTGTTCGCAAGGTGACCCCCTTCTCCCGGGCCATGGTCTGGAGCCCTTCCACGATGTCGCTGATGAGCTCGCGCATGCGGACGTCGCCTAAATGCAACTCGACCTTGCCGGCTTCGATCCGGGAGAGATCCAGGAGCTCGTTGATCATCCGGGTGAGTCGTTCCACGTTGGACTTGACCCGGTTCAAGTAATAGGACTGCCGCTCGGTGAGGACTCCGGTCAGGCCGTCGAGAATGTTGTCCACGTAGCCCTTGATCGCGGTCATCGGCGTCCGGAGCTCGTGCGACACGGTCGAGACGAAATCCGACTTGAGCTTGTCCAGCTCCTGGAGCCTCCGGTTGGCCTCCTGGAGCTCCTGCGTCCGTTGCTCGACCCGTTGCTCCAGCGATTGCGTGAGCTGCTCGAGCTGTTGATAGGCACTGGAGATGGCCTGGTCCCGATCTTTCAGAGACTCCGTCATGTCGTTGAAGACATCGGCCAACCGGCCCACCTCGTCGTGGGTCGTCGCCCCGACCGACGCGGTCAAGTCCCCTTCCGCAACCCGGCCCGCCACGTCGGCCAGGCTTTTCAGCGGGGTGATGATACGACCGGCCAGCACCACGGTCGCCGCAATCCCGGCCAGGATGATCAGCACCGTAATGAGGGCCGCTTTCACGATCAGGTCATTCAACGTCTCCAGCATCTTCGCCCGGGTCATCCCGATCTGGACCACGCCGTATACCTGATCGGCGGACCGGAGCACCGGCGATTCCAACGCGAACGGTGGAATGAGCGGCTGCTGGAGGCCTCGCCGCAAGACCGGGACCGCGAAGTCTTCCAACGTTTCCATAGACGTGATGACCGGCTCGCTGGAGGATGATCCGAGCAGCCCTTTGACAGAAGCCGGATCCGGAAAAAGGTTCCCCTTGCTCCTGACGGCCAGCCGCTTTCCCCCCGGCCCGGTGATCACGACATAGGCGACTTCCTCCACCTCCATGACGCCGTCGATGAGCTTTCCGAGGCCCTCCAGGTCTTCGATAAACAGCAGGTGCCGGCTGTTGTAGGCGAGGTTCTTGGCCAAAATGGTCCCGGTATTGTGCAAGGCGCTGTCCATCATCTCGGCCCGCTGCTGAATGAAATACCAGCCGAGTCCGGAACAGACCGCCACGATGATCAGGCTGACGAATCCGGTGAGCTTGGTCCGGAGACTGATGAACCGGCGCGTCGCGCGGCCGCCGCTCCGGCCGTTCATGCTTGTCATGAACGCATCCCCCGCTTAATAGAGTTCGTCCGCATTGCTCACCACGTCCGACGGAATGACGATTCCGAGGAACCGCGCGGTCTTGAGGTTCAGCGCCAGGCGCAGACGCTCCGGCGGGAACAGGCTCGTGAACGGCCGACCCTGCTCGCTCAGAACCTTCCTGGCCAGGGCGCCGGCCTGCCGGCCCACGTCTTCGTAGCGTACGGACAATCCCACCAGCGCGCCGCTGCGCACCAGTTCGGACGAGAACCCGACAACCGGCACGTTGGAGTCCAACGTCGTGTCCATCACGAACTTCAGGGAGTCCTCGGTCAGGACGGTGCTGTCCGGAACCAGCCACAAGGCCTGGATCTTCGGAATGATCGCCCGCAGCACCGCCGGCATGTCCTTTTCGGTGCGCACCTCGCGCTCGATCAGCTCGAAGCCCAGCGCCTTGGCCATGAGCCGGGCCTCCTGCACAAGATCGCCCGTTTTCTCCGGGTCGTACAGGACGCCGAGTCGCTTCACGGGCGGCAGCACCGCGCGCATGGTCTTGAACTGGCGCTCGATCGGGACATCCAGGCGGATGCCGGTCATGTTCGGCGCTTTGAGGTCATGCTTGGCCGGATCGAGCACCATGCAGAAGATGACCGGGATATCCACGATCTCCAGCTTGGCGACCAGCGCCGCCTTCACCCCTACGGCAAGCAGCAGCGTGGCGTCGGAGGCCCGGATCTTGCGCGCGAGCTTCCGGCCCCGCGCCATATCGCCCTGCATGTCGTATTCGATAAAGGTGGTCGAGGACGGCATCACGGCCTTGAACCCCGCCACGGCCCGGCTGTAGGCGACAAGGTCGGCCGATTGGAGGATCGCAACCTCGGCGGCGCCGACGGGATCGGGCGCCAGGAATATCAGCAG
>CAYLLY010000205.1:0-3087 GCA_964384595.1 uncultured Nitrospirales bacterium
AATTCTTCCAGCGTGATTTCCACGTTCGTATAGATGTCGATGCCGCCGGCGATCTTCATGGACTCCTCCACGACGGCCCGGGCGTCGAGCGTCGAATGTTTCAGCAAGCCGCGCGCGGCCGCCAGGGCGTAGGGGCCGCCCGAGCCGATCGCCAGGATGCCGTCCTCCGGCTCGATCACGTCGCCGGTGCCGGAGACGATCAGCGAGTGCTCCTTGTCGGCGATGGCCATCAGCGCCTCCAGCCGGCGCAGCGCCCGGTCCATCCGCCAGTCCTTCGCCAGCTCGACGGCCGCCCGGGCGAGGTTGCCGCGATATTCCTGGAGTTTGCCTTCGAATTTCTCGAAGAGCGTGAAGGCATCGGCGGTGGCGCCCGCGAAGCCCGCCAGCACGGTGTCATTATACATGCGGCGGAGCTTCTTTGCGTTGTGCTTCATGACGGTGGTGCCGACGGTCACCTGGCCGTCGGAGCCCATCGCCACGTGGCGGTCCTTTCGCACGCAGAGGATCGTGGTGGAGCGGATGATCATGGCGTCATGGCTCCTCATGGGCCCGCGGGTGTGCTTTGTCATAGGTCTCCATCATCCGGTCCAGCGCCACGTGCGTGTAGCGCTGGGTGGTGGCCAGGGACGCGTGCCCCAGCATTTCCTGGATTGCGCGCAGGTCGGCTCCGCCGTCCAGTAAATGCGTGGCGAAGGAATGCCGTAGCGTGTGGGGCGTCATGGCCGGGAAGTTCGGCAACGCCCGGCACTGCGCCGTCACGATGCGCTCCACACTTCGGGCCGTCAGCCGGCCGCCTCGGCTGTTGCGGAACAACGGGGCCTTTCCCTCACCGCCGCCTGCTTGCTCCCAATACGCCCGCACCGCCCCCACGGCCTTCTCGCCCAGCAGGACGACCCGTTCCTTGCGACCCTTGCCCATCACGGTGGCGGTGCCGGCCTCCAGATCCACGTCCTCGACGTTCAAGCCGACCAGTTCGGCGACCCGGACCCCGGCGGAATAGAGGACTTCCAGGAGCGCTTGGTCGCGCGGCGATCGCAGCTCCTGGGCTTCTGGGTTATCCATCAGCCGTTGGGCATCATCTTTAGAAAGGACTCGCGGCACACGCTGCTCCTTCTTCGGCGTGACGACCGTCGCCGCGGGACTCTGCGCGACGACCCCTTCGCGCCCGAGGTACTTGAAGAGGCTCCGGACGGTCGCCAGCTTGCGCCCGATCGAGCTCTTCGCGTCGCCCAGGCCCGACCGCGCGGCCAGAAAGCTCCGCACGGCGTAGGCGTCGATTGCAGGCGGCGTGGGGAGCGACCCGTCGTGCGCGGTCCTGAGGAACTCCAGGAACTGGCGCAGGTCCGCGTCGTAATTGCGGAGGGTGTGGGGGGACGCGCCCCGCTCCATCTTGAGGTATGTCAGGAAAGACCGGACCGCTGCATCCATGCGGCGAAGTCCTCCAGGGCGCGCTGTCCGATCCGGCGTTGCCGCTCCTGCTTGTCGCGGATGCGCGCGGGCAGCGGCGGGAACAGACCGTAGTTGGTGTTCATCGGCTGGAAGTGCCGTGGGTCGCTCGTCGTGATGTATTTGAGCAGCGCGCCGTGCGCGGTGGTCTCCGGCGGGACGACCAGTTCCTGTCCGATGAGACCACGGGCGGCGTTGATGCCCGCCAGCCCGCCGGTGGCCGCGGCCTCGGTGTAGCCCTCGACGCCGGTCAGCTGGCCGGCCAGAAAGACCCGGCCGGTGCTCTTCAATTGCAGGGTGTCGCGCAGCAGGGTCGGCGCGTTGATGAAGGTGTTCCGGTGCACGCTGCCGTAGCGCAGGAACTCGGCGCGCTCCAGGCCGGGGATCAGCCGCAGGACGCGCTTCTGCGCGCCGTAGGTCAGCTTGGTCTGGAACCCGACCAGGTTGTAGCAAGTGCCGTGGCGGTTCTCCATGCGCAGCTGGACGACCGCATAGGGCCGCGCGTTGGTTGTCGGATCGACCAGGCCCACCGGTTTCATCGGGCCGAACATCATGGTGTCCCGGCCGCGCTCGGCCATGACCTCGATCGGAATGCAGCCCTCGAAGTAGGGCACCTTCTCGAAGTCCTTCGGGACCACTTTCTCGGCTTCCAGCAAAGCCCGATAGAACGCGTCGTACTCGGTTTCGTTCATCGGGCAGTTGAGGTAGTCCCCCTCGCCCTTGTCGTAACGCGAGGCCTTGAAGACCTTGCTCATGTCGATGCTGTCGGCGTCCACGATCGGCGAGATCGCGTCGTAGAAATAGAGGTGCTTCGAATGCGTCAGATTCTTGAGGTGCTCGGCCAGCGCGTCGGTGGTCAGCGGGCCCGTGGCCACGATCGCCGCGCAGTCGGGTGGGATCTCCGACACCGGCTCGTGCAGGATGCGGATGTTCGGGTGGCCCTCCAGTTGCTGCGTGACCGTCTGCGCGAAGAGGTCGCGGTCCACGGCCAGCGCCGCGCCCGCGGGCACCCGCGCCGCGTCCGCCGTTTTGATGATCAGCGAGCCCAGGCGGCGCATCTCTTCCTTGAGAATGCCGGGGGCGCTCTGAATCTCGGTGGAGCCGAGGGAGTTGGAACAGACCAGTTCGGCCAGATGGCCGGTCTTGTGGGCGGCCGTCTGCTCCTTGGGGCGCATCTCGTAGAGGGTGACCTTCGCGCCGCGGTTCGCCGCCTGCCAGGCGGCTTCGGAGCCGGCCAGGCCCCCGCCGATGATGACGATATCCTCGCGCATGACGGCCTTCCCTCAGGTAGACCGTAATCTTAGCACACTACTCTTTGTAGCCGCACTCGGCGTTGCGGCAGACGATGGACGTGCCGGTCTGCTTGGCGTACTTCTCCACGAGGAAGGGCGCGTGGCACTGGGGGCAGGGTCTGGCGACGGGGCGGTCCCAGAGGGCGAACTCGCATTTCGGGTAATTCGCGCAGGCGTAGAAGTTGCGGCCTTTCTTGCTGCGCTTCTGGGTGAGGTCGCCGCCGTCCTGGGGGCACTTGACGCCGAGGGGGATGGGCTTCGTGGTCTTGCAGGTCGGGTAGGCCGAGCAGGCGATGAACTTGCCGAACCGGCCGGTCTTGATCACCATCGGCGAGCCGCACTTCTCGCA
>CAYLLY010000206.1:0-3083 GCA_964384595.1 uncultured Nitrospirales bacterium
ATTACTCGTGGTCAGCGGAGGCCCCACCACGCGTAGCCACTTCGGTACGCATGCGAGCGCGCTCCATGGCGGCCAGCGCGCGTTCCCAATCGACTCCGCTCTCGTGCTTGGCGATTCGCTCCTCGGCCCGCTTGAGCGCATCCTTGGCTCGCGTCAGGTCAATCTCTTCCGCGCGCTCGCCAATCTCCGCCAGCACTATCACGCGGTCCGGCAGTACTTCCGCAAACCCATTGATGATGGCCAGGTGGTAGACGTCCTTCCCCAGCCGATAGGTCAAATCTCCCACGCCCAACTCGGTCAGCAGTGGTGCGTGCCCAGGCAGGATTCCCAAATATCCGCGCCGGGCGGGCAACTGGACTTCTTCCACATGCTCCTCTGCCAGTTGCCGCTCTGGCGTTACAATCTCGAGGGTCAGCTTGTGTTGCGCCTCTCCGCTCATCCGGTTTCCTACGCTTCCTGAAGCTTCTTTGCTTTTTCGAGAACCTCTTCGATCGTGCCCACCAGGTAAAATGCCTGCTCGGGAACCTCGTCGTGCTTGCCTTCGACGATTTCCTTGAAGCCCCGGATCGTCTCCTCGATCTTCACGTACTTGCCTTGCAAGCCGGTGAACTGCTCGGCCACAAAGAACGGTTGCGAGAGGAACTTCTGAATCTTTCGCGCGCGGGCTACGGTCAGTTTGTCTTCGTCGGAGAGCTCTTCAATACCGAGAATCGCGATGATGTCCTGTAGGTCTTTGTACCGTTGCAGGATGGACTTCACTGAACGTGCTACCGAATAGTGCTCCTGCCCCACAATGCGCGGGTCGAGGATGCGCGAGAAGCTGGCCAGCGGGTCCACCGCGGGATAGATGCCCAGCTCCGCCACCTGCCGGCTCAAGTTGGTTGTTGCGTCGAGGTGCGCAAAGGTTGCGGCCGGTGCCGGGTCGGTGTAGTCGTCCGCAGGCACATAGATGGCTTGCACCGAAGTAATCGAACCCTTTTTCGTGGAAGTGATGCGTTCCTGAAGCTCACCGATCTCCGTATTCAGGTTTGGCTGATAACCCACCGCGGAAGGCATGCGGCCCAGCAGTGCGGATACCTCGGAACCTGCTTGCACAAAACGAAAGATGTTGTCGATGAAGAGCAGAACGTCCAGGCCTTCTTCGTCGCGGAAGTATTCCGCGACGGTCAGCCCCGTGAGCCCCACACGTAGGCGTGCTCCGGGTGGCTCGGTCATCTGCCCGTAAATCAGTGCAGCGCGCGACTTGCTCGGATCCTCCAGGTTGATGACCTTTGATTCCTGGAACTCCAGCCACAGGTCGTTCCCCTCGCGCGTGCGCTCTCCTACGCCGGCAAATACCGAAACGCCGCCGTGCTTCATGGCCACATTGTTGATCAGCTCCATGATGACGACCGTCTTACCCACACCCGCGCCGCCAAACAGACCAATCTTCCCGCCCTTGAGGAAGGGCTGGATCAAGTCAATTACCTTGATCCCGGTCTCAAACATCTCGAGCTGTGTGGATTGATCCTCCAGCGTTGGTGCCTGCCGGTGAATGGGATAGCGCTTTTCGCTGTTTATAGCCCCAAGTTTGTCTACAGGCTCACCCAGGACGTTCATCACGCGGCCTAGCGTCGCGCGGCCAACCGGCACGGAGATCGGCGCCCCTTCGTCATGCGCTGCCATGCCGCGAACGATTCCGTCAGTGGGCTTCATGGCAACGCAACGAACCCGGCCTTCGCCCAGGTGCTGCTGGACTTCCGTCACCACGTCCAGCGGGGTTGTCATCTTGAAGCCGTCACTGGTGATGCGTACGGCGTTGTAGATCGGCGGCAGCTTGTCTGCCGAGAACTCCACGTCCACCACGGGGCCAATCACCTGCACGACGCGCCCTGTGTTTTTTGCGTTCTGCGCCATCGTTGTCTCCTGTCTCTCCGGCTCTATTGCGCCGCTGCTGCGCCGCTCACCACCTCAATGATCTCCTTGGTGATTGCGGCTTGCCGCACTTTGTTCATATGCAGCGTCAGCTTTTCAATCAACTCGCCCGCATTGTTAGTGGCCGCATCCATGGCGGTCATGCGGGCCGCAAACTCGGCTGCGGCCGACTCCAGCAGACAGCGGTACACCTGAGTCTGGACGTATCGCGGCATCAGTCTCTCTAGGATCTCTGCCGGAGGCTGTTCATAGATGTAATCAACGCGCGTCCGGCCAGCCTCGCCACCGTCACCAGCAAATTCGTCCGGCTCAATCGGAAGCAGCTTGGCGACGGTGAGCTTCTGGGAAAGCACGGACTTGAACTCGTTGTAAACCACATAAACGGCGTCCACCTCCGCCGCGGAGTACGCCGCCGTCAACCTGTCCGCAATTTCCTTCGCATCGCTGAACTGCAGCTTCATGAAGATCCCGGCGTATTCGCCCGCAAATTTCACGCCGCGCTTCCTCAGGGCGTCACGCCCCTTCCGGCCAATTGGCACAACATCCATCTGCTGGTCCGCGTGCTGTCGCAGAAATTCAAGCGCTTTGCGCAACACGTTGGTATTGAAAGCGCCGCAGAGCCCCTTGTCCCCGGTCAGAACGACGAGCCGAATCTTCTCTTCAGAGCGCCGGGCCATCAATGGGTGCGTTGGATTCTCGATGCGCGACATCGCCGACCGCATCAGGCTGACCATTTGCCGCGCGTAGGGACGGGCAGCCAGTACGTTTTCCTGCGAGCGGCGCAATTTCGCAGCCGCCACAAACTTCATGGCGCGCGTGATCTGTTGCGTGTTCTTGATCGTGCGGATCCTTCGCCGGAAATCGAGAAGTGTCGGCATCTAGAGTCTGTGTCCTGGCTCAGGCTGCGCCCGCTGCAAAGCGCTCTTTGAAAGCGTTCAGCGCCTTTTTCGCTTCTCCCTCAAGCGCATCGTCCAGCTTCTTTTGTTCCGCCAGCTTCTTGAGCATGGCTCCGTAGTTTGTTTCAACGAAGGCAAACATCTCCCGCTCGTAGCGCCGGCATTCCGGCACAGGAACTCCGTCGAGATACCCGTGCGTGCCCGCATAAATAATCAAAACCTGCCGTTCCACTGCGAGCGGCACAAACTGATCCTGCTTCAAGACTTCGGTCA
>CAYLLY010000207.1:0-3072 GCA_964384595.1 uncultured Nitrospirales bacterium
CCGGATACGGAGATCGACATCCATGCGATGCGGGCGCAGGGGGCCGGCGGGCAGAACGTCAATAAGGTTGCGACGGCAATCCACCTGCGCTTCGATGTTCCGGCGTCCTCGCTGCCTGCGTTCTACAAAGAACAGCTCTTCAAGCTGAAGGATCATCGCATTTCACGAGGGGGCGTGATCACCATCAAGGCCCAGCAGCACCGCACCCAGGAGCGGAATCGGGCGGAGGCCCTCGCGCGGCTCCGGGCGCTCATTCAGAGCGTTGCCGTCCCGCGCAAGAAACGAAGGCCGACGAAGCCGACCAAAGGGTCGCAGGAACGGCGCTTGGAGAGCAAGACAAGGCGGGGGCGACTGAAAGCGCTGCGCGGGACGCTCGAGTAATCGGCGCCATCTTCTATTTAATCCATGAAGTTTAATGTAGGCGAAAGCCCTTCCTTCGAGGCCTGCTGGAATAGTCATTTCGATTTTGTTACGATCTTTGGCCGTAACAACCTGCTAGTGAAGGAGTATCATCAACCATGACCACGGCGACTGCATCGGATCGGATTCCATTCTCCAATAACCTCTTCCTGCAAGTCCTCTTCGGCTGGTACCTCCTCTTTTGGACGGCCATGGCGATCATGCCCCTGGACCGTCCGTTCTGGATCCTGACGAACGTCCTGCCGATCGCCTTGATCGGCGTCCTCATCGCGACCCACCGGCGCTTTCCGCTCTCGGACGTTTCATATCTCGTCATCACGTTTTTTCTGAGCCTGCATGCGATCGGCTCCCACTATACCTATACGAACGTTCCATTGGGGTTCTGGCTGGAAGACATCCTGGGCGCGCACCGCAACCACTTCGACCGTATCGTCCATTTCTCGTTCGGCTTCCTGATGATCTATCCTCTCCGCGAGCTGCTGGTCCGCCAGCTCAAGCTCGACGGATTCTGGGCCTATGCCCTGCCGCTGAGCGTGGTCATGGCCTTCGCCGGCATGTGGGAAGTGTTGGAATCCTGGATCGCCCGCATCTTCAGGCCTGAGCTTGGCCTGGATGCCCTTGGAGCGCAAGGGGATATCTGGGATCCGCAAAAGGATATCGTCTCGGCGTTCTACGGCGCGGCGCTCTGCATCCTCTGCATCATCGCGGCACGGTACCTTCTGGCGGATGACGAAGAGGACGCGCAGGACGAGCCGGAGCTTGAGGCGGCATTGGATTGAGGACCGGCGCGCCAGCCTCGTTCCGTTATAACCATCTGCTCCAGGGACTTCTCGGCTGGTACATCCTCATCTGGGTCGTGCTGGCGATTTCGCCCGTTGACCGCCGGGACTGGTTTCTGGAGAACATCCTGGCCGTTCTGCTGGTTGGGACCTTGGTGGCCACCTACCGGGTTTTCCCGTTCTCGGACTTCTCGTACGTCCTCATCACCCTGTTCCTGACGTTGCATGCGATCGGGGCGCACTATACGTACGCGGAGGTTCCATTGGGGTTCAGCATGAAAAGCCTGTTCGAGATGGAACGCAACCACTTCGATCGGGTCGCGCATTTCGCGTCTGGATTGCTGCTGACTTATCCCATCCGGGAATTGCTCCTCCGCAAGGCTCAGGTCCGGGGATTTTGGGCCTACTGTTTTCCCGTCGTCACCTTGCTGGCGCTCAGCGGCTTTTTTGAAGTCATCGAATCCTGGGTCGCCCAGATCGTCAGCCCGGAACTGGGCGACGCCTATCTGGGGACGCAGGGCGACATCTGGGACGCCCAAAAGGACATGACCGCGGCCCTCAGCGGCGCGATCCTCTCCATGGTCCTCACCGCTGCAGGGTCGGCCCGCCGGCCGTCACCCGCCGCAATAAGAGAAGTCCAACCACGAAGAACAGGCCCACCGTCATGATCGCGATCCGCTGGTTCCCGCCGAACGCGATGGACGTCAGCCCGAACACGAAGGGGCCGAGGATCGCGCCGCTCTTGCCGACCAGCGCGTAGAACCCGAAGAACTCCGCCTCGCGTCCTTCCGGGATGAGCGTGGCCATGAACGTGCGGCTGGCGGCCTGAATGGCGCCGAGGCCGGTCCCCGCCAGGATCGCGACGATCCAGAAGTGCCACGGAACCTCCACGAAGTACGCCGCCACCGTCACCACCGTCCACTGGATCAGCATGGCACTGGTGACGAACTTGGGCCCGCGGCGGTCCGTCGGGCGCGCCCAGAGGGCCGATCCCGCCAGGGCGGTGACCTGGATGACCATGAACAGCGCGAGGATCTCGGTCATGGCGAAGCCGAGCGTTTTCGCCGCGAACACACCCGCGAAGGCGATGACCGTGTTCACACCGTCCTCGTAGATGAGGTACGCCAGCAGAAACCGCCGCATCGGGATGCGTGCCGGCACCGTCACGATCTCGCGCAGCGTGGCCAGGGTTTCACGCAGGCCGCGCGAGACGGATTCCTGGAGCGTCATGGGATGAGGGGTGTCCGCCGGCAAGACCACAAAGGCGGGGATCGAGAAGAGGCCGAAGAGGGCCGCGGCGGCGAGGAAGCAGCCCCAGTAGGCCTGCGCGGCGGCGAAGGGCCAGGCGGCCAGGAACGCCACGATCGAGCCCGCGTACCCGACGGCAAACCCGGCGGCCGAAACCCGGCCGAGTTGCCCGGTCGGCGCGATGCGCGGCAGGTACGAATTGTAATACACGAAGGCCGCCTCGAACGCGACGATGCCGGTGACGGCGAGCGCGAAGCCCCAGAGGACCATGCCGGGCTGGACGGTGGCGAGCAGCGCGGTTGCGGCGACGGAGAGGAGGGTGAATCCGATCAGGAAGGGTTTGCGGATGCCGGCATGGTCGCCGATGCCTCCGAGGAACGGGGAGGTCAGGGCGACGGCGGCCATCGAGACGGAGACGGCCAGCCCCCACCAGAAATCGCCGCGGCCGTCCGCGTTGCCGACGACCGTGTTGGCGTAATAGGCGGGGAAGATGGTCGCATAGACGATGGCCGAGAAGGCGGAGTTGGCAAAGTCATAGAGCGTCCACGCAACGATCGTGCGGCGCGGTGATCCCGTCACGGCGCGCAGGATAGCACAGGGTGCCGGGCAACGCTACCGGGCGCGC
>CAYLLY010000208.1:0-3028 GCA_964384595.1 uncultured Nitrospirales bacterium
GGCGGCCGCGGTATGGACGCGCGACGTCGGGAAAGCCCATCGCATCGCGGCCGAGTTGCGCGCCGGGTCGGTGTGGGTCAACTGCTACAACATCTTCGACGCTGCGCTGCCTTTCGGCGGCTACAAGCAATCCGGCTGGGGCCGCGAAATGGGCCACGACGTCCTGGAACTGTACACCGAGGTGAAAGCCGTCACCGTGCGGCTGTGAAGGGTCAGCGTTTGCCCTGGAGCAGGCCCTCGGCGACGCCCAGGAGCGCGTAGGCTTTCTTGGCGGGAGCGCCGTCCCTGGCGAGCCAGGACAGCACCTGCTCGCGGTTCCCCCTCCCGCCCTGCGCCGACGCGACCACCCGCCAGGCGTGCGCCCTCGCATAGATGTCCTGGATACCGTCGGCGGTTTCCACGGCGCCCGAGAAGTCCCCGGCGCCCGACTGCACCATGGCCAGGTCCAGCAACGCGTCCGTCTTATAGCGCTCGTCGTCGCTCACGCGAACGGTCTGGCGGGCCTGCCGAAAGGTTTTGACGGCGGCGGCCCGGTCGCCGGTTTTGGCTTGCGCCTGGGCGACTCCCAGCAGCGCCGGCGCTTTCGCCGAAAATTCCCGAATGGCGGCGGCCACCTGCAGCGCCCTGCGGAGGGTCGCCCCCGCGGCAATCCGATCGCCCCGCTCGGCCTGGATCACCGCGATTTCCGCGAGGGCGCTGGCCTGCATGTAGGGGACCGCGATAGTCCCGACCGTCTGAAAAGCTCTCTGGCTGTCGCCCGCCTGGGCCTGCGCGATGGCGATCGCGCGCAGCACTTCGGACCTGGTGGTCGCCGCGACTTCAGGGAGCGGCTTCCCCGCAAAGGCACTCGCGATCAGAGCCGACGTCCTGAATGCTCCATTCACATCGCCGGCCGCCAGAAACGCCATCGTGATGCCGCCCAACGCATCGGCCTTTTCAGTCTCGCCTTGAATGGCCCCCGCACTGTCGAGCGCCTGCTTCAGAATGTCGAGCGCGGCAGCCCGGTCCTTGAGAATCGCCGGCGCGACGGCGATTTTTCGCAAGGCGGCGGCCTTCAGATAAGGGTCCCGGATCCCCGCGGCGGTTTGAAGCGCGCCTTCACGGTCACCGGCTTCGGCGCGCGCCGCCGCGATCCCGCGCAGCGTCTGCGCCTTGATCTTCTCATCGGCGATGGTGTCGGCGGTGTCGAGCGCACCCTTGAGGTCCCCGCCCTTGGTCTGCACCAGCGCGATGTTGCGGAAGGCTTCGGCCTTCCCGCGAAGATTCCCGACGGACACGGCGGTTTTGAGCGCGCCCGGCACGTCTCCGATGTGCGCCTGCGCCTCCGCGGTCGCGATCAAGGCATCCACCCGGATCAGGTGGACGTTCTTGAACGCCGCCGTCGCTTGGAGCACCTTGTCGAGGAGCTTGCCGGCCTCCGCACGATCACCGCCGCGTGCCTGCGCGACCGCAATCTGCCGCCAGGCGCCCGTCCGCAGGAACTCGTCGCCGATCAGGGCTGCGGTGTCCAACGCGACGTCGAACCGCCCCGCCTCCGCCTGCGCCCCGGCAATGCCCCGCAAGGCGGTGTCCCGCAAGTACGGATCGTCCGCGATCGAGCGCGCGGCGTCTTTCGCCTGCTGAAGCAACGGGAGCGCATCCGGGGCGCCCGGACGGTTCTCGGCCGCGGAGGCGAGGCCTGCCGAGAGCATCACCGCCAGCGCGACGGCCGAACCGACGGATCGATGCCCGGAAATTCGCGTCATGGCATGTGATCCTACCAAGTCGCAGGCCGCTTGCCTAGCCCGGATTATTCATGACGGTTCGTGACGAAACCGCGTAGACGCGTTGCGAGACAGGCGCGTGGAGCCGCGAGGGAGGGAGGCATACTCGTGCAGTATGTTGACCGACTGAGCGGTGAGCCCGCCTGTCGGAGCAGCGTATCCGCGGTTGCAGTAGAAGCGTTCATGAATGATCCGGGCTACCCCGAACAACGGGTCTGTGCTATCTTGGCCGCCGTGAAGATCGCCACGTTCAACGTGAATTCCCTGCGCAAGCGGCTGCCCATCGTGCTCGACTGGCTCGGGCGGCACCGGCCCGACGTGCTGTGCCTGCAGGAGACCAAGGTCCAGGACGAGGCCTTCCCGGCGCTCGCGCTGACCTCCGCCGGCTACCATGCGACGTTCCGCGGCATGAAGTCGTACAACGGCGTCGCCGTGCTGACCCGCAACGAGCCCGAGGCGGTGTTCTACGGGTTCGACGACGGCAAGGACCCCGACGACGCGCGGCTCCTGCGGGTCGTCGTCCGGGGCATTCCGATCATCAACACCTACATCCCGCAGGGCTTCGAGATCGAGTCGCCGAAGTACCAATACAAGCTCGGCTGGTTCAAGCGCCTGCGGAAGTATTTTGACAAGCACCTCTCGCCGAAGAAGCCGGCGCTCTGGTGCGGCGACGTGAACGTCGCGCCGGAGCCGATGGATGTCCATAGCCCGGAGAAGCACCTCATGCACGTCTGCTTTCACGAGGACGCCAGGAACGCCTATAAAGAGACGCTCGCGTGGGGCTTCGAGGACGTCTTCCGGAAGTTGCACCCGGACCGCCGGCAATTCACCTTTTGGGATTACCGCCGGCCGAGCTCGCTGGACGCGAACAAAGGCTGGCGGATCGACCACATCCTCGCGACCGCGCCGCTCGCCCAGACATGTATGCAGTGCGACGTGGACGTCGAGCCGCGGCGCGCCAAGGACCCCTCCGACCACACCTTCCTCTGGGCGGAGTTCGCGGTGTAGCGCCCTCCGGCACGCGACGCTTGCATCTCTTCCGACCCTGTGCTAGCGTATGCTGGCGTTTGATCGTTGCAAGGAGTCCGGCGATAAGGCGCCAGATAAAGAAGGACTCCATCGCGAGTGTGCCTTGCAGTAGGAATTTGGGTGCGCCTTCGGTGCTCTCCTTGCCCCTCTCATTCCTTACTCCCAAGACCGCATCGCATCTGTAAAGGAGGTACCCGATGGGTACGAAGTTGTATGTGGGCGGCCTGCCCTATTCC
>CAYLLY010000209.1:0-3026 GCA_964384595.1 uncultured Nitrospirales bacterium
AATGGCGGTCCTGCCATTTGAAGAACGTGCGGGCGGTGTCGATCGTGATGCCCTGCTCCTGCTCTTCCAGGAACGCGTCGAAGAGGAAGGCGTACTCGAATTCCTTGCCCTGCCGGCGGCAGATGTCCCGGACCTTCTCCAGCTTGCCTTCGGGGAGCGAGCCGGTGTCGGCGTAGAGGCGGCCGAGCAGGGTGGACTTGCCGTGGTCCACGTGGCCCACGATGACGATATTGAGATGTTCTCTGGCGCGCGGGGTGCTGGGTGCGAGCGTCGGCATGATCGTCACATATACCCGTCTTTGCGGAGCAGCTCCATCCCGCGCCCTTCGTCCTGGGCGCGGCCGGACCGCTCGGACACGGTCGTTTTGCGCAGCTCCTCGATGATCTCGTCGAGGGTCTTGGCGGTGGACTTGATCGGGAACGTGCAGGGCGCGCAGCCGAGGCTCCGGTAGCGGGTCCCGTCGCCCTTGTCGAAGTAGAGGTCGATGATCGGGACGTTCTCGGCCCGGATGTATTCCCAGATGTTGATCTCGGTCCAGTCCAGGAGGGGATGGATCCGGATGTGCGTGCCCTCGGGGAACGAGGTCTTGAACTGGTCCCACAACTCCGGCGGCTGCTCGCGGAAGTCCCAGTCGCCGTGCTTGTCCCGCGGCGAGAAGTAGCGCTCCTTGGCGCGCGTGCCTTCCTCGTCGGCCCGCACGCCGAGGATGATGCCCTGGTAGCCCTTCTCGGTGATCAGGTTCTTGAGACCGTTCGTCTTGAGGGCGGTGCAGCACTCGACGCGGCCCACTTGGTGGTTCATGCCGCCGGCCAGGGCGTCCTTGTTCTGGCCGATGACCAGGTTCAGCCGCCACTCGCGGGCGACGCGGTCCCGGTACTCGATCATGGCCGGGATCTTGTAGCTCGTGTCGATGTGGATCAGCGGAAAGGGGACGTGCCCGAAGAACGCCTTGCGGGCGAGCCACAGGAGCACCGTGGAGTCCTTGCCCATGGACCACAGCATCGCGAGGTTGTCGAAGTGCTTGTAGGCCTCGCGAAAGATATAGACGCTCTGGTCTTCCAGCTGGCGGAGATGGGGTTCCATGGCGTTATTTGGGATGCAGCCCGCACTCGGTCTTGGCCATGCCGGCCCACCGGCCGGCCCGCGGGTCCTCGCCCGGCATCACCGGACGGGTGCAGTAGGTGCAGCCGATGCTCGGATAGTTTTGGTCGTGGAGGGGGTTGTAGGGCACGTCGTAGCGCTTGATGTACGCCCAGACGTCCTCGCTCGTCCACCGGGCGAGCGGGTTGAACTTCACCATCTGGAATTTCTGGTCCCACTCAACCAGCCCGGCGTTCGCCCGCGTGGGCGACTGATCGCGGCGGATGCCGGTGATCCAGGCTTTGTATCCCTGCAGGGCGCGCGTCAGCGGCTCCACCTTCCGCTGGTTGCAGCATTCGTCCGGCCGGCGCTCCCAGAGCTTGTCGCCGAACGTCTCGGCCTGCCGCTCCGGCGTGAGGAGGGACTTTACCTGGATCGGCGCGATCCCGTACTTCGCGATCAGCCGGTCGCGCGTCTCGTAGGTTTCCTTGAACAGGAAGTCCGTGTCCAGATAGAGGATCGGCGTCTTGGGGTTGATCCGGTGCGCCATGTCGATCAGCGCGACGTCCTCGGCGCCGAAGCTGCTGGCCAGCACGATGTCCGGGAAATACGTCCCGATCGCGTAGGCCAGGACGTCCTGCGGCGTCTGCCTCTCGAACGAATCGCTCAGGGCTTTCAGGTCGGCCATGGAGGCAGCCGGCGTCATCCGACTTTCTCCACGGTGACCTTGAAGTAGTTGTCGGCCGGTACTTCCGAGATCACTTTTTGTCCGTCGTTCCGCAGCGACTGCGGCACGTTCTTGATCGGGTCGCCCGCGTCCAGCCAGACTTCCAGGACCTCGCCCTCGTCCATCATCTCGAGCTTGAGCTTCGTCTTGACGTAATTGATCGGGCACATGACGCCGCGCAGGTCGAGCGTCGTCACGGATTTCGAGGAAGACTCCGGACCCGGAGCCGCAGGGGTTGGCATGGCACACTCTCCCGTCGCCTGTTTCTCGTCCAGCTCCTTCTGTTTGAGGCTCTGGCTCATGTCTTCCGTGAGGACCTTGCAGGCCTCGACGAAGCCTTTCGCGAACGCCAGCTTCTCGGCGGCGAAGGCGGCCGTGGTGTTCTGCGGCCCGAGGTCGCCGATGTTCGCGGACGGCGCGGCATACGGCTTGGCGATGCGCCCTGTGGCGCCGAACAGGCGCTCGAACTCAACGAACGTCTCCGCATCGGTGTTGGGATCGATGCCTTCCGGAACCAGCACCGCCTTGGCGGCCGCCAGGACGGCGCGATAGGCTTTGTTCAGCGCGGCGGCGTGCTGCGCCTTGCCCTCAAGCAGCCGGGCCTGGTAGAGCTCCTGCTCCGCTTCGAGAATACGGTTCTCGATCATCTCCAGCGCGCCCCCCGCGCACTCGCCGGGGCCGAGGTCCTCCATGATGAATTCGTCCTCGCCTTCCCAGTCGTAGTAGTACGAGGGGTCCTGCTCGAAGGGCGGCACGATCGTGTAAGGGATGAGCTCTTCCTTGAGCCGGGCCTTGCCGGTGCGCTCGATGAAGTCCAGGAGCCGCTCGCTCTCCCGGCGGTTCTGCCGCCAGAAGTCCAGCAAGTGCGAGACGGCGGCGGGGACGTTCTTGGCCGGCAGCTTGACCGTCATCTGGCCGATCTTGGGCACGCCGTCGATCCGCCCGCCCAGGTGCAGCTCGTAATGCGGGGCGAAGTGCTCGCCCATCCGCTTGCCGACGCCATGGAGCCCGATGGTGGAGATATGGTGCTGGGCGCAGGAGTTGTGGCAGCCGCTGATCTTCACCGATTCCTGGCTGAGGTCGGCCGGCACCTTGCCCGCGGGGAAGACTTCGGCCAGGGCGCGGGCCAGTCCTTTGGAGGACGTGATCCCGAGGCCGCAGGTGTCGGTGCCGGGGCAGGCGATGATGTCTTCGACGAGCTCGGCGCCGGGATCGCCGA
>CAYLLY010000210.1:0-3020 GCA_964384595.1 uncultured Nitrospirales bacterium
TCCGCCTTTTCCATCGCCTGCTGCTGCTCCATCGCGTTGTGCAGCAAGGCGCGAATGAACATGGAGATCACATTCCCCACGGACAGACTCCCCCCCGGCGGCACCGCGATCTTGCCTTCCTTGACCATCTTCTCCAGCCACTTCTTCTGGTCCTGGCTGATCTGGAACTTGACCTCGACCAGCTCTTCCTTGCCGCCGAATACGTCTTGACCCATAAGAGGCCCCCTTATTTCTTCTTCTTATCCTCGGGTTCCTTGAACAGCAGAAACAGAAGAACCACGAAGCCGACGGCGACGCCGGCGAGAGCGAGCCAGGTTCCGATGTTCTGCATGGTCAGGCGATCCCTTTCGACAATCGCTCGCGCAGATCCTTTGGAAGCTTGATCAGCTTGCCTTGCAGGTCCACGGTCGCCAGCCGGGCGGAGCCCTCCACCACAAGCCGCCCGCTCGTCTTCTCGCGGATCTCGTGGGCGAACGTGAAGCTGGCCGCGCGCAGGTCCGTGAGCCGGGTGGCGACGGCCAGCGTCTCGCCGTAGCGGGCCGGCGAGCGGTACGAGAGCTCGGCATGCACCACGGCGAAGAGCGTGCCCGCGTCCATGAAGGCCTTGACCGAGAGCCCCTGCGCCTCCAGCCAGTGCGTGCGCCCCTGCTCGAAGTAGCGCAGGTAGTTGCCGTAGTAGACGACCCCGCCGCAGTCCGTGTCCTGGTAGTAGATGCGGACATCCATTGTATGGGTGTGCAACGCCGGCGTCATGGTCAGAGCTCGAGGGTCGGGAACTTGGGGAGCGCGGCGTCGGTGACGCCGGTCACCTTCACGATCAGCGCATAGAGCTGGTGGTACCGTTCGGCCGTGACCGTCTCGAAGCCGTGGCCGAGCGACGAGCGGTGCGCGGCGTCCAGCAGCGGCTTCATCTGGGGCCACTGGGCTTGGAACGTGTGCCCCATCGGGTCGCCGAGCGCTGCCAGCGCGCGGAACTGGGCCACGAGCGGCAGTTTGTACTTGCCGTCCACATCGTCCAGGAAGCAGGTCCTGCAGGTTTCCCTGAGCTCGGCCGGCAACTGGTCGGGCTGGACGTCGTTGGCTTTGATCTTGTGCTGCTTGAACAACTGCACCTGCGCGAAGGCTTCCAGCGCCCGCACCGCCGTGGCGAGTGCCGCGTCGAAGGCACGGTCCTGCTCGGCCCGGCGCCGCGCGTTGGCCAGGAGGTCCGGCGCGATCGCGGCCTTCACGTCTGATGGGTCCAGGACGAGCTTTTCGAGAAAGCCCGCGTTCTCTTTGAGGCGCGGTACCAGCGCCTTCACGCCGGCGGGGCCGCCGAACACCGAGGCCATGTCCAGGGCTTTCGTGGCGGTCTTTAATGATTCCCACGCGGGCTTGTACTGGAAGCGGTCCCAGCAGCCGTAGGCGTCGGCGAGGTCGGCGAAGGCATGGTACAGGGGCTTCTGCCCGCCGCTGACACGGGCTTCGATGTGGCGGAACTGAGCGGCCGCCGCGGCATTCGAGCCCTTGTTGAAGTGTTCGGCGGCCTGGCGGCGCGCGCTGATCGCCGCGTCGGTCCAGGGGTTGTCCTGCTGCCAGGTGTGCGCCTGGCCGTTGACGATGACGAGCTCGCCGACGGGCGCGTCCCCCGCGACGAGCGCGGGCTTGAGCGTGAGGAACTGCGACGAGTGCGACAGGGTCGCGAGGCCCGTCGCGGCCGACATGGCGGCGGTGGCTCGGCCCAGGTCCACGGTCAGCTCGCCCGGCCCGAGGCCCCACACCTTCAGCAGGTCGGCGAGGGGCTGGTTGAGCGCCTTGAAGCTTGCGCCGAAGCCGTGGGGATCGGGGGTGATGATCCAGTCCCATTTCTTAGGCAGCTTGACGAGGTTCGGCTGGATCTGCGTTTCAATTTGGGGGCGCAGGTCTTCGGGGATGAAGAAGCAGAGGCACTCGGGGTTCAGGCGGTTGATGGTTGCCACGCAGGGCGTCGGGTCGCCGACGAGGGCGATCAGCAGGGCTTTGGTCGTGACTTCCGCCGCCATCTCAGTGATCGTCCCAGTCGGGATGGATTTTTCTGGCGCAGTCGGCGCAAATGCCGTGAGTGAACGTGGCCGCCGAGTGGTCGCTGATATAGTCTTCAATTTGTTTCCAATAGCCCTTGTCGTCGCGGATCTTTTTGCAGGTGGCGCAGATGGGCAGCAAGCCGTCCAGCACCTTGATCTTGGCCATGGCGTCTTGAAGCTCGCGGAGCAGCCGCTCCCGCTCTTCCTCGGCGCGCTTGCGCTCGGTGATGTCCCGAATAATCCCGGAATAGAACGTGCCTTCCGTCGCCTGCCAGGTCCCGATGGAGAGCTCCAGGGGGAATTCACTCCCGTCTTTCCGGATCCCGTGCAACTCCACCGTCGTCCCGATCACATGCGCCTCGCCGCCCGCCTGCAACCGCGCCAGGCCTTTGCGGTGGGCGTCCCGGTAGCGTTCCGGCATCACCATGGTCAGCGGTTGCCCCACCACGTCCTCTTCCCGATACCCGAAGATGGTTTGCGCCGCCGGGTTCCAGGCGATGATGTTGCCGTTCCCGTCGGCCAGAATAATGGCGTCCTTGGCGGTCTGGACGACGGAGCGGAATCTCCGCTCGGACTCCAGCAGGTAGTCTTCGGGACGGGGCTGGTCGGTTTTATCTTTGCCGGTGTTTTGCATCAGGGTGCGCCGTCACGCGCCGGACTATAGCACGGCCCAAAGGGGACAGGCTACTGCGCGGGCCTGTCGCCTGCGGCTCGCGGGTCCTGCCCCCGCATAGCCCATCGCAGCCGGGGAACCCGTTGCTCTTGGCGGGGGTCCTGTCGCCGAACAGCCGGGGTACCTGTTGCTCCTCAAATGCAACGGGTCACCAGCTCAGAGCGTTTCGGCGTCGCAGCCCCGCAGACTCGCGCTGTACGCTCTTCCGCTCCGCCCGGGCGCCCGTTCGGCGCCACCCCATCATCATCTTGCAACGGGTCGGGCCGCCGTCGAAGTCCCGGAACCCGGCTGTACGCCCCGCGCTG
>CAYLLY010000211.1:0-3001 GCA_964384595.1 uncultured Nitrospirales bacterium
GAACTTGCCGAACCGGCCGGTCTTGATCACCATCGGCGAGCCGCACTTCTCGCACGTCTCGTCGGTCGAGGCATCCTCCTTCGCGACGATCTTGATGGTGCCGTCCGGCAGCTTCTCGAAGTTCTGAGTGTTCTTGCAGGGCGGGTCCTCCTTGTAACCCGGGCAGGCGAGAAATTTCCCGTTCCGGCCCCATTTGATCTCCATCATCCGCCCGCACTTCTCGCAGGGGACGTTCGTCGGGGGCTCCACCGTGTCCTTGGGGCCGGGGATCTCCTTGGCCTTTTCCATGTCCCGGCTGAACGGGACGTAGAAGTCGCGCACCGCGGCGACCCAGGCCTTCCCGCCTTCCTCGACCTCGTCGAGCTCCTTCTCCATCAGCGACGTGAAGTCCACGTTGAGGATGTCGGGGAAGCCCTTGATGAGGAAGTCGTTGACAGTGATGCCGGTCTCCGTGGGCGCGAAGCGGCCTTCGATCTTCTCCACATACTTCCGCTCCTGGATCGTCGAACAGATGCTGGCGTACGTTGAGGGGCGGCCGATGCCCTTGTCCTCGAGCTCGCGGATGAGCAGGGCTTCGTTGTAACGGGGGGGCGGCTGGGTGAAGTGCTGCTTGGGTGCGAGGCCGGCGACCGGCTGCCCTTCCTTGGCGACCAGCCGCAGATGCTCGCCCTCGGCCAGGGCCGGCAACTGCCGCTCCGCCTCGTCCTCGGCCTCCTGGTCCGCCTTGCGGCTCTGCTCGTGCAGTTCCGCGTCCTTGCCCTCCATGTAGACCGCTGTATGGCCGGGGAATTTGACGACGGTGCCGTTGGCGCGGAACACGTAGGCGTCCGGCGTCTGCTCGGGGCTGCAGTCCACGCGGGTGACTTCCAGGATGGCCGGCGTCATCTGGGAGGCGATGAAGCGGTTCCAGATCAGCTTGTAGACCTGGTAGTGATCCCGGTCCATAAAATGCTTGATCGATTCGGGGTCCCGGTGGGCCGACGTCGGCCGGATGGCCTCGTGGGCCTCCTGGGCGGCTTTCTGGGTCTTGTACACGTTCGGGGTTTTGGGCAGGTATTCGGCGCCGAACCGCTCGCGGATCACCAGCCGGGCTTCCTCGGCGGCCTCCTTCGCGATCCGTGTGCTGTCGGTCCGCATGTAGGTGATCAGGCCGACCGGCCCTTCCTTGCCGATCTCCATGCCCTCGTAGAGCTGCTGGGCCAGCATCATGGTCTTCTTGGGGGTGAAGCGCAGCTTGCGCGCCGCTTCCTGCTGGAGACGGCTGGTGATGAACGGGGCGACGGGGTTGCGCTTCTTCTCCTTGCGCTCGATGGACCGGACGGTGAAGTCCTTGCCGCGCACGGCGGCGACGATGCGATCGGCTTCCTGGGCGGAGGAGACGACGGCGTCCTGGCCGTTGACGCTGTGGAGCTTGGCCTCGAAGGGCGGCGGGTTCTTCCCTGCCAACGTCGCCGTGAGAGACCAGTATTCCTCCGAGCGGAAGGCCTCGCGTTCGCGCTCGCGGTCGCAGATCAGCTTCACCGCCACCGACTGCACGCGGCCCATGCTGAGTCCGCGGCGGACCTTCTTCCAGAGCAACTGGCTGCCCTGGTAGCCGACGATGCGGTCGAGCACGCGGCGGGCCTGCTGCGCGTTGACCAGCTTCATGTCCAGGTGCCCGGGGGACTGCAGGGCGCGCTTGATGGCCGATTCCGTGATCTCGTTGAAGAGGACCCGAAAGACCTTCCGGTTTGCGCCCTTGGCTTTGCCGTCGAGCGACTTGCCATCGATCTCTTGGGCGATGTGCCAGGCGATGGCTTCGCCTTCCCGGTCCGGGTCGGGGGCGAGATACACCTTGTCGGCGTCCTTCGCCTTCTTCTTGATCGCGGCGAGGACCTGGGTCTTGCCCTTGATGGTGACGTACTGCGGCGTGAAGTCATGCGCGAGGTCCACGCCCAGCTTGTTCGTGGGCAGGTCCTTCACGTGGCCGACCGAGGCCATGACGGTATAGCCGCGGCCGAGGTATTTGGTGATGGTCCGGGCCTTGGCCGGTGATTCGACGATGATCAGCGATTTGCTCATGCAGCCTCGTGATTCGTTAATCGTTAATCGTTCTACGTTAATCGTTCGCCTTCTTCCGTTTAACGTTTAACGGATAACGGTGTTCTTACCTCTTCAAGCAGTACCGTTGGCCCGGTAATTGACGGACCACGCCTTTCAGTTCAAGGCCCAGGAGAATGCCAGCCACGCCGGCCGGCGTCAAGCCGCTCCGTTCCGTGAGGTCATCGAGGTGCAGCGGATCGCGAGTCATCTGTTCCAGAAGCAAACGCTCTTCCGGCGAGAGGTTGGGAACCTCCGCGGCCTTGGAAAACCCAGGTCGCCGTTTCGGAGCAACTGCGGTATCCAGTTGCGGCAGCAATTCCTCGATGACGTCGTCAACCGTCTCCACCAGTTTGGCGCCCTGCTTGAGCAGGCCGTGCGGGCCGCGGCTCAACGGCGCGTCAATCGAACCGGGCACGGCGAACACTTCGCGGCCTTGCTCCAGCGCGAGGCGGGCCGTGATCAGCGAGCCGCTGTCCTCGGCCGCTTCGACCACCACGACGCCCAGCGACAGGCCGCTGATGATCCGATTGCGCTGCGGGAAATGCGATGGCTTCGGTTGCGTGCCCGCGGGAAATTCCGTGAGCACGGCGCCGCTGGCGGCAATCTCCTCCCGGAGACGGCCGTGCTCGGGCGGATAGTTCACGTCCAGGCCGCACCCCAGTACGGCGATCGTCCGCCCGCCGGCTTCCAGGGCCGCGCGGTGGGCGGCCGCGTCGATCCCGCGCGCCAACCCGCTGACGATGGTGAAGCCCGCCCCGCTCAGTTCGCGCGCCAGCGTCTCGGTCGCCTGGAGCCCGTAGGGCGTCGCCTTCCGGGCGCCGACGATCGCCACCGCCTGCCGGTCCCGCGGCTCGATCCGGCCGTCGCAGTACAGGACAGCCGGTGGATCAGGGATCGCCCGCAGCCACGCCGGATAGCC
>CAYLLY010000212.1:0-2989 GCA_964384595.1 uncultured Nitrospirales bacterium
TGGTCTCGGCTTCAATGAGGCGGGTCACGGGAATGCCGGTCCACTTGGCGACGATGCGCGCGATGTCCTCGTCATCCACTTCCTCCTTCAACAGCCGCTGGTCGCCGGGCAGGCCCTGCAGGCGCGTGTTCTCCGCCGTCAACTGCTTGGTCAGCTCCGTCATCCGCCCGTAGCGCAGCTCGGCCGCCTTGCCCAGGTCGCCCTCGCGCTCGGCGCGCTCGGCTTCCTGCTTGGCCGCTTCCAGCTTCTCCTTGATCTCGCGGATCTTCTTGATGGACTCCTTCTCCGCCTGCCATTGCCTGGTCAGCGCCTCGGTCTCCCCGCGCAGTTGCGCGAGCTCCTTCTCGACCTTTTCCAGGCGCCCCTGCGCGGGGGCGTCCTTGTCGCGGCGGATGCCCTCCCGCTCGATCTCGAGCCGGCGGATACGGCGAGTGCGCTCGTCCAGCGGCGTGGGCATGCTGTCGATCTCCATGCGCAGGCGCGACGCCGCCTCGTCCACGAGATCGATCGCCTTGTCCGGCAGGAACCGGTCGCTGATGTACCGCTTGGAGAGCGTGGCCGCGGCGATGAGCGCCGAGTCCGTGATCCGCACCCCGTGGTGGATCTCGTACCGCTCCTTGAGCCCGCGCAGGATCGAGACCGTGTCCTCGACCGACGGCTCGGCCACCGTCACCGGCTGGAACCGGCGCTCCAGCGCGGGGTCCTTCTCGATGCGCGTGCGGTATTCGTCCAGCGTGGTCGCCCCGACGCACCGGAGATCGCCGCGCGCCAGGGCGGGCTTGAGCATGTTGGACGCGTCCATCGCGCCCTCGGCCGCGCCGGCGCCGACCAGCGTGTGGATCTCGTCGATGAAGAGAATGATGCTGCCGGCGCCTTCCTCGACCTCGCGCAGCACCGCCTTCAGGCGATCCTCGAACTCGCCGCGGAATTTGCTGCCGGCCACGAGCGCACCCATGTCCAGCGCCACCACGCGGCGGTTCTTGAGGCCCTCCGGCACGTCGCCGTTCACGACGCGCTGGGCCAGCCCTTCGGCGATCGCCGTCTTGCCGACGCCGGGCTCGCCGATGAGACAGGGGTTGTTCTTGGTGCGGCGCGAAAGGACCTGGATCACACGGCGGATTTCCTCGTCGCGCCCGATGACCGGGTCCAGTTTGCCCTTGCGGGCCAGGTCGGTGAGGTCGCGGCTGTACTTGGCCAACGCCTGGTACTTTTCCTCGGGCTCCTGGTCGGTCACGCGCTGCGTGCCCCGGACGGCGGTCAAGGCCGAGTACAGGCGGTCCTTCGTCACGCCCTGCCGCTTGAATACGCCGGCGGCCGCGCCCCCGGCATCTGCGATGGCCAGCAGAAGATGCTCGGTACTAAGGTACTCGTCCTTGAATCTTTCGGCCTCCTGCTCGGCCGTGGAAAAGACGTCGCCCAACCGGTGCGAAATGGCGACCTGCCCCGCCCCCGAGCCGGAGACCTGGGGGATCTTTTTCAGTTCCTTTTCCAGTTCGCGCCCGAGCACGGCGGGATCGACGCCGAGCTTCTCCAGCAGGCCTGGCGTGAGCCCCTCGCGTTGCCGCACCAAGGCCAGCGCGAGGTGCTCGACGTCGATTTGCTGGTGTCCGGCCTTCTCGGCCAGTTTCTGGGCCTCGGCCAGGGCTTCCTGCGACTTGATGGTCAACCGGTCAAAGCGAATCATGGGTCTCCTTACCTTTTTCTCAGGCGTTTACAGAGGATGTAAGGCGGGTACAGCCGAAATCAAGCCGTTGGGGCGTAGATGCAACGCCGCTCAGTATTCATCCACGTGCTCGTGGACGATGATCTTGAGCATGGTCTGATAGCCGATCCCGCGCTTCTCGGCCTTGCTTCTCAGCTTTTCGATGATGGCCGGATCGAGAAAGATCGAGGTCGGCATCTGCCGGGTCTTGGGGTGCACAACGACCGCAGCTTTGCTCCGGGCAATGTCATGGCCCAAGTCCCTCGTTTCGAATTCCTTGAGTTGCGTGTCTTTATTCTTTCGACTGGATGCTTGTTTCATAAAACCTCCGCTCGCCTTCTCGCATCGGCCTGCAGGAGATTGGGCGTAGCCTTTCTCCCCGCCGGGTAAAGATCAAGGTTAGTGCCCGCCCGCTGTCACCTCGCCCCAGGATAAGCCCGCGCCACTCTGCATGAACAGGCTCAATAATTCTCCCCGCGAAGATGTATCGCTCCCGACGAAAGACCGACTCGACCTCCTCACCGGATATCCCATGCTTGAGACTCTTGTGCCTGTTGCCGTCATCCCAATCGAAATTCTCCGGCTGGGGGTCGAAATCCCGCAACCAAAGACCTGTCAACGGATCGGGAGCGAACTTCACTTCAGAACCATATAGCTATAACATAGCTGTTTGTGGCGGTCAAGAGGAGGCATAAATCCATTCCCAACAGGTCAGACACGCCATAACAGCCCCCGGTGAAAGTTTTTGTTGACAGGCCCCAGGAATCCACGGTATAAACCTCATATAACTGTTTTCCTATCGGATCAGTAGGGATTAACGAATGTACTTCTCAGCCAAGGGCGAATACGGGGTCATGGCCGTGCTTGACCTGGCCCTGGCAAACGGCGAGGCTCCCGTCCAGGCCAAGGCGATTGCGGAGCGCCAGGGCATCCCGTTGCGCTTTCTGGAGCAGATCCTCAGCGCGCTCCGGCATGCGGGCCTCGTCGAGAGTTCCCGCGGCGCGCACGGCGGCTATCACCTGACGAAGCCGGCCGAAGAGATCCGCGTCGGTGATGTGATCCAGGCCGTGGAGGGCCCCATCGTCATGACGAGCCGCGCCCTTCCCCGCCGCGGAAACGGGAACGGCCATCGCGCCCGGCACGGCTCCATCGTCCAGGGAGTCTTGAAAGAAGTGAAGGACAAGGTCCTGGAAACCCTGAACCGCACCACGCTGGCCGATCTCTGCCGGCGGGCGCGCGACCTTGAAGAGAAACGCGTGCTGATGTACCACATCTGAATTTATGTAG
>CAYLLY010000213.1:0-2983 GCA_964384595.1 uncultured Nitrospirales bacterium
GACCATCCCAGTGAAATGGCGGTCGCGGCGATCATGAGATCGTGGGCGCCGATTCGCACGCCTTTCTTCTGAAGAGTCGCCCACAGATCCGCGTAAATCCTGGCTGCCCCAAGATCGAAGGGGTAGAGCGCATAATGTTCCAGGACTTTCTCGACATAGGACGCCCGTTTGATTCGTCTTTTCTGTGTGTCTGCGCGGTGTACGCCATGAAGGAGCTCTGCGGCGCTGATCACACTGATTCCGAACGGTTCCTGCTCGCGCCCCTGGACGAGTCGATCCGGGTCCAGCGCGCCGCGTTCCAAGGCGATGAGCACACTCGTATCGAAGATCACGCCCATGCGCGGCCTTTAGGAACGCCGGGTTGTTTTTTGGCCGTCGTCTTCAGGTCCTTTGCGAAGGCCGCCGCTTCCTCTCCGAGCCTGGGAAGCTTCTTCATCAGCTCTTTCAACTCGCCGAGCGTCTTTTCGTGGACCGGGGCCACAGCAGGCCCCAGGCTGGCCACCGGCTTGCCGCCTCGGACGATGGTGTAGCGGCTGCCTTTAAATTTGATGGTGCTCAACAGGTCGGAGAATTGCCGAACAGCTTCCGTCGCGGTAATGTGCCGTCCCATAACCGTCCCTCCATGCGAAAATATGATAATCAGATTATATGAAAAGTCGGCAGGACGAATCAAGCCTGTCGATGGTCGGACCGTGACGTTTCGGCTACAGCAGCTTTTCCAGAGCCTCCCAGTCGGTGACGGGGTGGGAGCAGGTGAAGTTGTGGCAGACGTAGGCCGTGGGCTTGCCGTCGAGCGCGCGCTTGCCCTTGGCCGCGGCCGGCACATAGCCTGAGCCGGCTCCATCCACCAGCACCAGCGTCTTGTTCGGCACGTACCGTCCGTGAATCTTCGACAATAAGTCCTTCATCTCCGCCGTGCCTGGCTTGCCCGCCAGCACGATCTCCTTCGGCTTGCACAGGTAGAAGTCCAGCGCGCACAGCATGGAAGCCATGCCGAACGGGTTTTGGTCCATGTGCGCCCGGAAGAGCCGGAAAGTCTGCTCGGCTCTGTCCAGGTAAGTCTGCTCGCCGGTGTAGGCAAAGAGGCGCAGGAAGTTCATCGCCGCCACGGCGTTGCCCCCGGGGATGGCCGAGTCTTCGCCGGTCTTCATGCGCTGGAGCAGGGATTCGTGGTCTTTCCCTGTGAAGAAGCAGCCGCCTGCCTGGGCATCCCAGAACTGCTCCAGCATGACGGTGGTCAGCTCGCGCGCCTTGTCGAGATAGGCTGGCGTGGCGGTGGCCTCGAACGCGTCGATCAGCGCCGCCGAGAGGAAGGCATAGTCGTCGAGGTAGCCGTTCAGCTTGCCCCGGCCGCCCGTAACGGTCCGGAACAGCCGGCCGTTGTGATACGCGCGCTCCAGCAGGAACGCGAGCGCCTTCTCGGCCATGGCCAGATAGGCCGGGTTTCCCAGCGTCTGATACGCATCCAGCACGCCGGAGAGCATCAAGCCGTTCCAACCGGTGAGGATCTTGTCGTCGCGCAGGGGCTTCACGCGCCGCTCGCGGACCTCCAGCAGTTTGCGCCTGGCGTCGGCGATGATTTGCTCAGCGTCCGGCAGGTCGTTGATATTGATCCGGCCGTTGGCGTGGATCAGGTTCGGGATGTTCTTGCCTTCGAAATTGCCCTGTTCCGAGATGTCGTAGAGCCGACAGAAAATATCGCCCAGTTCAGGTCCGAGGACCTCCTTGATTTCGGACGGCTCCCAGACGAAATATTTTCCCTCATGACCCTCACTGTCGGCGTCCTGGGCCGTGTAGAACCCGCCGTCGGGGTGGACCATTTCACGCTGAATGTATTCCAGCGTCTCTTCGACCACGTGCCTGAACCGGGGCTCGCGGCTGAGCCGCCAGCCGTCCAGGTACAGGCGGACAAGCTGCGCATTGTCGTAGAGCATCTTCTCGAAATGGGGGACGAGCCACCGGCCGTCCGTCGAATAGCGATGGAAGCCGCCGCCCAGGTGGTCGTAGATCCCCCCGGCCGCCATCTTCCACAGCGAGTGCAGGACCATATTGAGTGTCTGTTGATCCTTCGTGCGGGCGAACCGGCGCAGGAGCACGTGAAAGGGCGGGGGCGTGGGAAACTTCGGTGCGTCGCCGAATCCCCCGTTGGCCGGCTCGTAGAAGGCGCTCAGGTCTTTGACCGCGCCGTCGAGCAACTCCTCGGTGAGGGGGTCGCCGGACGGGTTCGGAGAGCTGATCTGCCGAAGCCCGGCTTTGACTTTCTGCGTGTTCTGCCGGACCTGCTCGGGTTCCTTCCGGTAGGCCTCGGCGACGCCCAGGAGCACTTCAGGGAAGCCCGGCATGCCGTAGCGCGGCGTCGGCGGGAAGTACGTGCCGCCCCAGAACGGCTCCTGGTCGGGCGTCAGGAAGACCGTCAGCGGCCAGCCGCCGCCACGGCGCATGAAGGCCTGCGCGGACTTCTGGTAGATGTCGTCCAGATCCGGGCGTTCCTCGCGGTCCACCTTGATGTTGACGAAGTGCTCGTTCATCAGCCCGGCGATGTCCGGGTTCTCGAACGACTCCCGCTCCATCACGTGGCACCAATGGCAGGCCGAGTAGCCGATCGAGAGCAGAATCGGCTTGTTCTCGGCCTTGGCCTTCGCCAGGGCGTCCTCGCCCCAGGGGTACCAGTCGACCGGATTGTGGGCGTGCTGGAGGAGGTAGGGGCTTGTCTCGTGAATGAGGCGGTTGGTGTGCGTCGGCGCGTCGCTCATAGGTGCATCGTACATGCTCGGCCGCCGATTTCGCAATGCGTGCGGGTCCTGCCCCCGCATAGCCCAGCGCAGCTGGGCGTTTCGCCGTCGAAGTCCCGGAACCCGGCTGTACGCCCTGCGCTGCTTCTGGGCGCCCATGCGGTGTCACCCGCACTTATCCTGCCTTCACCTATGGTATAGTCCTTTTCCCATGAAGGATTACTACAAGGTGCTCGGCGTCGAGAAGGACG
>CAYLLY010000214.1:0-2896 GCA_964384595.1 uncultured Nitrospirales bacterium
GGCTTTCCGTCGCAGTCGACGTTTTCCCCGCTGTGCGTCTCGTCCTTCAGCTTCCATTCGGTGGGTGTGACCATGAAGGGCTTGCCTTTGCCGGTGTAGAGCCTGGCCTTGTGGATCTGGACGCGGTTGTCGTCCAGGAACTTGACTTCCAGCAGGACGTCCCCGATCTCGCGGCGGAGCAGTTTCACGACCGGATGCTCGGACCGCATCTCAAATTCACCCTGGAGGTTCACGACGAGGCTGTTCTCAGCGATCTTCGCCACCAGCGCCCCTTTCTGGTCAAAGATGAGCCCCCTCAGCATCATCTCGTTGTAGCGGCGATTGTGCTCGAACGAGAACTGCGCCATGCCGTCGATCTCGATGCCGTTGTCGGCGTTCCGATACAGATTGGAGCCGATGTCGAAGTCCATCCTTATGCGTCTCCTTGCGCTTGCACGACCTGCTGGTGCCGCATCACCTTGATGGCCGCCTCGCGCACCTCGGTGAAGATGACTTTGATCGTCTCGCGGAAGATATCGGCGGCTTGAGGGTCCTCGATCGGCTTGCCAAGAATCTGGATCGCGGCGGCCTCTCCCAGGCGCTTGTACGACGTCTTATACGACGGGTGTGTGGTGTCCTCGCCTTCGATGGTCTGGCCATACAGCCGGTAGCGCGGTACGAGGTTTTTTTCGTGGGCGGCGGCGATGTCCGGCCCCGCCTGCTCCACGATCTGCTTCAGGAACGCGGTGTGGAAGGCCTTGAGCGTGGCGGTGGTCCGCTCCCGATCGGTCGCGGAAAACGTCCCGCACCCGCTTGTGATGGCGAACAGGATCAGGTAGGTCAGCTCCCACTCCGCGGCGTTGGTCTGTATCTGGTCGAGGTTCTTCACATCCACGGCCTTGCCGATGTGTTCCGTCAGCCAGTTCTGTTCGATGATGCCGAAGGCCAAGTCGGACAGTTCCCGGCCCAGTTCCTCCGGCGCGACAAGGGGCATGGGTCAGAAGGCCTCGATCTTGCCGAGCCGGCAGTGATCCATCCGGATGAGATGGAAGCGGCCCTGGTCGTCGGCCACGAGGAATCCCGGCAGGTTTCCCGATCCCGGCATGAGGACTTCAAGCACCGGATAGGTCGCGGTGTGGGTAAAAGCCGGGTGGGCCTGGCCGTTGCCCTCGATGATGTCGGTGACGGTGAAACGCCTCATGCCGAAACCTCCGGTTCGTCAAGCGGGTTGGCAAAATATACCGTATACCATGGCGTGCGTTCGAATCAAGTCTGCGTTGACGATCTCTGGAGGACATGCTATCACCCCCCCTCTACATGAGCACACGCCACAAACTGCTCTGGGTCGCCGCGCTGTACTTCGCCGAGGGGTTTCCCTTCGGGCTCGTCGCGGACGCCGTGCCGGTGTACTTTCGCCTGCACGGCGTGAGCCTCACGGACATCGGCCTCTTGGGATTGGTGGGGCTTCCGTGGACGCTCAAGTTTCTCTGGGCGCCGGCGGTGGACCTTTGGGGCCGCCGCCGCACATGGACCTGGGTCTGCCAAGTCCTGATGAGCGTGCCGTTGCTGGCACTGGCCTTCCTGCATATCCAGGACAACGCCTGGATGCTCTGGGCCGCCCTGGTCATGCTCGCCGTGCTCTCGGCCACCCAGGACATTGCGATCGATGCCTACACGATTGAATTGCTCGAGAAGAAGGAGATGGGCGTCGCCAACGGCCTGCGGGTGACGGCCTACCGCATCGCGCTGATCGGCGCGGGCGGGCTCTTCGTTGCGGCGGCCGGGTTCGTGGGCTGGCCCTTTGTTTTTATCGGCGCGGCCGGCTTGATGGGCTTGCTCGCGGTGATGTCCTCCGGCGCCCCGAATGTGGAAGCGGAGAGCGCCTCCGGGCGGCCGGCTCCGGCCAGTTCAGCGGCGGACGCGATCCGCGCGCCGTTGCGGCTGTTCCTCGCCAGGCCGGGCTTTTGGGCCGTGGCGGCCTTCGTCCTGACGTTCAAGCTGGGCGACATGGCCATCGGGCCCATGATCAAGCCCTTCTGGGTGGACCGGCAGTTCACGCCGATCCAGATCGGCCTGGTGCCGGGCACGCTCGGGGTCGTGGCGACGATCGGCGGCGCGCTGATCGGCGGAACCCTGACGACGCGGTGGGGCATCTTCAAGGCGCTGTGGGTGCTGGGCGTATTGCAGGCGGTCTCGAACCTGGTCTATGCGGGCGTGGCCGTGCTCCCTCCGTCCGAGGCGATGATGTACGTGGCCTCGCTCGTCGAGTCGTTCTGCGGGGGGCTGGGCACGGCGCCCTTTCTGGCTTTCCTGATGAGCATCTGCGACAAGAGCCATGCGGCCACGCAGTACGCCCTCCTCAGCGCCCTGTTCGGGCTGACCCGCGCCCTCTCCGCGGCGTTCTCCGGCGCGGCGACCGAGATGATGGGCTACGCCGCCTACTTCACCGCCACGTTCGTTCTCGCCGGGCCGGCGTTTCTCCTCTTGCCGTGGGTGAAGGGTTGGGCCGAGGACGCGCGGGAGAGCCCAGGGTCCTGACTCTCCCGTCGCAGCCTGCGTTCATTACGGGTTGGGGCTTGCCTTAGTCGCGTCCTTGATATGCCCTTCCGTCACGCCTTTACCGACGTACCCCGGACCGGTGGGACTGGGCAGGGAGCGCGCATCACCGCGCTTCAGCGTGTCATCCTGCCCGCCGGAAGAGGACATGTTCTGTTCCTTCAAAGTTTTCGGGGCGTCCTCTGCGGCCTTCAGCGCGGCCGCTTCGCCGGTGGCCGTGGTGCCTCCTCCTTCATTGGGGTAGCCTTCGAAGCGTTTCTTCATTAAAGCGGGATTGGCAAACGCGGCGGCGGCGGTGAAGGCGAGAAACACGACCACTGCCGCCAGGGCATACATGGCTTTCATGGTACAGCCCTCCTTA
>CAYLLY010000215.1:0-2879 GCA_964384595.1 uncultured Nitrospirales bacterium
CCGGCATGATAGGCAGCGCGACCTTTCTCAAGGCCGGAACAGGCGGGGAATATGAAGCAAAGAACGAGTATCCCCAAAGCAAAGCGGTTACGCACCAGCATTCTCATCGTTCGCTCCTGCGTAATATGACGCGCCCGTCCGGAAATCCCCCCCCTCACCGATTGTGGACCATGAACGCAAAGACACGGCCCTCGCTGAGGGCAAAGTCCACACCGGCCGGCTCATAGGTGAGCCACTCAACCGGCGCAGCGCCGCTTCGCTTGCGCACCGCGCCTTTGCCGAACACCGCCTCGACCTTGCTCTTGGGGTCGTCCAGGCCGACACCCGCGACCTTGCGTTCCAAGGGGAGAGGCAACCGTGACTCACCGCCCGTCGGCCGCGTCTGCGTGATTCGCTGAACGGAATCGAACATGAGCAGAAACTCCAGGCCCACTTCCGGATAGCTCCACCGCTCGCTGTTCGCCTCGGCTTTGACCCGCTGGGCCGGCTCACCGAACCGCTCCCGCACCTTGTCCTTCATGGCGCCAAGAGGAATCCCTGCGAATTCTTTGACGACGGGCTGGGCCGGCTTGTCCGGCGGCTTGTCGCCCAAGGCAACAAGCTGCGCGCGGATCCGCTCCCCCCAGACACTCCCGGGGTCATCCTCCAGGTACGCGCGAAACGCCTCGATGGCCCGCGCCTTGTTTCCGACCTCCAATAGGGCATAGCCCAGGTTGTATCGCGCCGGGACGCTCCGCTGGGCGGCTTTGCCCCAGGCAGTGATGGCTTGACCGAGGTTGCCGCGCTTCTGCTCCACCATGCCCGTGGCGTTCAGCACGAAGGGGTCCTCCGGCGCCAACTTGGCAGCGCGCGCGAGGAGACCTTCCGCCTGCTCGAGGTGCGGCTTCTCCCCCATTTCCAGGAGCGCCCAGGCCAGATTGCTCATGGTCTGCGGCGTCGCCACGGAGGCCAGAGAGGCCTTGTATTCTTCGATGCTCTGTCGCAAAAGCCGGTGGTCCACCTTGCTCCGGGTCTGCATGCGGATCTTGTCGGAGAGGTTTTTGGAGGGATAGATCGCGAGGTCCGGCTGCCCGCTCAGCTCGTTGGGGACGCGCCGGCTCAGATAGAGCTTGTGCAGAGCCACGGCCAGGTTGTTCCGCACCTCGGCGCTGGCCGGGAAATTCTGCTTGAGGCTCTTGAAGATTTCGACGGCCACCTCCAACTCGAAGTTGTTCCGGAGCAGTTCCTCCCCCAGATTGAACCGTTCCAGAGCCGGCCGCAGCACTTGGCGTGGTAGGCCTTCAGGGCCTCCAGGCGTTCGCTATCGGTGGGGTATGTCTCCAACTCGATCGCCCCCTCTTGCGAATGGCCTTTCGCCTGAGAGGATGGGTCCGCATGCTTCCCGCCTAAATCACGCTTCATGGCCTCCCAGACGCGCACCGCGTCCGCAAAGGAATATCCCGCCCGCACAAGGTACAGCGCGCCGTACTGGTCCGCTTCGATCTCGTTCGCACGCGAAAAGGCCGCAAGGAGCGCCGCCTTGCGCTTCTCCTCCCGCTCCTTGTCGGGCAACCGGAGGAAGTCGGTCAAGGCGATCGTCTGCGTGAGCGCGTTGGATAAGTGCTGTCGGGTGACGTGGGCGATCTCGTGCGCGAGGACGGCGGCAAGCCGGCCCTCGTCCACCTGGCCCGTGCGCGGATCGGTGAGCCACGCCAGCAGCCCTTCGTAGACGCAGATGAACCCGCCAGGATGAGCATGCGCGTTGACGCTTGGGTGCTTACGCACCACAAACGTCCATGCGCTCACGTCGGTATCGGACGCCACCACGGAGGCCAGGCGTTGGCCGACTGTTTCCACCACTTGCCGCCACTGCTGATTCTCCGACAGCGGGAGGTGCAGTTGGCGACCCGCCCGCGGATCGGACTCCGCGTCGAAATCCCGTTTGCCGACGGCATACTCGCTCAAGGGATCGTTGATGACAAACGCGGCCCTGGTGGACTGCGCGAGCGACGCCGGCGCGCCTCCGCCCAGCAGGAGCGCGCCGAATGCGCCGGCGAGAACGACCCTGAGCGCAACCCTCAACACCGGTGCTTGCCTTCCAGGATCAGAGTGCGCAGCTTGACGGCCTCCTCCTGGATGCCCTTCCCCTGATTGAGAGAAAGGCCGGAAGCCTGAGGATCGGCCGCCGTCCCGGCGTATTTGCCCAACCGATCGAAGCTCTCCCTGACCGACGGGCACAGTTCCGCCACAGCCTCTTGTCCTGAGTCTTTCACGTCCTCGAGCAGCAGCAGCATGTCGGCCACGGCTTTTCTGACCTGGTCCGGCGATTCCTCCCAAAGCGTCGGTAGGTAAAAAAGATGAAAGTTCACGTAGCCGAGCTGGAGATAAAACCGGTCACGACGGCGGGTGCTCGTCCATCCGAAGAGGTCGTTGAGACAGGATCCCAGCGCAGGCGCGACATTCTTGGTGACGGCATCTTCGTAGTCGCCCTGGCTCGGGAGGGCGAACAATGCAGGCACCTGGTCCTTCGCGGCATGGCGGCAGCTCGCGTGAATCGCGTTCGGGGGTCTGGCCTTCCCGAGCAGGGTATCGTAGTCGCCCGCCATCTTGAGGAGGCCCGGCTTCGGAACCAGGGCGTAGACGACGGGCGTGGCCAGGGCCGATCCGGTCTCGCCCAACCGATACCAATCGGTCGTGGTCATGGGCTCGAAGAGGTCGGGCGCCGCAATAGAGGGCAACTCTTGCGTGGGAGTCGGTGTCGAAGGGCGCACTTGTGGCACCGATCGCACAGACCGTTCGTCCGGTTGCACCCGAAAACCCGCAGTCGGGCCCATCCCTTTCTGCTCGGGTCCGCCTTGCGCGACCAAGCCTCCGGCGCGCTCCAACCGCCTGCGCTGCTC
>CAYLLY010000216.1:0-2872 GCA_964384595.1 uncultured Nitrospirales bacterium
AGCCGATTCGACCGCTGCGGTCGAATCGGAAAGGCGCACGCTCATATTATCTACGAAGTGCTGTCCGAGAAGCGGGGCCTGCTCGGCGACTGGCTCTTCTCGCATCTCCTGTTCCGCGATAACCCCAAGAACGGCGAGTATCCCCGCACCTTCAAACCCCTCTTCGAATCGACGGCCCGCGAGACCGGCTGTCCGCCCGCCTACCTCGAAGAGCTCAAGCTGAACGGCGCGGCAATCAGGGCGCTCCTGATATGCGATCAGAATAAACCTGATGAGGGGAGAATTCTGCTAAAATGATCGAATGGATTTCGAGCGCGTCCTCAAGAACCTGCTACAGGGATTCGACCAGCGACGCATCCGCTATGCCTTGATGGGCGGTTTTGCGCTAGGCGCGTTGGGGGCTCCGCGAGCCACGATGGACCTCGATTTTCTGGTCCACCGGGATGATCTCGAGTCGCTGCACGCGCTCATGGTTTCCTTAGGGTATGCGCGACGGTATCACACGGAAAACGTCTCCCAGTACGCAAGCCAGGACGCCGCATGGGGCGGTGTGGATGTGGTGCATGCCTTCCGGACGGTTTCGTTGGCCATGCTGGACAGGGCGACGGAAAAGCCGATCTTGGGACGATCCCGTCTGGTGCGGCTTCTGCAGCCGGAGGATCTGATCGGTCTCAAAGTTCAAGCCCTGGCGAATGATCCGACGAGACGGATGAAGGAGATGGCCGACATCGAGGCGCTCATGCAGGTGTATCACACGGCGCTGGACTGGACTCGCCTGGCGGAGTTCTTCGAGCTGTTCGGCCTCTCGGATGAGTTGCGCGCTCTCCGAGGGAGGTTTGACCGTGTTGACTGAGAGGGAAAAGCAGGAATTGCTGGAGATGGCGTCTTCGCTGTCGCTGCGACAAGAGTTTCACGCCCTCAGGCGATCTTCCCGCCCCCAAGCTCCACGCGCGATGGATCTCGACAACCTGATGCGGTTCCTGACGTTCATGAGCGCAGTGGCTCCGGTCTCCACTCGGCTCGTTCGACAGCCGCTCGCCTATTCCCGACTCTATCTGTGAAGGCGGAGGGGGGTTGAGTTGCGAGTTTTGAGTTACAACTCAAAACTCAACACTCAACAATAAAAACTGTTAAGGCAGTCTAGCACAGTCCGGCGGGGGTGGCTTGGGGAAACGGATGCTGTCTTCATTCATATAGCATATAGGGGCGCACCGCAGTGCGCCCCTATATGAATGGGCATGGTGGAGACCTTGACAAGCCGTCCACAATGGAGTTATACAAAGGGTGCCTTATTGAGGCGTCCGACAGGGGCAACCGGAGAAGCACGGCGATGGTCAAGGTGAATGTGTCGCTGGAGGACGATGTTCGGGATGACTTGATGCGCCTTGTCCCGCCTCGCAAACGGAGCCAGGTCATCAACGAAGCGCTGCGCAAGGAACTGCTCCGCAAGAAGCGCGAGTCTGCTACGGAAAAGCTCCGGCTGGTCCGGCGGCGCACCGCCACGCTCAGCGGGCGGGAGATCCTCGGCGCGGTTCGGAGCGACCGGGCCAGAGGCCGCTGATGGTCGTGGTCCCGGACGCGTCCGTGATCCTGAAATGGGTGCTCCAGAAGGATACGGAAGCGGATCACGGCGCCGCCTTTCGCCTTCTGGACGACTACCGGGCCGAGGACATCGACCTCTGCCTGCCGACTCTGTGGCGATACGAGGTCGGCAACATCCTCGGGCTCAAGCATCCGGACTCGGCCGACGAGGCGATGCGTACGTTGCTCGCGTACGAGTTTCGGGAAGAGCCGTTGCGCGAGGAGTATTGCCTGGCCGTGCTCCGCTTCATGAAAGATCTACGCCGGGTGTCCTTCTACGATGCCGCGTACCACGTCCTGGCGATTCGGCTGGGCGGGGCCTATGTGACGGCCGATGCGGAATACGCCCGACAAGCTCGGTCGAAGCGTCATCTCCGCCTGCTCTCCGAGTGGGAAACCGCTTAGAGCACAAAAACGGCGGCAGTCACCGGGGTTCCCGGCGATCCCCCCCTCCTTGACTAACTTCGAGGAGCCGGTGTAGCTTCGATTCCCATGGGCAGCAACGCGCCGGTAGCGCTCGTCAACATGCCGTTCAGCTCGAGCCGGTACCCGTCCATTCAACTGGGCACCCTGGCCTCGCTCCTGAAAGCGCAGGGGATCGGCGTCAAGACCTACCACCTGTACCTGCACTTCGCCTACCAGATCGGCCCGCCCCTCTACGAAGTGCTGTCCGAGAAGCGCGGCCTGCTCGGCGACTGGCTCTTCTCGCATCTCCTGTTCCGCGACAATCCGAAGAACGCCGAGTACCCCCGCACCTTCAAACCCCTCTTCGAATCGGTGGCCCGCGAAACCGGCTGTCCGCCCGCCTACCTCGAAGAGCTCAAGCTGAACGGCGCCCCCCAATACCTCACGCGGATGCTGACCGAGATCGACTGGGGCCGATACGCGATCGTCGGCTTCACCTCCACCTTCGACCAGAACATCGCCAGCCTGACGATGGCGAAGCTGATCAAGGACCTCTACCCGTCAGTCAGGATCGTGTTCGGCGGCGCCAATTTCGACGGCGAGATGGGGCTGGAGCACCTGCGGGCCTGGCCCTGGATCGACTACGTGGTGGTGGGCGAAGGAGAAGTGCCGTTCCCGGCGCTCGTAAAGCACATCCTGGAAGGGAAAGAAGGTGAGCCCCCGGCCGGCGTGGCCTGTCGGCGGAACGGCGCCATCTATTTCAAGCCCTCGCCTCATCTGTTCACCGAGTTTCACAAGACCGGCCCGCCGGATTACGACGATTATTTCGAACTCCTCGAGCAGCTCGACCCCCAGCGGTCGCAAAGCCTGAACCGCATCCTGCTGT
>CAYLLY010000217.1:0-2810 GCA_964384595.1 uncultured Nitrospirales bacterium
TTCTGGTCCATGCCGTACAGGCAATATGCGAAGGTCAGAATGGCGAGGAGAGCCATGAACAGACCCTGCCCGAACATCTGGAAGATTCTTTCACGCTCCAATATACGGGCCTCGGGGCGGCGCGGGGGTCGCTGCATAAGGCTCGGGTCCCTGGGATCCACCGCCAGGGCCAGCGCCGGGAGACCGTCCGTGACCAGGTTAATCCAGAGGATCTGCACCGGCAGGAGCGGCAGTGGAAGCCCCAACAACGTCGCAACCAGCATGACCAGGATCTCGCTGATGTTGCAGGACAGAAGGTAATGGACGGACTTGCGGATATTGTCGAAAATGGCCCGCCCTTCCTCGACCGCCGCCGCGATGGAGGCGAAGTTGTCGTCTGTTACCACCATGTCCGAGGCATCCTTGGTAACGTCGGTACCGGTGAGCCCCATCGCCACGCCGATATCCGCCGCCTTGACCGCCGGCGCGTCATTGACCCCGTCGCCGGTCATGGCGACGACCGCTCCATTTTTCTTCCAGGCGCGCACGACGCGGAGTTTGTGCTCGGCCGAGACGCGGGCATAGACCGCAATTCGCTCAACGTGCCGAGCCAGATCGGCATCGCTCAACCGGTCGAGCTCAGCTCCGGAGATCGCCTGTGCCCCCCGCTCCATAAGACCCAGCTCGCGGGCGATGGCGACCGCGGTATCCCTGTGGTCTCCGGTGATCATCACGGTCCGGACGCCGGCGCCACGACACGTCTCCACGGCGACCTTCACTTCAGGTCTGATCGGATCCTTCATGCCCACCAGGCCCACGAAGATCAAATCCCGCTCCAGAACAACAGCGCCATAGGCCTCGGGCTCGCGGTCCAGCGGCCGCATCGCCACGCCCAGCACCCGGAGCGTCTGGGAGGCGAAGTCCTGGTTCGCGGCCAGGATCGCCTGCCGAATCTCATCCGTCAGCGCGTTGGCGCGTCCGTCCCGATCGATCCAGGCCCGGCAGTCTCGCAGCAGCACATCCGGCGCGCCTTTGACGAAGGCGACCGGGCCGGATGCCGTGCGGCGCACGATGGTCATCTTCTTGCGCTCAGGGTCGAATGGAACCTCGCCGAGGAACGGAATCTCGCTTTCGAGGTCGCCTTTTTGGAGTCCGGCTTTGGCCGCCACCACCAGGAGGGCGCCTTCAGTGGGATCGCCGAGGATCGTCCAGACGCCCTCCTCCTGCCGAAGCTCGGCCCCGTTGCAGAGCACGGAGACGCGCAACAACTCCCTCAGTCCGGGACGCGCATCGAGCTTCACCGGTTCGCCGAATGAGAAAATCTCGCCGACCGGAGCATAGCCCTCACCTGTCACGACAAAGACTTCGCCCCCCTGGTAGAGCGACGTCACGGTCATCTCGTTCTTCGTCAGCGTGCCGGTTTTGTCGGAACAGATCACCGTGGTGGAGCCCAGAGTCTCGACGGCGGGGAGACGGCGAATCAACGCATGGCGCTTCACCATCCTCGTCACGCCCAGGGCCAGCGTGATCGTCACCACAGCCGGCAGGCCTTCGGGAATCGCTGCGACCGCCAGGCTGACCGCCGTGAGGAACATGGTGACGATGGGGACACCGCGTAGCTCTCCGAGCAGGAACACCACTGCAACGATCCCCAGAGAAATCCACAGCAGCGTGTGGCCCAGTTGCTCCAGCCGGCGCTGCAGCGGCGTTTCCTCCCGCTCGGCCTGGGCCGCCGTTTGGATCAACACGGCGATCCTGCCGATCTCCGTGTGAATCCCAGTATTCACGACCAGGGCCCGGGCTTTCCCGGAGACCGCCACGGTGCCCATATAGAGCATGTTGTGGCGGTCTCCCAGCGGAACCTCTGCCTGGGAAATTTGCTCGGTTGACTTGGTAACCGGCGTGGACTCGCCGGTCAGCGAGGCCTCCTGTGTCTGGAGACCGGTGGCGTACACGAGGCGGGCGTCGGCCGGAACCCGGTCGCCGGCCTCGACCTGGATGAGATCGCCCGGCACCAGTTCTCTGGCCGGGAGCGAGACGAGAACGCCGTCGCGGATGACCCGGGCCGCCACCACGACCATCCGCTTCAGCGCCTCGAGCGAGCGCTCGGCCCGGAATTCCTGGATAAACCCGAGAATCGCGTTGAGGATCACGATGGCGAGAATCGCCGTCGCATCCACCCATTCCTGCAGCAATCCCGAGACGATCGCCGCGCCGAGCAGCACCCAGACGATCAGGCTGGAAAACTGCTCCAGGAGGAGTTTCAACGGAGAGGCGGGAGGCGCTTGCGGAAGCTCGTTCGGACCGTAGTCCCTGAGGCGGCGACCGGCTTCACTCAGGGTCAATCCTCCATCGAGGCCCGACCGCAGTTCATTGGCCACCGCTTCAGCAGTCAGCGCATGCCACGCTGTAGGGGCGACCCGCCGGGCCGCCCCTACTTCTACAGTCATTTGCCGCCCTTCGCCAGTTTACTGTGGACCTCGGCCAGGTTGTCGTACTCCTTGGCCTCCTTGAGATACGCGTCCTCCATCTTCTCGCAGTGTTTGGCGTACGTGTTCTTGGGATACTTCTTGAGGTATTCGCTGGCCATCGTCTTCATGTCGGCGGCCTTGTGCCGCGCCTCGTCCGCCTGTTTCTTGTAGTAGTCGGCCAGTCCGGCGTGGTCCCCCTTGTCCAGCATCTCCTTAACTTGCGGCGCGTGCGCAGCCCGTAAGCCGCTTGGGAACAGTGGGGCCAGAAGCATAGCTCCGGCCAGCCCTGCAAACGTGGTTAACATCGTTCGCTTAGTCATCATGGCTTCGTTTCGCATGGCATACCTCCTGTGGTTAAGG
>CAYLLY010000218.1:0-2801 GCA_964384595.1 uncultured Nitrospirales bacterium
GATCTTAGCGGCCGCGCGAGGGATGCGGCTCAACTGCGACGCCTGAGGAGCGCCGATACGATTCCATTCGGCGCGCCGCTTCCATCACGACGGAGCACGAGACGCACCCGAAGCAGGCCGCTCTTATCGGATTCCAAACAGCCGCTTGGTGTTTTGAGAGGTCGCGGCTTCGACGTCCTGGATGGTGAGGCCGTGGAGTTCGGCGATTTTGTCGGCGACGTGGCGGACGTAGGCTGGCTCGTTGCGCTTGCCGCGATGCGGAACCGGTGTGAGGTAGGGCGCGTCGGTCTCGACCAGGATGCGGTCCAGCGGGACGGTCTTGACGATGTCGCGGAGCATCGTCGCGTTCTGGAACGTGATCACGCCGGAGAACGAGAGATAGAACCCCAGGTCCAGCGCGTCCTTCGCCAGCCAGGCATCTCCCGAAAAGCAGTGGAAGACCCCGCCGACGTTCCCGCCCTTCTCCTCTTTTAAAATCGTAATCGTATCTTCCTGAGCCTCCCGCGTGTGAATCACGATGGGGAGCTTGAGTTCATGGGCGAGACGAACCTGCTCGCGGAAGCGCCGGCGTTGCACCTCACGCGGGGAGTGGTCGTAGTGATAGTCCAGCCCGATCTCGCCGTAAGCGACGACGCCTTTGGCTTTCGCCAGCGCACGCAGCTCGTCGTACCAGCCGTCCTTGATGTGCCTGACCTCGTGCGGGTGGACACCGACGGTCGCGGAGATGAAGGGATGTTGCTGCGCCAAGGCCACGGCGGCCTTGCTGGTTTCGAGGTCGCAGCCGATCGTCACGAAGTGCCCGATGCCGGCGTTCTTCGCGCGCTGGATCATCGCCTCGCGGTCGGCGTCGTATCGCGCGTCGTCGATATGGCAATGGCTGTCAATCAGCATGACTTGCAACTATAACACAGTGTGGTACAATCCCTATGCTCTCTATGGCGAAACGGTTTCCCATATTCTTCGTTGTTGCTCTGCTGGGTCTGTGCCTGGTGGCCTTCGCGCCGCTGGCCGCGACGCTTGAGCTGCACCATGCGCTCGGCGAGGCGGACGAGGACGGCCACCAGCACTCCGCGGCCGACCTCTGTTCCTGGGTCCAGAGCCACACCTCGTCTTCGGATGTTGGCTGTGCTCCCGTCCTGGTGTCCCAGCCAGCTCAGCCTGCGCTTGAAACTCCGTATCAGGATCGTCTCGTCGAGCACCTGCTGCTCGCCAGTCTTCCCGCCCGCGCTCCTCCTTCCGATCTCCTCTAAGTCGTTCTCAAACGTTCCGCGCTGAATTGATCTGCGCCCGTTTCGGCGCTTCGCGCGGGAGTTTCTTCACTCGTTCGATCACGAGGGGTTGGATATGCATACTCGGCTTTGTGCCTGTGTGGCGTTGTGCCTTGTTCTATTCGGCGGCTGGTCGCAGGGATTGGCAAAAGAAACCGCCGGTTCTGAAATCGAGGACCTGAAAAAACAGATAACCCTGATGGAGGAGCAAATGCGAATGCTCCGCCGGAAGGTGGACCAATTGGTAGCCAAGCCGGCCGTTGCGCCGGCGGCGGAAAAGCCGGCGGCTGTTGCGGAGGAAGAGAAGTTCAAGCGTCTGGAGGAGAAAGTGGACGCGGCGGTCGCGGCGACCAAGAAAACGTTTTGGTCGCAATTCAACCCCGCCCTCACGCTTGGTATCGACACGATCGGCGCATACCGATCACGCAACCAGGGGTTCAATCCAGGAGATGGCTCTGGTGGGCGGGACGATGGACGGGCGTTCAGCAACAGGCCGGCCGGCGCGGATTTTAACCTGAGAAGCGCCGAGCTGTTCATCACGGCCGACGTGGATCCCTTTACCAAGGCCTACGGCGTGCTCAACGCCTCGGCGGACGCGGCCGGCAACGACGAGGCGACGCTGACGTTGGAGGAGGCCGCGATCGTCACGACGCGGCTGCCGTACAACCTGACGGTGCGCGGCGGGCGGTTCTTCGCCGACTTCGGGACGCTGGCCCATCGCCATGATCCCGAACTGCCGTTCGTGGACCGGCCGCCGTCGCTGGATGCGTTCGTGGGCGGGGAGAGCCAGACCAACGGCGTGGAGGTGAGCTGGCTCGCGCCCACGCCGTTCTATCTGAAGATGACCGGCGCCGTCGGCAACAAGCTCGGTGGGGATACCGTCGACGGGGTATCGGCCGGCCAGAGCCGGCCGATCAAGGGGCTGACCTACCTCGGGCGCCTGCTGACCTATTTCGACATCAACGACGATCATAACATCGAAATCGGCGGCTCAATCGCCGAGACGCCCGACGCGGACGACGTCTCGGCGCCTCCCACCGGCAGGTTCGAGCGCCGTCTGATCGGGGTGGACTTCAAATATCGCTGGTACCCGCTCGGACGGGGCTTGCGCCAGAACCTCACCCTTGCCGGGGAATGGCTGTATGACGTCGGCGAGGCGGACCCGGTGAACGGCGGGCGCCGGATCGACGTGTTCGGGAACCCGGTGCGTCAGGGAGCCCACGGCGGGTACGTCTATGGGGAATATCGCCTGAGCAAACAGTGGCGTCCGGGATTCCGCTTCGACTACTTCCAATTGCAGTCCGAGCCCTTGCTGGTGACGAACCCCGGCACCGGCCTGTTCGGCTCGACAGGCAATGCGACCGGCCACCGCACGGACAACCGCACGTGGAGCCCGTACCTGACCTGGATGCCCAGCGAGTTCCAGCGCGTGCGTTTCCAGTACAACCGGGCCGACCGCGGGAACGCCAACGATGTGAACGAGTTCTTCCTCCAATGGACCGTGTTCCTGGGAAGCCATGGGCACGGGTTCCT
>CAYLLY010000219.1:0-2778 GCA_964384595.1 uncultured Nitrospirales bacterium
CTTCCTTTTGCAAGTGGTGACCTGTCCTGTGGTGCCCGACCACGCGCCCTCTTGGGCGGCTGGCCCGTTGTGCCGACCGCGCATCCCGCCCTCGCCACGGTGTGGGGGATCATGGTCCCGCCACCTGCTGTGTCAGGCGACTGATCCGCAGAAGGAATAAAAGGGGTCGGGAGTCTTAATTGCCTACGATCTGTCAAGAAAAGACTCCCGACCCCTTTATTCGTCCATTGCATGTCCAGCCGTCCTCGCGCTGCTTCTACCCCTTTACTTCAGGACAAACCCGGCGTTAAACAGCCGGCCGTCGGGCATCTGGATCGTCACGGTGTAAGTACCGCTGCTCAGCCCCGCTGAGCTCAGGTTGTAGATCCAATTACCGTCCGAGAAGCGGAACAGCAGGCTGTTATCGTTCGCTGAGCCGGCGTCAATATCCACCGTCTCCAGATCAACCACATTGCCGCTCCTCGTCAGCGCCGCGATCTGCGGAGGGGCCACCTGGCCACCCGTCAGTGCGGTACTGCCGCAGAACAGTTGCAGCTTCAGGGGCAGCGTGCTCCCCTGTTTGAAGGCCTTGCCCGGCAACGGCACGGGCTGACCAACCGGCACAAGTGTCGTCAGCGGGGGCTGCAGGCCCACCGGCTGCACAGTCACCGTAATGGCCACGGTGTCCGGCTGCGAGTCCACCTGCCCGTCGTTCACCACGAGCGAAATCGTGGCACTACCCAACGGTAGGCCTACCGTGGGCGTGGCTCCGCTGGCCATCCCAAACGGCCCCGTCCAAGTGTAGGTGAGATTGTCTCCGTCCGGATCATTGGATCCCGTGCCGTTGAGGGTCACATTGGCCCCACTCGGGCTCGTGCACTGCACGGTGTGGTCCGGCCCGGCATTCGCCACCGGCGGCTGGTTTGCTGCAGCAACGCAAATCGCGGTGGAGAAGAGTTCGGCAGAGGTGTGGGCCTGGCCGCTTGCATCAAACCCGCCTGACGCCAGCACCCTCCCGGTCGGCAGCGCGGTTGTCTGATGCGAGAACCGCACGGTTCCCGACGAACCGGTGGGAGCGAAGGATCCCGTTGTTGGGTCGTAGAGTTCGGCTGACGCCAGAAAGGCCCCTAACGAATCCTGCCCGCCGGTGATGAGCACCTTCCCGGAAGCCAGCAGGACAGCCGTCGCGTTGTATCGGCCAGTGCCCATCGAGCCTGTGGACGAAAAGGTGCCGGTGGCGGGGTCGTACAGTTCCGAGGTGGCGAGTGACGGAACACAGCATCCAGACGTGATGCCCCCGGTGATCAACACCTTGCCTGTCGGTAGCAGGATGGCAGTGTGGCCATTCCGGCCCGTGCTCAGTGAGCCGGTGAACGAAAAAGTCCCCGTGGCGGAATCATAGAGCTCGGCCGTGGCCCGGACGCAACTGCCCCCGCACCACCCGGCGGCGAAAAGGACCTTCCCCGTGGGCAGAAGGGTAGCTGTGGCTGCCGGCCTGAACTCATTCAGAGAGCCAGTCGGCGAGAACGTTCCGATGGCTGGATCGTAGAGCTCCGCGGTGGTGCCGAAGGTCCCCGTTGCAACCAGGACTTTTCCATTGGGGAGCAGCACTGCTACGTGGCCGCCGCGGGCCGTCCCCATCGAACCCGTGATCGTGAACATCCCGGTGGCTGGGTCGTACAACTCAGCGGAGGCCAGATTGGCTCCGCCGGTTGTCTGCCCCCCGGCGATCAAGACCTTGCCATTGGGCAGCAGGGTCGCCGTGTGCCCATACCGGGCGGTATTCATGTCACCCGTGGCTGTGAACATCCCGGTGCCTGCGTCGTAAAGCTCTGCGGAAGTGAGAGCGTTGGAACCAGATGTCCGGCCGCCAGCAATCAGCACCTTCCCGTTCGGCAAAGGCGTCGAAGTGTGGGAAGCGCGCGCCGTCCCCATCGAGCCTGTCGCCGTCCACGTCTCGGCCGTGCCAGGCATCTCCGGGCAGTAGAGCTCGGCGGAGGCTAGAGCCGCTGAGGTACCGAACCCCCCAGCGATCAGCACCTTGCCGGTCGCCGTGAGCGCGGCCGCATGGGCAAACCGTGGAACCGCCACCATCGGGCCAGCGTTGGCGAAGGCCCCTGTGATCGGGTCGTAGAGTTCATTGTTTGTAATGGTCGGTGCCCCACAACATGCGCCACTGGTGACTCCTCCCACTACCAAGACCTTGCCATTGGGCAGGAGGGTCGCGGTGTGGAACATGTGAGGCAGTGCTAGGGATCCAGTAGGCGTGAAAAGGCCTGAGACAGGATCGTACAGTTCCGCTGACGCGAAGACAACGCTAACGCTCGCATTCCTTCCGCCGACGATCAAAACCTTGCCGCTGGGCAGGAGCGTGGCGGTGTGGTGGATCCGGCCGAAAGCCATTGATCCTGCAGGACTAAATGTCCCCGTTAACGGATCATACAATTCCGCCGAGGTCGGGAAATCGCCGAACGCATCAACGCCACCCACAATCAGCACTTTCCCATTGGGCAGGAGGGTCGCGGTGTGAACTTGCCTGGAGTTCCCCATCGACCCGGTGGGACTGAAGGCGCCGGTTGCGGGGTCATAGAGTTCGGCTGAAGCCAGGCGACCATCGACCCCGTTCCATCCGCCAGCGATTAAGACCTTGCCGGTCGGCAAAAGGGTCGCTGCATGGTCAGCGCGAGGTGTGCCCATCGAGCCGGTAGGGGCAAACGTGCCAGTGGCCGGGTCATACAACTCTGCCGATCCGAAGGCGACCCCGAGTATGCCACCTGTAATAAGGACTTTTCCGTTGGG
>CAYLLY010000220.1:0-2761 GCA_964384595.1 uncultured Nitrospirales bacterium
TGTAGACGATCCCGCGCTCGGCCCGCTCCACGTCGTAGTCGGCGGCCTGCACCAGTTTGAGAATGATGTTCTCGACGTCCTCCCCGACATACCCCGCCTCGGTCAGCGTCGTCGCGTCGGCGATCGTGAAGGGCACGTCGAGGATGCGCGCGAGCGTCTGGGCCAGCAGGGTCTTGCCGGTGCCGGTCGGGCCGATGAGGAGGATGTTGCCCTTCTGGAGCTCGACGTCGTCCAGCGCGTTGGACGAGATGCGCTTGTAATGGTTGTGGACCGCGACCGACAGGACTTTCTTGGCGCGCTCCTGGCCGATGACGTACTGGTCCAGGGTGCGCATGATCTCTTTGGGCTTGGGGAGCTTGGAGGAGGCGGCTTCCTGCCGTTCTTCGAGGTCCTCCGCGATGATGTCGTTGCAGAGGTCCACGCACTCGTCGCAGATGTAGACCGTGGGCCCGGCGATCAGCTTTCGGACCTCCTCGCGGCCTTTCCCGCAGAACGAGCACCGCAATTGGGCTTCGGTCTTGTCCGGCTTCGCCATCGCCCCTCCCTCAGAATACGGCCATTCTCACCCGCCCGCCCCCGGCGCGCCAAGACGCGCCGTCTTTCCCGTGGCTACTTTACTATATCATTATTTTTGTCGGATCCATCCTTCGACGGCTTCAGGCCCTTCGGCGCCCGCACAATGACCTCGTCCACGATGCCATAGGCCTTCGCTTCCTCGGCGGACATGAAATAGTCGCGCTCCGAATCGTGATGGACCTTGTCGACCGGCTGGCCGCAGTGCTTCGCCAGGATCTCATCCAGCCGCTTGCGGATTTTGATGATCTCCTCGGCCTGGATGCTGATGTCGGTGGCCTGGCCCTGGAACCCCCCGCTCGGCTGGTGGATCATGATGCGCGAATTCGGAAGGGCGTAGCGCTTGCCCTTCGTCCCGGCCGCCAGCAGCAGCGAGCCCATGCTCGCCGCCTGGCCTACGCAGATGGTGGCGATGGCGGGCTTGATGTACTGCATCGTGTCGTAGATGGCCAGTCCCGCCGACACCAGCCCGCCGGGCGAGTGAATGTAGACGTTGACGTCCTTCTCCGGATCTTCCGCCTCCATGAACAGGAGCTGGGCGATGATGAGATTCGCGACCGTGTCGTCGATCGGCTCGCCGATGAAAATAATACGATCCTTCAAGAGGCGGGAATAGATGTCGTAGGCGCGTTCGCCGCGGTTGGTTTGTTCGATGACCATAGGAATGAGCATTTGACCGGACTCCTTCATGACATTATCTCACATTCGTGTCGTGTTTCATCACGCCTGGATGATGGATTTTTCATAGACGAACTGCAAGGCCTTCTCCGCCTGGACGCGGGCGCGCAGGTCCTCGATGGCGTCCTCCCCGCCGGATTTGAGCATCTTCACCACTTCCGCGACGTCGGCCTGCATCGCCTTCGCCATCTGCCGGCATTCCTCCAGAATGTCCGCCTCGGCCACGGCGATTCCTTCCTTCTCCGCGATGGCCTCCAAAATTAAGCCGAGCTTGACGCGCTGCTGTGCGGTCGGCAGGCTCTCCTCGCGGAACTTCCGGGCGTCGAAGGCCGCGGGCGCGGCATCGCCCTGATCGCCCGCCGCGCCGTGCGACGCCAGATGGCGCAGGCGCTGCTGCCGCGACCGCTCCGCATGGACCATGGCGTCCAGCTCGCGCTGGACCAGCGACTCCGGGACGTCGAAATGATGAATCTCCACGAGCCGCTTCATGAGCAGGTCTTTGTACGTCTCCTCGATGTCCCGCTTGAGGCTGCGCTCCAGCTGCGTTTTGACCTTGTCGCGCAGCTCGGCGAGCGTCTTGTACTCGCCCAGGTCCTTGGCGAACTCGTCGTCCAGTTCGGGCAGGACTTTGTGCTTGAGGGCCTGCACCCTGCCCCGCACGGTGAGGGCCGGGCCCCCCGCCTCGAACGCCGCGCCCTTCTTCCTGCCGACGATCGCCTCATCGAGCACCGCCCCGTAGATCGGGGTCTTGTCGCCGGCCCGGATGAGATGGGTCTCGGGCTTGAACCCGGCCGGCGCGCCCGCTCCCTCGATCCCCTCGATCGCCACCTGCACGATGTCCTCCGCGGCGATCTCGCGGTCCTCCTGGACGGTCTCGATCTGCGCGTGCTGGTGGCGGAGCACCTGCATCGCCTTGTCGAGCTCCTCATCCGTGATCGCGCGCTTGTCCTGCTTGAGCGTGACGCCCTTGTACTCCCGGAGCTCGAAGACGGGCTTGATCTCGACGGTGGTCGTGAAGACGAGCGGCGTGCCGTTCTTGATCTTGATACGCTCGAGCGGCGGGAGATCCACGGCGACCGGCCGGAACCCGGCCTCCTTCATCGCCTTGCTGTAATACTCCGGGATCAGCCGGCGGATGACGTCGTCCTCGACGGTTTTCGCGTATCGCTTCTCCAGCAGGGCCTGGGGGGCCTTCCCGGCGCGGAACCCAGGGATGTGGACCTGGTTCCTGAGCTCCGCATAGACGTCCTGGAACCGCTTGGAGACATCCTCCGCCGGCACTTCGATCCTGACGGCCCGCTTCACCGGGCCCAGTTCGGTCACGTCAAGCTTCATGCTCTATAGCTCCCAGCTATCAGCGTTCAGCTCTTTATCCTGGGACTAAAGCGGGAAGACTGATTGCTGATGGCTGACGGCTTCCTTATTGGTGCGAGAGGAGGGACTCGAACCCCCACGGTTGCCCACGAGATCCTAAGTCTCGCGCGTCTGCCAGTTCCGCCACTCTCGCAGA
>CAYLLY010000221.1:0-2692 GCA_964384595.1 uncultured Nitrospirales bacterium
GGCACTTCCCCATGACCCCGCGCGGGATCATCGATCACCTCAAGCTCCTGCGGCCGATCTACAAGAAGACGGCGGCCTACGGGCACTTCGGGCGGAGCGAGCCGGAGTTCACCTGGGAGAAGACCGACCTGGCGAAGGTCCTCAGACGGGACGCGGGCAAGTAAGCGACAGACCGTTTCATCCCCGGGGACAGATTTTCAATCTGTCCCCTTTTCTTTTGACCGAGGAGGAATCGTGGACTACGACGTGAAAGATTTGAAATTGGCCAACCAGGGTCGCATGCGGATCGAGTGGGCCGAGGAATCCATGCCGGTGCTGCGCCTCGTCCGGAAACGGTTCGCGAAGGAGCGGCCCCTGCGGGGCGTCCGCATCGCGGCCTGCCTTCACGTGACGACCGAGACGGCGAACCTGATGCAGACCCTGCAGGCCGGCGGCGCCGATCTCCGGCTGTGCGCCTCAAATCCATTGTCCACGCAGGACGACACGGCCGCGTCCTTGGTCGCCCACGACCACATCCCGGTGTTCGCCGTCAAGGGCGAGGACAAGAAGACCTACTACCGGCACCTCCATGACGCGCTGGGCCACCATCCCACGGTCACCATGGACGACGGCTGCGACCTCGTCTCCACGCTGCACAGCGAGAAAAAGACGGCCCGCATCCTCGGCGGCACCGAGGAAACGACGACGGGCGTCATCCGGCTGCGAAGCATGGCCGCCAAGGGCGTGCTGAAGTTCCCGGTCATCTCCGTCAACGACGCCGACACCAAGCACATGTTCGACAACCGTTACGGCACGGGGCAGAGCACCCTGGACGGTATCATCCGCGCGACCAACCGCCTCATCTCGGGCTCGGTCGTGGTCGTCGCCGGCTACGGCTGGTGCGGGCGGGGGATCGCCGCGCGGGCGAAGGGCCTGGGCGCGGACGTCATCGTCACCGAAGTGGACCCGCTGAAAGGCCTCGAGGCCGTCATGGACGGCTTCCGCGCCATGCCGATGGAAGAGGCCGCGAAGGTCGGCGATTTCTTCGTCACCGTCACCGGCAACATCCGGGTGATCCGCAAGGAGCACTTTGCCGCCATGAAGGACGGCGCGATCGTGTGCAACTCGGGCCACTTCAACGTGGAGATCGACATCCCGGCGCTGGAGAAGCTCGCGCGCCGGCGCAAGATGGTCCGCGACGGGGTCGAGCAGTTCATCCTGCCGAACGGCCGGCGGATCAATCTGCTCGGCGAGGGCCGGCTCGTCAACCTGGCGCTGGCGGAGGGCCACCCGTCCAGCGTCATGGACATGAGCTTCGCCAACCAGGCGCTGTCGGCCGAATACCTGGTCAGGCACGGCCGCTCGCTCAAGAACCAGGTCTACCCGGTGCCGGCGGTGATCGACAAGGAAATCGCCCGGCTCAAGCTCGCCGGCATGGGCGTGGACATCGACCGCCTCACGAAGGAGCAGGAAAAGTACCTGGCGTCGTGGGAAATGGGCACATGACCCCGCCTGTCATCCTGAGCGAAGCGAAGGATCTCGCCTAGATTCCCCTCGCCCCTTGCGGGAGAGGGTTGGGGTGAGGGGTTCTTTATCCGACGTAGGGGCGCACGGCGGTGCGCCCTCCTGATCCGAGAACCGTTCTTCGTAGGGGCGCACCTGCGTGTGCGTCCGTCTGCTGATCCCTGGTGGCATTGCATATCCGCCGCGCTGTGATCGAACGCGTCGGCTCAAGCGAAGCTTGGTTTGGAGGAAGCGGAGGGGGAAGGAGGCGTATCCTAGTTCTGTTCGTCCCCTAGAGCTCTGATGGGTTTCTGCCTATTCGTACGCGGCCTGGGGTGAGAACCACAAAACCGCCTGGCAGTCGGTCGCCTCGTTCCTGAATCAACTTGAGGACGGCAGTCGGCAAGGTTTGCCGCGTATTCGTGGGGAACCGGATGAAGATGATACCGCCGGATGGTTGCGAACTCGCATAAACAAGCTGACCGAAGTCCTTGTCTTCGGTCAGTAGGACTCTGTTGTCCTGTGTCGCGAGGTCAATGACGGCATGATCATCGGAGCGTGGTGAGAGTTCAGCCACCGCGAGGACATCGTGGCCGGCGGCACGGAGAGCGCGAACGACCGCAAAGTCGCAGCTTTCATCCGCGAGGAAGCGCACCGGTCAGTGCTTGGCGCGCTTCCGTGAACGAGGCGAGCCAAGCAGAACGGTCTCCTCATGGGCGACAGTATCGGCCGCGTAGCCGATCGCGGCCTGAATATCCGCCCGGGTCAGGCGCGGGTAGGCGTCGAGCAGGTCGTCTTCCGCGGCGCCCTCGCTGAGCTTTCGAAGGATCAGCTCGACTGGAATCCGGGTGCCGCGAATGACGGCCTTTCCCATCATGACCTTGGAATTCAACTCGATCCGATCAGTGACAATCATGGCTCGATGCCCTCCCTGTCCCTGATTGCCCGCTCCATAACCCGCCGTCGTGCGGCCTCTTGGGCCTTCCACCGTTTATCCCACCCCATCTTATGGGGCTTACAGAGGCTGCATGATCGGAGTTTGCGCTTGTAGTTCTTTCTCACTGCCGCCAGTCCTAAATGAATGGTAGCCCGTCCGCTCCGTAATGTCCAGCCCGCAGGGAACGGGCTCCTTTCCGCCGGGGCCCGTCCCCGTCTTTGATCTAGATTCCCTCGCCCCTTGCGGAAGAGGGTTAGGGTGAGGGGTTCTTCA
>CAYLLY010000222.1:0-2681 GCA_964384595.1 uncultured Nitrospirales bacterium
CTATGGAACTGAAAAGTTCAGCCTTTGAGACCGGTGGGATCATTCCCAAGAAGCACACGTGTGACGGACCGGACGTGTCCCCGCCCTTGAGCTGGTCCGATGTCCCGGGCGGGACCAAGAGCCTGGCGCTCATTGCCGACGATCCGGATGCGCCCATGGGCACCTGGGTACACTGGGTGGCGTGGAACATCCCGCCGAACGCGCGCGCCCTCGAGGAAGATGCGCCGAAACGGGACACGCTCCCGAACGGAATGAAGCAGGGCACCACGGACTTTCGCAGTATCGGCTACGGGGGCCCCTGTCCGCCCTCCGGCATCCACCGGTATTTCTTCAAGCTGTACGCGCTCGACACCACCCTGAACCTGCCGCCGAGCACGACCAAGAAGGACCTGGAGAAAGCGATGCAGGGCCACATGCTCAAACAGGCCGAGCTTATGGGAAAGTACGCCCGGAAATAGAGCGCGTGCGCCTCTTCTTGCCTTTGCCGAGGCGCAGTGCGAGACTCCCGGCATGGCCCCCCAGCCGGAACGCGCCGAAGACCTGGCCTCCTTCTGGAACCTCGATCCTGGTGTCGTGTTTCTCAATCATGGCTCCTATGGGGCCTGTCCGCGCCCCGTCCTCGAAGCCCAGGCGCGACTCAGAACGGAACTTGAGCGAAACCCTGTATGGTTCCTGACCCGGGAGTTGGAGAGATTGCAGGACGAGGCCCGGCGGGAGCTTGCGACCTTTGTCGGCGCCGACCCGGCGAACCTGGCGTTCGTCCCCAACACGACGACCGGGGTCAACACCGTCCTTCGCTCGCTCTCCTTTCAGCCCGGAGACGAGCTGCTCACGACGACCCACGTTTACAACGCTTGCCGGAACGCACTCGAATTCGCCGCCGAGCGGACCGGCGCCAAAGTGGCGGTCGCGCCGGTTCCGTTTCCGATCCAGTCGCCGGAGCAGGTCCTGGAAGCCGTTCTCGGCGGGCTGACGCCCGGCACCCGCCTCACGCTCCTGGATCACCTGGCGAGCCCGTCCGGCCTGCTCTTCCCGATCGCGCCATTGGTGCGCGCGTTACGGGAGCGCGGGGTCGAAACGCTGGTGGACGGAGCGCACGCGCCGGGCGCGGTCCCGCTGGACCTTGAGGGCCTCGGCTCCGCCTACTACGTCGGCAACTGCCATAAGTGGCTCTGCGCGCCGAAGGGAGCGGCGTTCCTGTACGTGCGCCCCGACCGCCAGACAGCCATCCGTCCGCTCGCGATCAGCCATGGCGCCAACACCAAGAGGACCGACCGCTCGCGCTTTCACCTGGAGTTCGACTGGACGGGGACGCATGACCCCACCGCCTGCCTGGCCGCACCGTCGGCCATCCGCTTCCTCGGCTCTCTCCTGCCGGGAGGCTGGATCGCCGTCATGGAGAGGAACCGTACCCTGGCGCTGGAGGCCAGGGACCTCCTGTGCCGCGAGCTGGGTGTCCCGTCGCCCTGCCCGGACGAGATGCTCGGCCCGATGGCCGCAATCCCGCTTCCAGGGACCCCGGCGGAGCCGGGCCGCTCCGGGATATGGCAGGACCCCCTGCAAGTGGCCCTGTACCAACGTTTCCGGATCGAGGCGCCGGTGACCACCCTGCCGGCCAACCCCGTCCGCTATCTCCGGATCTCGGCCCACCTGTACAACAGCCCGGAGCAGTACCGGCGCCTGGGCAAGGCCCTGGCGGAGCTCTTGAAGGGATCATGAGCGCAACGCCTCAACAACATGATCCCAAGCTGGCCCGACAGCTCATCCTGGATGAGCTGTTCGATCTCTCGCTTTACAAGGCCCTGCGCGGCATCATCGGCGGCGAATCCCGGAAGGTGCTCGATGAGCTCGTCCTGGTCGAGACGGAGCACCTCGCCTTCTGGCAGAAGTTCTTCAAACTCAAGCTGACCGCCCTCGATCTCCCCCGCCGCCTCAAGCTGCAGTTCATCATTCTGGTGTGCCGCCTCTTCGGAGCAACGGCCGTCCATCTGGTGCTGGAGGCGATCGAGGTGCACGGAGTCCGGAAGTACTTGTCGCTGTGGAAGAGCTATAAAGGCCAGCCGCTGGGCCACGCGCTCGAAGGCATCTTGTTGGACGAGTTCAAGCACGAGGACGTGCTGGTCACCCAACTGACCGAACGGAAGATCAACCCGGAGAAGATCCGCAACATCTTCCTGGGCATGAACGACGGGCTGGTCGAGATCCTGGGAGCCGTCAGCGGGTTCTTCGCGGCCTTCGGCGACGCGGCCACCGTCCTCATCGCCGCCTCCACCACCGCGGTGGCCGGATCGCTCTCCATGGGCGCCGGCATCTATGTGGCGGTCGGCTCCGAGAAGGAAGTCAAAAAGACGGAATCGGACAGGCAGCAGTTTCTGAAGGCCGATACGGTCGTGGCCGAAATGGAAGAGCAGCCGCTGGCCTCTGCGCTGGTCGTGGGCGGCGCGTACATCGTGGGCGCCATGGTTCCCGTCCTGCCGGTCCTGTTCGGCGCCACGGATGCGCGGTTTTCGCTTCTCACGGCCGGCAGCATGATCATCCTGGTGTCCATGCTGCTGGCGTTCCTCTCCGGCATGGACATCAAAAAACGCATCCTCACCAACCTCGTCATCATCACCTGCGCCGTCGCCATTACCTACGCGATCGGGCTTGCGGCCAAGACCCTCTGGGGCGTCGCGGTCTGA
>CAYLLY010000223.1:0-2675 GCA_964384595.1 uncultured Nitrospirales bacterium
GGGAAGAACTGCTGTTTGACGGCGCCCATGCCGACGCCGGAAAGGACGAAGGCGATGCCAACGACGCTGCAGGTTACGAACTTGTGGCGCACGACAAGGGTGATGAGCCGTCGCAGACGCCGGTAGTTCGGTGTGCCGTAAATCGCGTGGTGACCGCCTTCGATCGGCTTGATCGCGGCGGGCAGCATCTTGACGCCGAGATAGGGTGTGAAGACAACAGCGACGATCCAGGAGACGATCAGTGCGAAGCCCACGACCCAGAAGATGTTGCCGGCGTATTCGCCGGCTGTCGAGCGCGCGAAGCCCACCGGCAGGAACCCGGCGATTGTCACGAGTGTTCCGGACAGCATCGGCGCCGCAGTGTGGCTCCACGCATAGGCCGCGGCCTTGATGCGGTCCATGCCCTCTTCCATTTTCACCACCATCGCCTCGATGGCGATGATCGCGTCGTCCACCAGAAGACCAAGCGCCAGGATGAGCGCGCCCAACGTGATGCGGTCGAAGAACCGGCCGGTTTCCAGCATAATGAGGAACACGACAGCCAGCGTCAGAGGAACCGCAGCCGCCACGACGATGCCGACACGCCAGCCGAGGCTGAGCAGGCTCACCAGCAGCACCACGCCGAGCGCCATCGCGAACTTAATCATGAATTCGTCGACGGCCGAGGAGATGTTGACGGCCTGATCGGTCACCTTGTCGAGCGTCATCCCGAGCGGGAGTGTTTGCGCGATGGCGGCAGCCCGGTCCTTCAGCGCCTTGCCGAGCGCGAGGCCGTCCCAGCTCTCCTGCATCACAGCCGCGAGCATGATGGTGGGCTCACCCTGACGCCGGATGAGGTAGGTGGGAGGGTCCTCGTAGCCGCGGCGAACCTCGGCGATGTCGGAGAGCTTCAGCGTCCGCCCTGCGGCAACAATCGGCGTATCGGCGATCGCCTGGACACCGTCATAAGCGCCTTCGATCCGGATGAACACCCGCGGTCCCTGGGTGTCGATCGAGCCTGCCGGCGTGACGGTGTTCTGCCGCTGCAAGGCGGCGACAATATCCTGTGCTGACACGCCGAGAGTCGCCAGTTTGGCATAGGAAAACTCGACGAATATCTTTTCAGGACGCTCGCCAAGGATATTGATCTTTTTGACGCCGGGAACATGCAGGAGGTCCTGGCGGATCACCTCGGCTTGCCTGACCAGCTCACGCATCGGCATGCCCCTGGCCTTGAGCGCATAAAGGGCGAAGCTCACGTCCGAGTATTCGTCGTTGACGAAGGGGCCGAGCACGCCGGGCGGCAGGTTGCGCGCCTCGTCCCCGAGCTTCTTACGGGTCTGGTAGAACTCCTCCTGCACGAGATTCGGCGGGGTGCTGTCCTTCAGCGTGACCGTCATATACGCATAACCTGGCCGTGTGGTCGTCTCCACCCGGTCGTACCAGGTCAGCTCCTGAAGCCGCTTCTCCAACGGTTCGGCGACGAGGTCCTGCATCTCGCGCGCCGTCGCGCCCGGCCATGCCGTCGTGACCGTCAGGGTCTTGATGGTGAAGGAGGGGTCCTCCGCCCGCCCGAGCATGAGGAAGGCGTAGGCGCCGGCGGCCGCCAGCAGGAGGATGAAGAACAGGGTGACGGCCCGTTCGCGAACGGCGATCGCGGAAAGATTGAGGCTCATCAGTTGCCCCTGCTCTCAGACGCAGTCCTGACGCGAGCGCCCTCCTGCAGGAGGTGAGCGCCGAGCGAAACAACTGGATCACCAGAGCTCAATCCAGAGATCACGGCGGTTTCGCCGCTCACCCGAACAAGCTTGACGGGCCGAAAGCGTACGGTCGAGGTGGCGCGGTCCAGGGTCCAAACGCCGGTCTTCCTGCCGTCATCGAGCACGGCTCCCAGCGGCACCTGGACTTCCGGCTGACTCGACTGGTTTGCCAGGCGAACGGTCACCGTCGCGCCAAGGGGCGCCACCGCGGCCTCACCGTCGAGCACATAGCGGGCCTCATAAGTGCGGGTCCGGGCATCGGCGGCGTCCGATAACTGCCGGAGATGCGCCGTATAACGACGTCCGCCGTTTCCATACACGCTTGCCTCGGCCATCGAGCCGATCGCCGGCCGGATGGTTTCGGGAAGCGCGACCACCGCTTCGCGGGGGCCGGCCTGGGCAAGCCGAACCACCGTCTGGCCGGCGGAGACGACCTGTCCTGGCTCGCCAAGCGCTTCGACCACCGTTCCATCCGCGTCCGCCACCAGCACCGCGTAGGTCGCCTCGTTCTCGGCGACCCGCGCTTCGGCATCGGCGGCGGCGAGCTGCGCCTCGGCCGTATCCAACGCGGCCTTCGTTTGCTCGTAGCGCTGTCGGGATACCCATCCCTTGTTGAGCAAGCTGGCGTATCGCCGTTCATCCGCCTCCAATTGAACGACAGATGCGCGTGCCGCGGCGACGGCGTTGCGCTTCGCCGTGAGCGCAAGGCGAAGGTCCGTCTCGTCGATCCGCATCAGCGGCTGACCGGCCCTAACCTGCTGGCCGACATTTACGAGTCGTTCGACGATCTTCCCGGCGACGCGAAAACCGAGATTGCTCTGTACGCGCGACAAAATGACGCCTGTAAAGGCCCGCTCGGATGCGGCCGCCGGCTTGACGATGGCAACCTGTACGAGCTGCGGCTTCAGCCGAGGGTCATCGTCTTTCGCCGCGATC
>CAYLLY010000224.1:0-2669 GCA_964384595.1 uncultured Nitrospirales bacterium
GTGTGGAAGTGGACGGCGAAAAAGTGACCGACGGCGATCACGTCATGGCCGGGGAGCCGGGCCGGGACTACCGGCTGAAGGTCGGCAAGAAACGGTTCGCCGTGATCCGCTTTGAGGGCCCAACCTAGGTTGACTTGTCCGGAAGGCTAGCGGATAATCCCAATTCATCAGGGGCGGGAGTAGCGCAGTGGTAGCGCAGCGGCTTCCCAAGCCGTCGGTCGCGGGTTCAAATCCCGTCTCCCGCTCCAAACAGAACTGGTTCGACCAAAGTCACGATGCCGACTTGTACCCGATGTAAGACCAGGCTGGTTGACCAGGCGCCTCAATTGGGGCGTTTGGAGCGCCTCTTGGGTTTGCTCACGGTGTATCCCTTTCGCTGTCAGCTCTGCACCCACCGGTTTTGGGCGTTTTTATGGCGGTACAGCGATAATCCCAGGCGTGATTTCGAGCGGGTTCCCGCTCAATACCGCGTGACGCTCTCCCCTGCTTCCACGCAGGAGCCGGGCGCAGGAGCTCAGGGCACGACTCTCAATCTCACGATGACAGGCTGTCTGGTCGAGACGGACGCCCTTTTTCCGCAAGGGACCCACCTTCGCCTGACCATTCATATCTCCGACCTTTTCCCGCCGATCGAGGTGGAAGGCGCAGCGGTGCGGGCCGTTTTGGACAAACGGCTGGGGCTGGAGTTTTTCAAGGTTGCCCCTGAGGAAGAAAATAAGCTCCGGGTCTTGATGGAGGCCCAACTGCTGACGCGCCCCCAACCTGCAAAGAAAAAAGAGGTTGGGAAGGGAAGCGGGGCTTAGACCGACTTCTTGATCTTGCCGCTGCGGATGCAGCGCGTGCAGGCGAGGATGCGGCGCGTCGCGCCGTTGATGAGCGCCCGGATGGTCTGCAGGTTCGGGCGAAAGACCCGTTTGGTGCGGTTGTTGGCGTGGCTGACGTTGTTGCCGACCGCGCGCGCCTTCCCGCAGATTTCACATGCCCTGGCCACGGTGGTGTTCCTCCTGATTATTCAAGCCGAGGCGCATGGTACCATACCGAGTCTTTCGCTGACAAGTGACGCCGGCACCTAGTGCGCAAGGAACTTCTGCAGGGCGATGGTCACGAGAATGCCGATGGCGGCTAACACGACCATCACTTCGATCAGCGGAAACTGCTTGTCCTCGCCCGCCAGCTTAGTGAGTATCTTGCCCATTATGACTCCTCCTTTTGATTCTGCGTTTGCTGCTGCTTGTGGCGTCCCAATCGCGCCATCTGCTATGAGACATAGCAACCGCCATACCAACCGGATGAAGCCTGGAACATATTGAAAAATATATGGTTCTTGGAGTCATCCTGGCGAGCCGGGGCAATGACCGCAAATTTTTGTCGTCCCTGAGGACGCAAATTTTGGTGCGGGCATCCCGATAGCTTCTTTTATTGATCTTTGGGGGTGAGATAGCGAGAATGGCCCCCGCGAGCGATGAAAGTGAACAAGTTGAGCGAAATACTGCTGGGGATCGCCCACGCGCTGGAGTCCGCCGCGCGAATCGGGCCGAAAGGCCGCGCCGCCATTCAAGTCTTCGTCGCCGATCGGGTGGTGCAGGCGCTTAGGGACGCGGTCCGTGCTCCTGCGGTTGAATCGGAACTGCTGCGCCTCAAGCATCTGTTCTCGGATTTCGAGTTGCTGAAGGAAGAGCGGAAGCGGGAACGGCTGGTCGAGGCGCGGGCGTTGGTCGACCGGCTCCGCCGGACCCTGGAGCAATCCCCTGAGCCCATGAAGCCGACGTGCCGGCTCTGGGAGTGTCCTGTTCAATATGTGCGGGGCGTGGGACCCAAGAAGGCCGAGGTGCTGGCGCGAGCGGGCATCCGGACGGTGGAGGACGCTGTCTGGTCCCTCCCGTGGCGCTACGAGGACAGGACCCAGGTCCGGCTCATCGGAACGTTAATCCCCGGGCAGGAGGCGGTCGTCGCCGCCGAGGTCCGGACAGCCAAGCTCGCGGTGACCGCCCGGCAGCGTAAGAAACTGGTCGAAGTGACCGTGGCGGATCGCACCGGAAGTCTGCATCTTATCTGGTTCAATCAGCCGTATCTGGCGGAGACCTTTCAGGCGGGCCAGCGGCTGATGCTCTACGGCCTGGTCAAGCCGAAGGGCGGGCGCTGGACGCAACTTCAGATGGAGAACCCCGTCTTTGAGATCCTTGCGAGCGGCCTGCAGACCCCGGCGCATGCCGACCTGGTCCACATGGGCCGCATCGTGCCGATCTACCATGGGCGGGAGACGAAGACACGGACGATGCCGAGCGACCGGGTCCGCGCCATCATGAAGGCGCTGGTCGATCAGTACGCGGACGGCGCCGTGGACACGCTGCCGTCGGCGCTTGTGCGAGGCCGGCGGCTCGTGCCGTTCGGGGAGGCGATCAGAACCGTCCATTTCCCCGCGCCGGGCACGAGCCTCGACGACTTGAACCGCGGCTGGACGCCTGCGCATCGGCGGTTCGCCTTCGAGGACTTCTTGCTCCTTGAGCTGGCGTTGGGGCAGAAACGCGAGGAGGTCAAGCGGGAGGCGCGCAGTCTCACCTACAATTTGAAAGCACCGCTGGCGCAACGGCTGCTGCAGGCCTTGCCGTTCCGGCTCACCGATGCGCAGGCCCGCGTCCTGCGGGACATTCACCAGGACCTGGCGAGCC
>CAYLLY010000225.1:0-2663 GCA_964384595.1 uncultured Nitrospirales bacterium
CCCCTGCAAGCAGATCTATCCGGTCGGCTGCACCTATCTGGCGGAGTACGTCCACCGACGTCGCCCGGAAGTTCGCCAGCACATCCTGGACCTGTCGCAGATCGCGCCCGGCGAGCGCGCGCGGGCCGTCCGCGAAACCGCCGAGGCCGTGCGCCCCGACCTCGTCTGCTTCTCCTGGCGCGACATCCAGATCTTCTCGCCGCACGAAGGCGACGCCTCGCTGGAACAGGCCTTCACCTTCTATTACTCAAACAACCCCCTCAAGAAACTCGCGGCGTCGCTCTCGGGCGTCAAATCGCTCTATCAGTACTATTCCGGCATCCGCGCCAACCTCGCGCATGCCTGGCTGGTCCGCAAGACCTGCCCCGATGCGCAGATCATGATCGGCGGCGGGGCCTTCGGCGCCTTCGCCGACCAGCTCATCGAAAAACTGCCGGATGGCACCATCGGCATCCTGGGCGAGGGCGAAGAAGCCATCTTGAAAGTTATCGAGGGCAAGCCGCTCGACGGCGAGCGCTTCATCACGCGACAGAATGGGAAGACCATCAAAGGCCTGGGGCAGAGCTATACAGACCTTGGCGACTTCACGGTGGACCTGCCGTACATCGCCTCCATCTTTCCCCAATACCACGCTTACACCCACGATTGCATCGGCGTGCAGAGTAAGCGCGGCTGTCCTTACGACTGCGCTTTCTGCCTCTATCCCTACCTGGAGGGCAAATCCGTCCGGTACCGCCCCGCCGTGCTGGTCGCCAAGGACATCGCGCAGCACTATCACCAGTGGGGCACGCGCCGATTCTGGTTCACCGACGCCCAGTTCATCACCGGCAAGGCCGCCTATCCCCAGTGCACCGAGATCATGGAGCGGATCATCGCCGAGAAGCTGAAGATCGAATGGTCCGGCTATATCCGGACGTCGCTCATCACGGCGGACTTCGCCAAACTCATGGTCCGGTCGGGCGTCGGCGACCTGGAAGTGGCCATCACGTCCGGCTCGCAGGAGGTCCTGAACGGGCTGCACATGGGCTTCATGCTGGACCGCCTGTACGACGGCTGCCACTACCTGGCCGAGGCCGGATTCACAGGCAAGATCATCCTCAACTACTCGCTCAACGCGCCGGACGAGACGGAAGCGACGCTCCGGGACTCCATCGAGTCCTATAAGAAGGTCGCGGCCATCCTCGGCGAAGACCGGGTCTTCCCCATGATGTTCTTCCTGGGCATCCAGCCGAACACCGACCTCGAGCACCGGCTGTTGGAAGAAGGGTATCTGACGTCGGGCTACAACCCGCTGATGCTCACTCCGACCAGCATCCGGAAGCTGCTCTACAACCCCGCCCCCCTCAACAAGCTGATCGGCAAGGCCTGCCTGGCCGCTTGGAACCGCAAGCAGGGCCCGCGCACAGGCAGCCGCGATCCCCGGCCTTGGGGAACCGGAAAGTACGCCGACCAGAACCTCCTGCGGGGGGTGGAGCTGAACTCCGGACGGGACGTTTTATTGACGTTGGACGAGATTCTCAACTCCCGCAAGTCGGCGGGAAATCAGGTCCATTGACCCAGGAAAACTGTTGCAATTGTTCAATTTTCGGTGCTAGGATACCCCCTCGCTTCACCCTATTTTCCTACTGTGGCGGCCAGGCTCGGGTGTTTCGGTAAGGAGACGGCATGTATAAGACGATCTACGTCCCGGTCGACAACTCCGATTACTCCAACATGGCGCTGGACGTCGGAGTCTCGTTGGCCAAGACCTTCGGGGCCAAACTCGTGGGCAGCCACGTGTACGCGGCCAAGATGCACGACAAGCGCTTCAAGCAGATGGAAGCGGGCCTCCCCGAGGAATACCATGACGAGAACGAGCTGGAGCGGCAGCGGCAGATCCACGATTCGCTGATCACCCGCGGCCTCCAGATCATCACCGACTCCTACCTCGACATCGTCGACAAAAAGACCGCCGAGGCGAACATCCCGGTCGAGCGGCGCTCCCTGGAAGGCCGCAACTTCAAGGTCCTCGTCGAGGACATCAACACAAACGCCTATGACCTCGTCATCATGGGCGCCCTGGGCGTGGGCGCCGTGAAGGACAGCGTCATCGGCGGGGTCACCGAGCGCGTCGTCCGGCGCGTGCGCGCCTCGGACATGCTGATCATCAAGAACACCCATCCGATGAACGGCGGGTCCATCGTGGTCGCCCTGGACGGCAGCCACTATTCCTTCGGCGGGCTCAAGACCGCGCTGACTCTCGGCAAGGCCCTGAACAAGCCGGTGGAAGCCGTCTCGGCCTTCGATCCGTACTTCCATTACGCCGCCTTCCACAGCATCTCCGGCGTCCTCAACGAGGAAGCCGGCAAGGTGTTCCGGTTCAAGGAGCAGGAGAAGCTGCACGAGGAGATCATCGACAGCGGCCTGGCCAAGATCTACCAGGCGCACCTGGACATCGCCCGCGAGATCGCCCAGGCCGAAGGGCAGGACATTAAGACGACCCTCCTCGACGGCAAGGCTTTCGAGAAGGTCCTCCAGTTCGTCCGCCGGGAGAAGCCCTGGATGCTCGTGATGGGCCGCATCGGCGTGCACAGCGACGAGGACATGGACATCGGCTCGAACGCCGAGAACCTGTTGCGCATGTCCGAGTGCCACGTGATGATCTCGAACAAGAAGTACGTGCC
>CAYLLY010000226.1:0-2653 GCA_964384595.1 uncultured Nitrospirales bacterium
AGATCCCGCGGATGCTGGCGGTCCAACGCGGCGCAGAGCTTGCCCCCATACAGATCAGGGACCGAGAGCGTTCGGGCCGTGACCGAACGCTCAAACATCTCCTCCGCGCGCAGGGTCAACTCGCGCTCCTCGACCGGAAAGACCGATCCACGAATGACGTCGTTCGGCTCGATTTTTATTTGCGCCTGTCCGGTTGCCACAATGAGCTTTGTGATGCGCTCCTGTCCCTGCGCCCGACTCTCCTGAACCTTCGTGCCCGCAATCGCCTTCTTGATTGCCGCCTCGATGCGACTGAGGGCCTAGCCGATCTTGTCCAGGGCTGTTTCACGCGGCTCCTCAACCGGCAGATAGGCAAGATCAATATCCACCGACAGCCGCGGCATGTCCCGCACAAACAGATTGATCGCCGTTCCGCCCTTCAACGCAAAACAGGTCTCTGCCGCCACGTGCGGGATCGCCCTGAGCATCAATTCCGCCTGCTTGAAATACGGGCTCTCTTTCACGCCCGCTCTCCAGACGCGCTCCCCCTGTCGCCCGTCTCCGGGACGGTGATGTTGTATTTGGAATCAAACCGCCCTCCCCTGACCAACATGCGCTTTCCCTTGCCGAAGTCCACTTTCGACAGATCGAGTTTCTTGACCCAGGCATGTCGGCAGCCTTCAGCCAGCACCATGAACAGGCGCTTGACCTTCACGGAGGCGCAGTGTTCGAGCAACGTCTGCACGACCCGGGGACGCAACGTCGTCAGCCCCTCCATGAGCAGCTTGGCTTCCTCGTACGACTCTTCTTTGGGCACCCCATAGAGGATCTCCATCATGGCCCGCTCGGGCGCGGACACGCTGACCGCGTAGAAGCCCATTTCTCTTGTTGTCAGTCCTTGGCCTGTGTCGCTGGTAAAAAGATTCGTCGCCGTATACCGGACCTTGACGCCCCACCGGTATTGCTTGAACCACATGGGCAGTTTGACGTCGGGACGCCCGAACAACGTCACCGTTGTGCCTTTCCCCATCGGCAGGAAATGAGCATACCCCTGCATGTGAAGCGCGGTTTTTCCGCCCACGTGTATGGGAAGCCCCAATTGCTCCTGGAGAGCATACAGACCGCCGGTCCACTCGACCTTATCGCCTGCCCTGGCATAGGCCCCCCGACCCACCCGTCGTACCCAGGAGGTCTTTTCATACTCATGAACCAGTTGCTGATAGACTCCCTGCTTTTCCAGCCACGGCAACACCGCCACCGCGCCGGACGGCCATATTTTGAGGAGCTGGTTTATTTTGCTGCTTGATCCACTAGCCATGCTTGTTAAACTAGCTGAATAGTAAACCTGCCGCAAGTGGAAAGTTCACTGATCCGTCGATTGAACAAGGCCTACTTGTTCTGAAATGAGCCCGAATAAACTCGCGGGGAACCAGCAAAGGTGTGCTGCAATCACCAAGACCGTCGGTTTTTCAGCTTGGCCTCTTCGCGTTTCTTGTCTCTGGCGCGCTCTCTAACCCGGATTATTCATGAATGCTTCTACTGCAACCGCGGATACTCCGCTGCAACGGGCGGTCTCGCCGCTTAGTCGGTCAACGTACTGCAACGAGTACGCCTCCCTCCCTCGCGACTCCAAGCGCCCGTTTCGCCTGGCGTCTGCGCGGTTTCGTCACGAACCATCACGAATAACCCGGGTTGAGCAAGGCCTTGGTGACGGAGGTTTTGCTTGTGAGCATGCCGCAGGCGGCTCTGATGTTTTTCTTGGTGGGCTTAGACATGTGAGGAACCTTACTACCAATCTGATTGCAGGTCAAACCACTGCATGGGGTTGACAGGTCAGTTCAGAGCAGCTAAAATTGTGGGCACAAGGGTGGGCACATGATTACGGCGTCCGTCAGGGATTTTCGAGACCGCGCCACGCAGATGCTCAAGCAACATGAGCCGGTCATGATCACGCGGCACGGCAAGGTCGTGGGGTTTTTCATGCCGGCCATGGGTCAGACGCTCCCGCTTGAGATCAAGCGCGACCTCTTCCATGCACTGACCGACAGCATCCGCATGGCGGTCAAGGAACGAGGCTTGACCGAGGAGGGTTTGCTTGCCGACTTCAAGAGTGCCCGCACGGCTCGTCGTGGACGCCAATCCCATCTTGTCCGCGCTTCTCGGAGGAAACGCGCGGCGCGTCTTCTTTGAATCCGGAACGGAAGAATTCGCCGTTCCCGAATTCGTCCTGGGCGAAGTCAGAACCTACATTCCCATCCTCTCATCGAAAGCAGGGCTCGACCCGAATGTGTTGGACTTCCTCCTGACCTTACTGCCACTCTCACCCTACCCTGCATCGGCGTATCGCCGCTCAATTCCTAAAGCGAAAACCCTTATCGGGAGACGCGACCCGGGCGATGTGGATACCCTTGCGCTGGCTCTGCACCTCGATCTCCCGCTCTGGACCAACGACCGCGACTTCGAACACACGGGAATCGTGCTCTACACAACCAGGCAACTCCTTACCCAGCTTTTCCCGAAACGCGGTTAAAGAAGAGCGAAAAGGCGGTTGACTCCTCGGTACCGTTCCCTTAAGATTCGACCATCATGGCCATTCGCATCGGCATTAACGGATTCGGGCGCATCGGGCGCAACGTCCTGCGCGCGTCGCTGGGCGATCCGGCCCTGGAATTCG
>CAYLLY010000227.1:0-2623 GCA_964384595.1 uncultured Nitrospirales bacterium
CTTGTACCGGTATTCCTTCTGTTCGCAGCGGCCGCAGTAGAGGACCCCATCGCCGGTCTTGGGATTAATGGTCGGCGTGAACAGCGCGGATGTGCTCCGGCCGAGCATTTCCCCGCCGCAACCGGGTCGTGGGCACGGCTTGCTCAGTTTCTGCATGGCGTGATGACCCTGCTACTGGGGGGAAAAGGGGAGGGTTTTCATGTCGATGACAAAACGGTAGCGAACGTCTCCTTGGACCGTCCGGTCGTACGCTGCGTCGACCTGTTGGATGGGAATCACTTCGACGTCCGACGTCAGCTTCTTTTTCGCGCAGTAATCGAGCATCTCCTGCGTCTCGCGGATGCCGCCGATGAGCGAGCCCAGGAGTGTCCTTCTCTTGTGGATGAGCGAGAAAGGCCCGACTGGCAGAGGTTCGGGCGACGCGCCCACCAGCGCCAGCGCCCCGTCCCTGCGCAAGAGATTCAGATACGCATTGAGGTCATGGGGCGCGGAGACCGTGTCGAGGATGAAGTCAAACCGATTGGCGTGCGCTTCGAAGTTTTTCGGGTCTTTCGAGAGGATAAAGTCATGCGCGCCCAGTCGGCGCGCATCCCGTTCCTTTGACGTGGAGGTGCTGAAGACCGTGACCTTCGCGCCCATCGAGGCGGCCAGCTTAATCCCCATGTGACCCAACCCGCCCAACCCGACCACCCCGACTCGCTGGCCCCGGTCGACCTTGCAATACCTGAGCGGCGAGTACGTGGTGATCCCGGCGCAGAGCAGGGGGGCGACGTTCGCAAGCGGAAGCTTCGGAGAGATTTTGAGCGCGTACTGCTCGTCCACGACGATGTGCGAGGAGTAGCCCCCGTACGTCGGCGTCTTCTTGTCTTTCTCGGTGCCGTTGTACGTCCAGACCACGTGCTCCTCGCAGTACTGCTCCAGGCCTTTTTTGCAGCTCGCGCACCGCCGGCAGGAATCCACGAAGCAGCCGACGCCGGCTGGCTCGCCCACTTTGAAGCGTTTCACCTTGGATCCGACGCGCGTCACGCGTCCGACGATTTCGTGCCCGGGGACCATGGGGAAAATCGCGCCGCCCCACTCGTCCCGGGCCTGATGGATGTCGGAGTGGCAGATGCCGCAGTAGAGGATTTCGATGAGCACATCGCGGGGACCCGGATCGCGCCGCTCGAAGGTGAACGGTTCGAGCCTGGAGGAAGGGCTTTTGGCGGCGTATCCTCTGGTCGGCAGCATGCATGGCCTCCGCATACGGCTTCACTTCCCAATAGTCTGTCTCCGGTACGGAGACGTGTCAATGGAAATTAAGATGGCCGGGTGGCGGGGAGGGGCAGCTAGTGCTGCACGTGCTCGGGGCGGAAGCCGATGCCGATCAGCCGGGCGGGGATCCTGGTCAGAAACGGGAGGCGCGCGAGCAGCCGGAAGAGGAGCGGCGGCACGAGCTGGCCCGTGCTGCCCAGCACACGTCGAATGACCCGATTCTGGACGAATATCTGCATCCGCTGGGTCAGGCGGGTCGGCCACTCGCGCCGCCGCTGCACCAGGCGCAGGTCGTCGGTGGTCAGCCGGCCCGCGCGCAGCGGCGCGGCCAGCAGGTTCGCGGCGGCGACCGCGTCCTGGATCGCGAGGTTGATGCCCACGCCGCCGACCGGCGACATCGCGTGCGCCGCATCGCCGATACAGAGGAGGCCCGAGCGATACCATTGCGTCAGCCGGTCGACCTGGACGGTCAGCAGCTTGATCGCGTTCCACTCCTGCAGTTCGCCGACGCGGTCGGCGACAAACGGCGCGATCTGTGCGATGCCGTCGCGGAAGGCCGGCAGCCCTCTCTCCCGGAGCTGTTCGAGCGATCCCTTGGGAATCACAAAGCCGCCCTACCAGTAGTCGCCACGGGGCAGCATGATGAAGATCCGCCCGATGTCGAAGCGGCCCATGGGGTTTTCCGGGTCGCCGGGCCGCCGGGGCAGGCGGAACCACAGCACGTCCATGGGCGCGCCGAACTCGTTCACTGTGAGGCCGGCTCGTGCCCGGATGACGGAGTGCCGGCCGTCGGCGGCGACGACCAGGCTGGCGCGCACTTCCAACGGGCCGTCCGGGGTCGTGGCCTGGAGCCCGACGACACGTCCCGCGTCCTCGATCAGCCCGGTCACCTCGGACCGCATCCGCAACGTGAACGTCGGATAGCGGGCGCCGCGTTCGGCGAGGAAGTTCAGGAAGTCCCACTGCGGCATGAACGCGATGAAGCGGCAATGCGTCGGCAGATGGGTGAAGTCCGCGATTGTCAGCGCCAGGTTGCCGAACTGCGCATTGAGGCGCGGCGCTTTCTGGTGCGGCAGTTTCAGCAGGCCTTCGAGGAGTTCCAGCTCGTGCATGACCTCGAGCGTGGAGGGGTGGATCGTGTCGCCGCGGAAGTCCCGCAGGAAGTCGGCATGCTTCTCCAGGACGAGCACGTCGACGCCGGCGCGGGCCAACAGCAGCCCCAGCATGATTCCGGCCGGACCGCCGCCCGCCACGCAGCAGCGCACCGAAACCGTGTTTGCGGCCATGCGGGGTTACGGAACCGGGATCAGAGTGTCGCTGAACGTGGTGCGGAGGAGGCTGTTGCTCGTGCTGCTGAAGAGCTTCCACT
>CAYLLY010000228.1:0-2600 GCA_964384595.1 uncultured Nitrospirales bacterium
GGTCACGGGCGCGCTGACGACCGTTAAAAAGGGCAAGGCCTACGGCAAGGAAAAGGAGAAATAACGAACCGCCCTGGCCTCTCGCTTAAAACTCCGCGCCTTCGTCCCAGTCGGGGTAGCGGCGGGAGCCCGGCCTGAAGCATGGGGCCGCGCCTTCGCCCCACTCCGGCTCCTCGACCTTCTCGACGTGCAGCTCATCCGAATCGGCTCGCCACCCGTGCGCGGCGCCCGACACGCCTTGGGGGGACTCGCTCGCGCCGGGAGGCACCAGAAAATCCGTGTCCCAGAAGTACCACGCGACCAGCGCATCGAAGTCGATCTCCCCAAGCCGATAGTCCCCGACCGGCAGCAGGCCGTCCGGCTGGCTCGGCGCGACATCGTTCAGTTCCGCGCAATAATTCTCCAGACATTCGTAGAGGACGAGCCAATGGCTCTCAGTGATCCGATAGACGGCAAGGGCCTGGCTGATTCCTAATACCCGTACGAGAGTCGGGAGCACGGATTGGAGGGTGAACCGGCGCGAGACATGGGGGTAGCACGCTTCCCACGCATCCAGATCGTGGCAGGTCCTGAGCACAACGATCTTCGCGAGCTCGCGCTCGAGAGCCGCGTGCAGAATCGCGGTGAAGACGGCGTCCGGCTTGCGTTGGAAGTAAATCAGGCTTCTAGATTAGCCTACTCAGGATGACATAGGCCAGCGCCGCCAGCAAGGCGGCAACCGGCAGCGTGACGATCCAGGCCAGCACCATGTCACGGACGGTTTCCCAGCGGACGGATCGCCGGCCCTTCAGGAGCCCGATACCGACGATCGCCGAGCTGCTGACGTGCGTCGTGGAAACCGGCAAGCCCATGGTGGCCGAGACGAGCACCAATGACGATGTCGTGAGGTTGGCCGACAGCCCCTCGACATGGTCCATGCGCGTGACCTTCTCCGCCAGGACCTCGGTCACGCGGAGACCGCCGACGTAGCTGCCGAGCCCCATCGCCAGCGCCACGGCCGCCAGCGCGCCGACCTTCACGGTCACGCTCGGCCAGAACGCCGCCGCGCTCCCCAGCAGGAGCATCGCCATAATCTTGGGCGTATCGTTCGCGCCCCGTGCCAGCGAGGCGAGCCCGCTGGAGAGCCAATGCACGCTGTCCAAGCCGAACGTCAAGCCTCGCAGGCCTGCGCGATCGCATTGCGCCGGTACCGCCACGACCGGCCGGCCGAGCGCGCTCGTCTGAAGCAGGGTGCGGGTATTGCCCCGCGCATCAATGGTCACCAAGGCGCGGGACGCCGGCATCACGCACAAGCAGGTCCCCTCCCAACTGGAAGCGGCACGCTTGAGCACGGGATGGAGGAGAAAAGATACCGCGACGGCGAGAACCGGACTCAGCAGCAGCGGGAGTCCGATCTTGCCGGCGATGGCCGACCAGACAAGCCCCTGACCGCCGATGGACAGCAGGCCCGCGCCGACGAGGGCGCCGGTCAGCGCGTGCGTGGTGGACACCGGAAGGCCCATCCGCGACGCCACGAGCACCCACCCCATCGCGCCGATGAGGATCGCCGGCGCCAGCGCGGGCGGCGGCGCAGCCCCCGGCTGAATGAGACCGGCACTGAAGGTCTTCAGCATGGCGCTCGCCACCAGGGCCGAGAGGCCTGCGCCGGCGACCGTCCATATCGTCCCCCAGATGATGGCGGCGCGGTAGTCGGTGACGCCGCTGCCAACCAGGGTCGCAATCGCCTTGGAGACGTCGTTGGTGCCGTTGGCGTAGGCCAGCGCCATGACCAACAGCAGCGCGAGCAGCGAGAATTCCATGGACGATCCTTAGGCGAGCGCGCCGCCGCAGGAGGAGCCGGCGCCGGCCGTGCAGCCGTAGCAGTGCAGCCCCGTGACCACGCGCCGGCGCGCGAGCAGGGCAAGATCGAATGCGTGGATGGTCTGTGGCGCCGCCCCGTCCACCGGCAGGTCCAGCATCTGGTTGAAGTCGCAGTCGGAGAGGCGGCCGTCCCAGTTCACGCTGATCAGGTTCCGGCACATCAGCCCATCCACGGAGCCCGGATTGAAGCTCGCGACGAGCCGTTCCATGTACATGTCGTACTGGCCCGAGCGATGCAGGTCGTCGAGAAAACGGTTGATGGGCATATTCGCGATGGTATACAGGCTGTTGAAGCGGATGCCGAAGCGCGTCGCCAGCTCGTCCCTGTAGTCGGCCTCCAGGCCGGCCTGCGGAGGTGGTAGCTTGGGACCCAACGGGTTATAGACCAGGTTGAGAACCAGGCCGGTGCCTTCCATTCCGTAGCCCAGCGCGTTGAGAAGCCGCAGCGCCTCGATGCTCCGGCTGTACACCCCCTTGCCCCGCTGCTGATCCACGTTCTCTTCAAGATAGCAGGGCAGTGAGGCAATCACTTCCACCTGATGGCCGGCGAGGAATTGCGGCAGATGCTGCTTGCCCCGCACGAAGAAGACGGTCAGGTTGCAACGGTCCATCACGTGCCGCCCCATCGCGCGGCACCGTTCCACCAAGTACTCGAAGTGCGGATTCATCTCCGGCGCGCCGCCAGTGATGTCCACCGTGCGGAGCTCCGGATAGCGCCGCACAACGTCCAGCACCGCCTC
>CAYLLY010000229.1:0-2570 GCA_964384595.1 uncultured Nitrospirales bacterium
GCAACGTTTATCTTGGCAAGTCCGTCGAGTTAGGAAAAACATGCGAAGAGTCCTTTCCATAGCACTGCTGGCACTTTGTTTCCTTTGTACCGTCAGTGGAGCCGCGGCTGCGGAGCCGAGCCGCCCGCGCTCCTTTGTGATTGTGGGCGCCACGGTGGTGGATGGCTCCACGCGCAAGCCGCGCATCGTCAACGTGCGCGTGCGCGGCGACAAGATTGTGGACGTCGGCAACTTCAAGCCCAAGCTGCGCGAGCCTACGATTGATGGGCAGGGGCTGGCGCTAGCTCCCGGGTTCATTGACACGCACAACCACTCGACACAGGGCCTCGAAAGCGAGCCGGGAGCGCCCACGCAGGTGTCGCAAGGTATCACCACCGTGGTGCTGGGGCAGGACGGCGGCTCGCCCTGGCCGATCGCCGAGTACCTTGCCGCGCGCCGCAAGGGACCGCCGGCGGTAAACCTGGTGATGCTGGTGGGCCATGCCACGGTGCGCCGCAAAGTGATGGGCGACGATTTCCGCCGGGCCGCGCGCCCCGATGAAATCGCGCAGATGGAAAAGCTGGTCGAGCAGGGCATGCGCGAAGGCGCCGTCGGCCTTTCCTCTGGCCTCGAATACGAGGTGGGAAGCTATGCCACCACGGAAGAGGTCATCGCGCTGGCCCGTGTGGCAGCCCAACACAAAGGCTTCTACATCTCGCACATTCGCGACGAGGCCGATAAGACGCTCGACGCCGTCCGCGAAGTCATCACCATCGCCGAGCAGGCGCGCATCCCCGCGCAGATTACGCACATCAAGCTCGGCACTGTCGGCGTGTGGGGCAAGCCCGGCGAAGTGATCCGCATGGTGGAAGAGGCGCGCGACCGTGGGCTCGACGTCACCGCCGACTGCTACCCCTACACGGCGTGGATGTCGAACCTCAAAGTGCTGGTGCCCAACAAGCAGTGGAAGGACCCAGCCAGCGTGGAGAAAGCACTCGCGGACGTGGGTGGCGCAAAGAACATCACCATTGTGCGGCTTCCGTCAAAGCCGGCGTACGTGGGCAAGACACTCGAGGAGATTGCGCGCGCCGAGGGCATCACGCCCGTCGAACTCTACACGCGCATCGTGGACGACGACGAGGCCGGCATTGTCTGCCACTCCATGACCGAAGACGACCTGCGCGCCTTCTATGCCCTGCCGTGGGTGATGGTCTCCAGCGACGGCGGCATCGGCGTGCCGCATCCCCGCGGCGCCGGAACCTACCCGCGCGTGCTCGGCCGCTTCGTGCGCGAGAAGCAGTGGCTCACGCTCACCGAAGCTGTCCGCAAGATGACGTCGCTCCCCGCGATGCGGCTCAGGCTGAAAGACCGCGGCCTCATCCGCAAAGGTAAGAAAGCGGATCTCGTTCTCTTCAATCCCGAGGTCGTAATTGACAACTCCACCTTCACTGAACCGTTCAAACTGGCCGACGGCATCGAGAAGGTCTTCGTCAACGGCGCGCTGGTTTGGAACCTCGGCAAAGCCACCGGTGAACGCCCCGGCCGCGTCCTCCCCGAGTAACCGGATTTGCCTCAGGGGCGCAGAGGCACGGAGAAATCACAGGAACCACGGATTCATACGGATCTCGAACGATGGTGAAAAGACTTATTCCACGCTTGAGTTTAAGATCTGCCTGGATCGCTTTTGTTCTGAGTTCCTAGTTCTGAGTTAAAGCCATCTAGCCATCTCATAAACAGCCGGCATCTGGCTCACCACTCTCGGAGCCGTCCTGGATTGGTCAACACTGGGCGACTTCTCGCGAGCTATTCCGGTTCCGAGGACCACGCGCGATCTCGGAGGTCCCAAGACACACGTCAAACCTGCCGCAGCGCCTCGGTCGGTTGAACACGCAGCGCTCGGCGCGCCGGTGCGGCGCACGCCAGCACGCCCACGGCCGCCATGATGACGGACGTGATCACCGACGAGACGAGGAGATCCGCGGTCAGGCTGTCGGCGCGCCACGCGAGGAACAGGATGAGGCTGTTGCCGGCGATGATGCCGCCGCCGAGCTGACGACCGGCACGAGCGAACACGCTGCCGAGCACGTGCCGGGGGTTGGCGCCGAGTGCGAGACGAATACCGATCTCGCGGGTGCGACGCGCCACGGCGACGGCCATGAGCGCATACAGGCCGGCCGCAGAGAAGACCACCGCCGCGAGCAGAATGCTACCGATTACGACGCCGCCGATGCCCTCCGCCTGCTGCTGTGCGACGGTCTCCTGGAGTGTGGCGATGTCCCGGAGCTGTAGCCCCGCATCGACCTGCCGCGCAAGGGCGGCGACGCGGGGCGCAAGCGGCGCTGCGTCCCCCGCGACGCGCACCGCGACCACGACAGGATCGAGCTCCGCCGTCGAGCCCGCGCGATAGATGTACGCCGCCCCACTCCAATCGGCCGGGACCGTCCACAAATCGGTGACCACGCCGACGATCTCGTGCCAGGGCCCCGGCTCTCCCCAACCGCCGTCGCTGCGCCGCTGGAGCATGCGGATCCGGACACCCACGGGATTCCTGCCCACCACGCGCATGAACGCCTCGTTGACCACGACGGGCC
>CAYLLY010000230.1:0-2515 GCA_964384595.1 uncultured Nitrospirales bacterium
GCAACGGGTCGGGCCGCCGTCGAAGTCCCGGAACCCGGCTGTACGCCCCGCGCTGTTCACCCGTTGCATTCCCGGAGCAACGGGTACCCGGGCGCCCATGCGATGTCACCCGCTCGCCTCCGGTGACATTGACGCCACCCGCAGCAAGGGTGTATCCAAATAGGTACAAGCCTTACAGGGGTCTTCGAGGCGAGAGGCTTGACACGATGCGGCGAACGAAATAGCCTGCATTGAGGTTGGTGTAGAAGAGTTTTGCTGGGACGGGAAAGGGGACAGGCTACTTTCTTTCGGGTAGGTGGTCGGACTCGACTTAGCCCCAACAAGGAGGACCCATCATGAACGCAAAGCGACGGATACATGATGCCATCGTCGGCGTGGTGGTCACGGCGGGTGTGGCGCTCGGGTACTATGTGGACCCGCTGTGGCTGCTCGTGCCGGGCGTGATCGGGGTCGTGCTCATCCAGAGCGGGGTGACCGGCTTCTGCCCGGTGTACTTCATCCTGGACAAGACCTGCGCTCCGGAGAGCGCGGGCTCCTGCGCGCGCTGATGTTGCGATGACTGGAACGGGCGAGGACGCCGGCCTGCCTGTGATGGCCGTTGAGGCGCTGCGGCGGGGGAACAAGATCGAGGCGATCAAGATCCTCCGGCTGGAGCGAAAGCTCGATCTCAAGGACGCGAAGGACCTTGTGGACGGCTATGTCCGCCGCGATCCGGTCCTGCAACAACACTTTCAGCGGGCCCAATCGGAAGCCAAGGGCAAGCTCATCGGCTGGCTCGTGGTGCTCTTCGCGCTGGGCCTGGGCGCGTATTACCTACTGGCAAGATGATGTGCCGGTTCTCGTTAAGCCCACATGCCGCGACGCTATGATCACATTGATCTCCGGGTGCGCAGCCTTTCCGAGGCGCGACCGTTCTACGAAGCGCTCTTGCCCGCGCTCGGGTTCACTCGCGACGCCACGATCGAGGGGTGGTTGCAGTTTGAGGTCGCCGGCGCAGACGGCGTCATGGAGTTTTTCGGCGTTGCCGAGTCGCCGCAGCACGTGGCCAACGAATGCCGTGTCGCGTTTTGGGCGGACAGCACCGGCGAGGTGGATAGGCTGGCTGAGATTGCCGTCCGTGCGGGAGCGCGAAACGTCGAAGGACCCGCTCATGAGATTCCCCAACCGGGGGAGACCGATTATTACGCCGTCTTTTTCGAGGACCCTTGCGGAAATCGCTTTGAGGTTTGTTATCGCAGATAGGAGGAATTGATGGCGGGGCAGGGCTCCGGGGGCAATGTGCTGGCCGCATTGTGCAGTTTCTTCATTCCGGGCCTGGGGCAGCTTCTTCAGGGACGCCTCGTGATGGCCATTGTCCAGTTCGTCCTCGCCATCATCCTCTGGTTCGTTTTTCTCGGTTGGATTATTCACCTGTGGTCGATTCTCGATGCGGCAAAATTCAAGCCCAAGGAAGAAAAACGGGAGGCAAACGCGACCTAGCCGCGAACCGACGGAGGACCAAAAGGAATTCCTATGGAACAGATTATCTCGATCGTGGGGGCGGTGATGATTCTGGCGGCCTATGCCGCGCATCAATATGGATGGCTCGACCGCACGCATGCCACGTACCACTGGCTGAACCTCGTCGGCGCGGTCATCCTCACGGTCATCGCGTTCCGGGCGTCGCAGTGGGGCTTCGTCCTGCTGGAAGGCGTATGGGCGGCGGTGAGCGTGCCCCCGCTCATCAGGGTCAACAAACTACCGTAGCTGCGGGAAATGGAGCGGTAGCGGAGGACGCGATGCCGGAGCCGAAAGGAATCGCAAAGCTGGTCGGGGAAGTGGTGCCGGGGGTCTATTGCTTCACCATGCACGATGACCGGATCGATTTCGAGAGCGACGGCTACGTGGTGGTGGAGAAGGGGCGCGCGGTCCTGATCGATCCGCTGCCGATGCGCCCACGCGACCTGAAGAAGCTGGGCACGGTGGACGCGATCTGCCTGACCGCCTCCTGCCATGAGCGCGCCGCTAGGCGCTATCAGGACACCTTCAAGGTCCTGGTCTATGCCCCTCGGCGCGCGGTGGATTTCGTAGAGACGACGCCGGACCGCCGGTACGGCCCCGGCGCCCGCCTGCCCGGCGGCTTGAAGGCCGTGCACTCGCCCGGCCCGACCGACGCGCACTACTCCCTGTACCTCAAACGAGGCGGAGGCGTGGTGTTCTGCGCCGATCTCCTCACGAATGTCGGCCGCCGCGGCCTGGCCTTCGTAGCCGGCGAATACCAGGACGATCCGAAGGGCACGCTCGTCAGCGTGCGGCGCCTCCTGGACCTGCGGTTCAAAGTGCTGTGCCCCAACCATGGGAAGCCGGTCACGACCGGCGCGAAAAAGGGAATCCGCCAAGCGCTGGCGAAAGTTGCGGCTCGGCGCGACTGAGGGCGGCTACTTCTTTCCCCGCCGCCCGCCTTTCATGGCCCGTTCCATCTCGCGGCCGGCTTCGCGTGTCTTGATGGTCTCCCGCCGGTCGTACTCCTTTTTCC
>CAYLLY010000231.1:0-2513 GCA_964384595.1 uncultured Nitrospirales bacterium
TCTCAGCCCCCGCCTCCAGCCTGGGGGCCGTACAGATTCTGGTGAAGAGCGCTTTTTCTATACGGCCTCCGAGAAGTGGACCTGGAATAGGCTTTACACCACGTACACCGAGAACTACCTGGCCCAAAACTACCGCTACAAGGACGATGCAGGCCGCCGGTTCCGCGTGTCCGACATGACCGCGAACAAGCCCGGCGGCGATACCTCCTATGAATGGCACGCCCCAGATGGTCGCAAAATCAAGCCGTACAAGGGGCGCTACTGGGCCTACTCCAAAGAAAAGATGGCCAGCTTCAAAGAGAAGGGATTGATCTACCATCGGACGACCGGCATGCCCATGCTCAAGCACTACATCGATGAGATGCCGGGCGTTCCGCTTCAAACGTTCTGGGATGATATCAGCGCCGTAATTTCGGGGAGTGAGGAGCGCTTGGGCTACCCGACGCAAAAGCCATTGGCTCTGCTGGATCGCATCGTCAGGGCCAGCAGCGACGAGAACGACGTCGTGCTTGACGCCTTTTGTGGCTGTGGCACTGCGCTGGTCGCGGCGCAGACCTTGAAACGCCAATGGATCGGCATTGACATGTCGCCCACCGCATGCCGAGTCATGGCGAAGCGACTGAGAAAAGACTGCGGGCTCAGGGAAGACGAGAAACTGTGGCGGGCCGGTCGCGGCTTTGTGGTGCGCGATCTCCCGTGGAGCGAGGAACAGTTGCGAAAGATTCCGCCGTTCGAGTTCGAGAACTGGGCCGTCATTGCGCTCGGCGGTATCCCGAACAAAGCGAAGGTTGGCGATATGGGCATTGATGGGCGAATCTATCCTGTCTCTGCCGTCCCGACACGGAAGGCTACCGAATTCGACTTCATGGACGCGTGGTATCCGATCCAGGTCAAGCAGAAGGACAGAGCCGGGCGACCCGACATCGACGCCTTCGAGGCGGTGATGACGCGCGAGGACCGGACGAAAGGGTTTTTCGTGTCGTTCGCCTATACCTCGGACGCACTGAGCGAGATCGATGCCTACTTCCGCAAGTCCCACAAGGTCATCGTGCCGTTCACGGTGCGCGAGATTCTTGACGAGCATCTGGCACAGAAACTCGCTTGAACGGGAGGGTCTGATGCGTGAGGCGCCCCCGCAGACGCGAGAGTTGACCGACGCCGAACGGTTTCTCAATGCCATGCAGCGAATCATGGCCGTGCCGAAATCGGAGGTTGAGAAACGCATCCGTGCGGCCCGGAAGCGACGTCGCGTGGGGCGGAGGAAACGGGCTCGCGGAAAATAGTTTCACCCGATGAACTTCTCCCGCGTTTCACGGTCTCTCCTTGAGCCGTGCGGCCAGTTTCTCCATAAACGCCTTCACGTGCTGAAAAACTTTGTCGGCTTCGCTCTCGGTGTATTTTCCCCGCCCGTGAGACGTGTGATTCCGCCACGCTTCTTTGAAATGAAAGAACTCTACAGCTACTTGGCTATGCCATGTTCTGTCCCAATCGGGCGGTGCCGGGATCTTTCCCAGCGTTATTGCCTGAATCTTCTTTTCGGCTCTTCAGGCTTTCGTGTGGGTCGGAGACCCAAACCCTGGAGGCAGGAGGCAGGGATCTCGCGGCTCGGGGATGCGGGGGATAGCTGGGGCCAGCACGGGGGCGCCGCAGGCTGCGGAGATGCGCACGGAGCCGCGCTGGGCAGGCCCGACCGCGTCCAGGCGCCAAGGACTTCCGGGCCCCTCCCCACGGACCCGGCCCGGACTCGGCGTCGGTTCCACCCGAGGGAGGGGCATGACTCACCCACACAGGATCCGGAAGAGCCTTCTTTTCTATCTCGTCGAGGATCACCCCCCAGTTCTTTTCCGAGTATGGAAGGCCAACGCTGTCGGCTAGGCTGTCCAATCCAACTTCCAGAACGCACATCAGATGGAAGACGGCGGCGGTCGGCCTGCTCAGGGCAAGACAGGTGCCAGCTTCCCGAATATGGAAAGATGCCTTGCCAAAGTTCTGAGCGACGACTCGGCCGAAGAGTTCTTCCTGATCGTAGAGAGCCGCTTTCTGGCCCGGCACGAAAAGGAAACGACGGCCTCTCAGTTCAGCCTCTATTCTTTCGCGCAATTCCACAAGCCTGCGGTGGATCTCCTTAGCCGTTGGAGGCTCGTAGCCTTGAACGGCGGAATGTGTCAATGAAACCAATCGGCGCATGGTGTCCAGGCTCACATCAAGCCCAAGGCACTGGGCCTGCGGAAACATCTCTTCGAGCATGCCCATGATTTCGTCTTGTAGCGATGCTGGTAACGGGACTGAGCCGGGATCGCCCAGCAGACCCCGCGCCGCGAAACTGTGCATGTGGCGGTTCAACTCATCTTCACAGTCACGCAAGCGCCCCCACAGATGAATCCATGCGAAAGCATATTGGAAGAGCATGTTCCAGAGGCTCACCAAGTCATACGGGCGATCCCCAATGCGGCATCCGGCTGGGTGTTCGGGCTCACGGTTTCTGACAGCACTCTGCTCGGGATCATTGTGCT